>NZ_JBHYZP010000005.1:0-338221 GCF_042752355.1 Streptomyces sp. NPDC059255
GCCGGGAAGCTGTACGTGGTGCCCGGGCGCCCGGGGCCGTCCGGGCCGCCCAGCAGCAGCGTTCCGCGCGCGGCCGCCCCGGGCGCGTGGGCGCGGGGCGCGACGACGAGGTCGTCGTAGCCGTCGCCGTTCACATCGCCCTTCGGCTCGGGCGCCGCCAGGACCGTGCCTCCGCCCCGGACCGGCGCGGCGGCGGAGCGCGGGGCTCCGGTCCGGCTGAACGGGCCGCGCAGGAAGGTGACCTGGCCCGCGCTCGCGGTGACCGCGAGGTCGGTCCTGCCGTCCCCGTCGAAGTCGCCGCAGACCGGGTGGTCGGGCCACTCGTCGCCCGCGCGGGCCTTCGCCGGAATCTTGAGGACGACCGCGCGGCCGGTGAGCCCCTGCGGGCCGCCGAAGAGGATCTGGAGCGGTACGGGCGGCATCCCGATGCCGTCGTACGGCGGGTCCGTGGCGATGATCAGGTCGCCGAAGCCGTCGCCGTCGAGGTCGCACGCCGCCTCGGCGTCGAACGCGGCGGGCAGCGCCCCGCCCACCCGCGCGCCCCGTTCGCGCGGCTCCAGCGTCTGGCGGACGGCCGGGTCGAAGCGGCGGGCCTTGTCCCCGTCCCCCGTCCTGGGGGCCGTGCCGTACACGATGCCGATGCCCGCGTCGTCCCCGTACGTGTCACCCGCCGCCTTGACCAGGTCGTTCAGTACGAGGTCGGGGTGGCCGTCGCCGTTGAAGTCGTCCGGGAGACGGCTGCCCCTGCCGCGCGGGACGGGGCGCCGGGGGACGGCCGAGGCGCCGGTGCCCGGGGCGGTGTCGCCGTTCTTCGCCGCCACCGAGGCGTCCGAGGAGGAGGCGGACGAGGAGGAGGCGTCGGTGCAGGCGGTCAGCGGCAGCAGCAGGGCGGTGCAGGCGGTGAGGCCGATGGCCGTTCTCGTCGTTGTCTTCATCGTCTTCATCGCTGTCGTGGTCGCCGTCGTGGTCGCCGTCGTCGGTGTCGTCGGTGTCGTTCGTGCCCGCCGTATCCGCCGTCTCCGCATGACCCCACCCGTCCCGTCCGTACTCACCGGCCCCCGCCGCACCGCCTTATTGTGCGCGCGGCGGCTCGCCGTGCCCAGGCCGGGCGGGGCTCAGTGACCGAAGTCCCAGCCGAACTTGTCGCCCGCCACCGGCTTCAGGCCCAGATCCGCGGGGCCGATCCCGCGCGGCCAGCCGTCGGCCCCGGTCCCGCCGGTGCCGGAGCCCGTTCCTGTGCCCGTCTCCGGGTCCGTCAGGCCGTCCGGGCCGCCGCGCAGGACGCGTACCTCCGGGTTCCCGGAGAAGTCCCCGCGCGCCGCGCCGACCGCCAGCTCCGCCGCCCCGTCCCCGTCCGTGTCCAGCAGCGCGAGCGGGGGCGATCCGGGGAGGCCCGCGAGGTGCTGGGCGCCCGCGCCGGTCAGGCCCTTCTCGCCACCGCGCAGGACGAGGACCACGGTCGAGCCGTCCTTCGCCGGGGCGGTGAAGGCCACGTCGGCGTAC
Organism: Streptomyces sp. NPDC059255; assembly: GCF_042752355.1. Taxonomy (NCBI): domain Bacteria; kingdom Bacillati; phylum Actinomycetota; class Actinomycetes; order Kitasatosporales; family Streptomycetaceae; genus Streptomyces; species Streptomyces sp. NPDC059255. The sequence goes on from NZ_JBHYZP010000005.1 coordinate 1,504, forward strand.
CCGTCGCCGTTCACGTCGCCCGCCGTGGCCGCCGCCCCGAAGGAGCAGCCGGTGGAGACCGGCGCGCCCGGCAGTCCCGGCGTCCGGTCGTCGATCGTCGTCGGCTTCGGGGCGCGGCCGCGGCCCGCCCGGCCGCCGTACACGACCGTCAGCCGGCTGCCGCCGTCCGCGATCTGCTCCTCGCCGATGACCTCGCAGGAACGGCCGACGATCACGTCCGCGGTGCCGTCCTTGTCGACATCGGCGGTGAGGGTGTCCGCGCCGTAGACGTTCCTGCCCTGGGCGTCCTTGAGGCGGGTGTACGTGGCGGAGACGCCCCCGGCGCCCCGGGCGGTCCCGCGGTGGACGGCGGTGGCGCGCGGGACGGGCATCTCGTCGACGAAGACATGGGTCCAGGTGACGACGAGGTCGTCCCGGCCGTCGCCGTTCACGTCCCCCGCGGTAGCGAGGCGGGCCGTGTAGTATCCCTCGGAGTCCGGACCGGAGCCGGGGGCGGCGTCGGGACCGAGGCCGGAGCCGGGGTCGGGGCCGCGGTCCTTCGGGGTGAGGTCCAGCGGCACCGTGGCCGCGGGCACACCGGCCCGGCTGAACGGGCCGTACGACAGCGTCGCCGTCGAGGGCGAGCGCCCCGCGGTGACCAGGTCGGCGTACCCGTCCCCGTCGAAGTCACCGGTCACCGGCGCGCTGCCGGCGAGCCGTGCCCCGCCTCCCGCGAGGCCCTTCTCGCCGCCCCAGACGACGAAGACCGTGTCGGTGCCCGCCCCGGTGATCAGATCCGCCGTCCCGTCCCCGTCGAGGTCGGCCGAGCGGACGGTGCCGCCGAAGGCCCCTCCCTGGCCGGCCTTCCCGAGGTTCAGGCTGTTCTGCGTGATCACCCGGTGGCGGGCCGTGTCCGGGCCGTCCGGCGAGCCGGGCACCACGGCCGCGTACCCGGCGGAGTAGACGCCGTCGACCGTCGCGACGGGGTCGGTCAGGACGAGGTCGCTCGTGTGGTCGCCGTCGAAGTCGGAGTACGTGGCGGGGGCGGGCGGCGCGGTCGGCGACGGGGGCGGGGCCGGCGTCCGGGACGGCGTGCCGGTCGTCGTGGAGGTCGCCGGGTTGGTCGTGGGGCCGGGTGACCCGCCGTCCGGTGGGGTGCCGGCGCTCCCGCACGCCGTCGCCAGTCCCATCAGACAGACGAGACCCACCAGAGGGACCACGGGGGCAGGGGCGCGCCTGCCGGCCACCGGACGTTTCCGCATGGCCAGTTGGACCCGCCCCGCCCCCGGAAGGTTGTGCCGCCGGTACGGGCGCCTGTCCGGGGGCCCGTACCGAACCCGTACGGAACGGCGCCCGTACGGAACGGACCGCGCGAACGGACTACTTCGCCGGTTCGGGCTCCGGGTCCGGCGCGCTCTCCCGCTCCTCCAGGGGCTCCGGGTCGGCCGGCGTCCGTACCGAGTCGAGCAGCAGCTGCGCCACGTCCACCACCTGGAGCGACTCCTTGGCCTGGCCGTCGCCCTTCTTGCCGTTGACCGAGTCCGTCAGCATCACCAGGCAGAACGGGCAGGCCGTCGAGACGATGTCCGGGTTGAGCGAAAGGGCCTCGTCCACCCGCTCGTTGTTGATCCGCTTGCCGATGCGCTCCTCCATCCACATCCGCGCGCCGCCCGCGCCGCAGCAGAAGCCGCGTTCCTTGTGGCGGTGCATCTCCTGCTGGCGCAGGCCCGGGACGGCGGACATGATCTCGCGCGGCGGTGTGTAGACCTTGTTGTGCCGGCCCAGGTAGCAGGGGTCGTGGTACGTGATCAGGCCCTCGACCGGTGTCACCGGCACCAGCCTGCCCTCGTCCACGAGGTGCTGGAGCAACTGCGTGTGGTGGATGACCTCGTACTCGCCGCCGAGCTGCGGGTACTCGTTCGCGATGGTGTTGAAGCAGTGCGGGCAGGTCGCGACGATCTTCTTCGAGGACTTCGGCTTCTTCGTGGAAGCGTCATCGTCGTCCTCGCCATATGCCATGTTCAGCATCGCGACGTTCTCCTGGCCGAGCTGCTGGAACAGCGGCTCGTTGCCGAGGCGGCGGGCCGAGTCGCCGGTGCACTTCTCGTCGCCGCCCATGATGGCGAACTTCACGCCGGCGATGTGGAGGAGCTCCGCGAACGCCTTCGTGGTCTTCTTCGCGCGGTCCTCCAGGGCGCCCGCGCAGCCGACCCAGTAGAGGTAGTCGACCTCCGTCAGGTCCTCGATGTCCCTGCCGACCACCGGCACCTCGAAGTCGACCTCCTTGGTCCACTCCAGGCGCTGCTTCTTGGCCAGCCCCCAGGGATTGCCCTTCTTCTCCAGGTTCTTGAGCATCGTCCCGGCCTCGGAGGGGAAGCTGGACTCGATCATCACCTGGTAGCGGCGCATGTCGACGATGTGGTCGATGTGTTCGATGTCGACCGGGCACTGCTCCACGCACGCGCCACAGGTGGTGCAGGACCACAGCACGTCCGGGTCGATGACACCGTTCTCTTCCAGCGTCCCGATCAGCGGGCGCTCGGCCTCCGCGAGGGCCGCCGCGGGCACGTCCTTCAGGGCCTCGGCGGTGGCCTTCTCCTCGCCCTCCATGGTCTTGCCGCCGCCGGCCAGCAGATACGGCGCCTTGGCGTGCGCGTGGTCGCGCAGCGACATGATCAGCAGCTTCGGGGAGAGCGGCTTGCCCGTGTTCCAGGCGGGGCACTGCGACTGGCAGCGACCGCACTCCGTGCACGTGGAGAAGTCGAGGATGCCCTTCCAGGAGAAGTGCTCGACCTGGGAGACGCCGAAGATGTCGTCGTCGCCCGGGTCCTCGAAGTCGATCTCCTTGCCGCCGGAGGTCATGGGTTGGAGCGCGCCGAGCGCCGTGGAGCCGTCCGCCTCGCGCTTGAACCAGATGTTGGGGAAGGCGAGGAAACGGTGCCAGGCGACGCCCATGTCGGTCTTGAGGGCGACCGTGATCATCCACACCAGCGAGGTGGCGATCTTGATCATGGCGACCAGGTAGACCAGGTTCTGCAGGGTGCTGAGGCTCAGCCCCTTGAAGGCCAGGACCAGGGGGTACGAGACGACGTACGCCGCCTGGTAGGAGTCCGCGTGGTGCAGCGCCCCCTCCAGCCCGCGCAGGACGAGGATGGCGATCCCGATGGTCAGGATGACAGCCTCGACGAAGTAGGCCTGGCCCAGATTGGAGCCCGCGAAGCGGGACTTGCGCCCGGCCCGGCCGGGCAGCGAGAGCTGGCGGATGACGATCAGCGTCAGGATGCCGAGCGTGGTCAGCAGGCCGATCAGCTCGACGAAGACCTCGTACGGGGTCCAGCCGCCGATCACCGGCAGCAGCCAGTCGGCCTTGAACAGCTGCCCGAAGGCGTTGACCAGGGTCAGGACGAGCGAGAAGAACCCGACCGCGACGAACCAGTGCGCGACGCCGACGACGCCCCAGGCGTTCATCCGGGTGTGGCCGAGGAACTCCTTGGCCACCGTCAGGGTGCGTTGCCCGGGTTCGTCGGTACGTGTCCCGGCGGGCCCGGGCTGCCCGAGCCGTACGAAGCGGTAGATCTGCGCGATGGCTCGGGCGAACAGCGCGACACCTACGACGGCGAGAACCAGCGACACGATGATCGCGGCGAGTTGCATTTCGGGGGCTCCTCGGGCCTGCGACGGTGGGAGATCCGGAACCGCGCTCAGACTGATCGTACTAAGCGGTAACTTAATCGGCTCGTGCTGAGGGTACCCACTTATTCCGCCGCAATGTAGCCGTCGGGCCGGTGATCTGTGTCGCTGAGGCCACCCTGACCCGTCGCATGAGCGCGCCGGGTGTGCGGGCGAGGATCGACAGGTCGAGGCCGATCCAGTGCTGCTCCACGTAGTGCTGGTCCAGCAGGGGCGCCTCGTTCCACGGCAGCGCCGAGTGGCGCCGCACCTGCGCGAGCCCGGTCAGCCCGGGCCGTACGAGCTGCCGCCAGGGCGCCGCGGCCGCGGGGGAGCCGAACGTGAGGGGCGCCGGACCGACCAGGGAGAGGTGGCCGCGTACGACGTGGGGCAGCCGGGAGAGCAGGTCGAGCCGGAAGCGGCGGGTGCGCAGGGAACTCAGGAGGAAGGGGTGTCCGTTGAACCCGGTGCGGTAGTCGCGCACGAAGACGCCACCGGCCGGGCGGGAGAGCGCGAGGGCGAGGGCGGCGGCCGCGAGGACGGGCGAGGCCAGGAGCAGCAGGGCCGAGCCGAGGGTTACGTCGAGCAGGCGCTTGGGTTCGAGGTGCGGGCGGAGCCGGCCGGGCCGTGCGAGCCGTGCGAGATGCGGGCGGAGCTGATCGAGCCGTGCGAGGTGCGGGCGGAGCTGATCGAGCCGTGCGAGGTGCGGGTTCGGTGGCGGGGATGTCCGGGGCGCCTGGGGTGTCCAGAGCGTCTGGGGTGTCCTGGGTGCCTGAGGTGTCTGGGGTACAGGTCGCTTCGTGGTCACATCTGACCGTTCTCTGAGCGATTTATGGCTTTTGGTGCAGAACGATCGCATGCTGGACCGGTATGGATCGGGTAGGCACCCCGGGCGGAGTCGTCTGCCGTGCCCGTTTCGGCGTGATTCGGCGCGGTCGGGGAGTGGGCGCACAATAGTTGAGCCTTCTCGACTCAGGTCCTTTGACTCCGTGGGATCTGTGATGCATCCTTGAGCCTGTTCCACTCAAGTCACCTGGAGGAATCGAAATGGCACGTGCGGTCGGCATCGACCTGGGCACGACTAACTCCGTCGTCAGCGTTCTCGAAGGCGGCGAGCCCACCGTCATCACCAACGCAGAGGGCGCCAGGACCACGCCGTCCGTCGTCGCCTTCGCCAAGAACGGCGAGGTGCTCGTCGGAGAGGTCGCGAAGCGCCAGGCGGTCACGAACGTCGACAGGACCATCCGGTCGGTCAAGCGCCACATGGGCACCGACTGGAAGATCAACCTCGACGGCAAGGACTTCAACCCCCAGCAGATGTCGGCCTTCGTGCTGCAGAAGCTGAAGCGGGACGCCGAGGCGTACCTGGGCGAGAAGGTCACCGACGCGGTGATCACCGTCCCGGCGTACTTCAACGACTCGGAGCGCCAGGCCACCAAGGAGGCCGGCGAGATCGCGGGCCTGAACGTCCTGCGTATCGTCAACGAGCCGACGGCGGCCGCCCTGGCCTACGGGCTCGACAAGGACGACCAGACCATCCTCGTCTTCGACCTCGGTGGCGGTACGTTCGACGTCTCGCTGCTGGAGATCGGCGACGGCGTCGTCGAGGTGAAGGCCACCAACGGTGACAACCACCTCGGTGGTGACGACTGGGACCAGCGTCTCGTCGACTTCCTGGTGAAGCAGTTCGCCAACGGCCACGGCGTGGACCTGTCCAAGGACAAGATGGCTCTCCAGCGTCTCCGCGAGGCCGCGGAGAAGGCGAAGATCGAGCTGTCGTCCTCCACGGAGACCACGATCAACCTGCCGTACATCACGGCGTCCGCCGAGGGCCCGCTGCACCTGGACGAGAAGGTCACCCGCTCCCAGTTCCAGCAGCTCACGGCCGACCTGCTGGACCGGTGCAAGACCCCGTTCCACAACGTCATCAAGGACGCGGGCATCCAGCTCTCCGAGATCGACCACGTGGTGCTCGTCGGTGGTTCGACGCGTATGCCCGCCGTCGCCGAGCTCGTCAAGGAGCTGACCGGTGGCCGCGAGGCCAACAAGGGCGTCAACCCGGACGAGGTCGTCGCCATCGGCGCCGTGCTCCAGGCCGGTGTCCTGAAGGGTGAGGTCAAGGACGTCCTGCTCCTCGACGTCACCCCGCTGTCCCTGGGTATCGAGACCAAGGGCGGCATCATGACCAAGCTCATCGAGCGGAACACCACGATTCCGACGAAGCGCTCGGAGATCTTCACGACGGCCGAGGACAACCAGCCGTCCGTGCAGATCCAGGTCTACCAGGGCGAGCGCGAGATCGCCGCGTACAACAAGAAGCTCGGTATGTTCGAGCTGACCGGTCTGCCGCCCGCGCCGCGTGGTGTGCCGCAGATCGAGGTCGCCTTCGACATCGACGCCAACGGCATCATGCACGTGGCCGCGAAGGACCTCGGCACCGGCAAGGAGCAGAAGATGACCGTCACCGGTGGCTCCTCGCTGCCGAAGGACGAGGTCAACCGGATGCGCGAAGAGGCCGAGAAGTACGCGGACGAGGACCACCGCCGCCGCGAGGCCGCGGAGACCCGCAACCAGGCCGAGCAGCTCGTCTACCAGACCGAGAAGTTCCTCAAGGACAACGAGGAGAAGGTCCCGGGCGAGATCAAGACCGAGGTCGAGACGGCGATCGCCGACCTCAAGGAGAAGCTGAAGGGCGAGGACACCGCCGAGATCCGTACCGCCACGGAGAAGGTCGCGGCCGTGTCCCAGAAGCTCGGACAGGCGATGTACGCGGACGCCCAGGCGTCCGGTGCCGCCGGCCCCGACGGCGCCGCGGGCGCCGGTCAGGCCAAGCCCGAGGACGACGTCGTGGACGCCGAGATCGTCGACGACGAGAAGCCCAGGAAGGACGGTGCGGCGTGACAGAGGAGACCCCGGGCTTCGAGGAGAAGCCCGATGTCCCCTCCGGCGCCGACGACGCCACGCCGAAGGCCGCCGAGCCGGACTCCGCGAAGGAGTCCGGGGCGGCGGCCCCCGCCGGGGACATCCAGGACGCGGGCCTGCTGGCCCAGCTCGACCAGGTCCGTACGGCGCTCGGCGAGCGTACGGCTGACCTTCAGCGGCTCCAGGCCGAGTACCAGAACTACCGCAGGCGCGTGGAGCGGGACCGGGTCTCCGTCAAGGAGATCGCGGTCGCGAACCTGCTCACCGAACTTCTGCCCGTGCTCGACGACATCGGGCGGGCGCGGGACCACGACGAGCTGGTCGGCGGCTTCAAGTCCGTCGCCGAGTCGCTGGAAGCGGTCACGGTCAAGCTGGGGCTCCAGCCGTTCGGTACGGAGGGCGAGCCCTTCGACCCGACGATCCACGAGGCCCTGATGCACTCGTACGCGCCGGACGTCACGGAGACGACGTGCGTCGCGATCCTGCAGCCCGGGTACCGGTTCGGCGAGCGCACGATCAGGCCCGCCCGGGTCGCGGTGGCCGAGCCGCAGCCGGGTGGCAAGACGAAGTCCGCCGAGGAGCAGGCGGAGTCGGCCGATGACAAGGAGAACGGTGGGCCCGATCAGGGCTGACGGAGACGGCACGGAGCACGCCGTCGATATCCGGGACGCGGCCGGCGCACGACGCGCCGGCGGCGTTCCGGACACAGGTGACGCGGTGACCGGCGGTGCCGGTGCGGGCGGAGAGGAGGGACGTCGAGGATGAGCACGAAGGACTTCGTGGAGAAGGACTACTACAAGGTTCTCGGCGTTCCGAAGGACGCCACCGAGGCCGAGATCAAGAAGGCGTACCGGAAGCTCGCCCGCGAGTACCACCCGGACGCCAACAAGGGCGACGCCAAGGCGGAGGAGCGCTTCAAGGAGATCTCCGAGGCGAACGACATCCTCGGCGACCCCAAGCGGCGCAAGGAGTACGACGAGGCGCGCTCGCTCTTCGGCAACGGCGGGTTCCGGCCGGGGCCCGGCGCGGGCGGCAACGGCTCGTTCAACTTCGACCTGGGCGACCTCTTCGGCGGCGGTCAGGGCGGCGCGCAGGGCGGCCCGGCCGGCGCCGGCGGCTTCGGCGGCGGGCTCGGTGACGTCTTCGGCGGGCTGTTCAACCGCGGCGGCCCCGGCACCCGTACGCAGCCGCGCCGCGGCCAGGACATCGACACCGAGGTGACGCTCAGCTTCACGGAGGCCGTCGACGGGGCCACGGTCCCGCTGCGGATGTCCAGCCAGGCGCCCTGCAAGGCGTGTTCGGGCACCGGTGACAAGAACGGCTCCCCGCGGGTCTGCCCGACCTGTGTGGGCACCGGCCAGGTCTCGCGCGGCTCGGGCGGCGGCTTCTCGCTGACCGACCCCTGCGTGGACTGCAAGGGGCGCGGGCTGATCGCCCAGGACCCATGCGAGGTCTGCAAGGGCAGCGGACGGGCCAGGTCCTCGCGGACCATGCAGGTCCGCATCCCCGCGGGCGTCAGCGACGGCCAGCGGATCAGGCTCCGGGGCAAGGGCGCTCCCGGCGAGCGCGGCGGCCCGGGCGGCGACCTGTACGTCGTCGTCCATGTCGACGCGCACCCGGTCTTCGGCCGCAAGGACGACAACCTCACCATCACCGTGCCCGTCACCTTCGCGGAGGCGGCGCTCGGCGGCGAGGTGCGGGTTCCCACGCTGGGTGGCCCACCGGTCACGCTGAAGCTGCCCGCGGGCACCCCCAACGGCCGTACGATGCGGGCCCGTGGCAAGGGCGCCGTACGCAAGGACGGCAGCCGCGGCGACCTGCTGGTGACCGTCGAGGTGGTCGTGCCCAAGGACCTCGGCGGCCAGGCGCGCGACGCGCTGGAGGCATACCGGAAGGCGACCGCGGACGAGAACCCGCGGGCGGAGCTGTTCCAGGCGGCGAAGGGAGCATGACCCGATGGACAGGGACGGGCGGCGGCGGCCGTCCTCATCGTTCGGCAGGGCGTACGCGCTGACCGAGGAGACGCCGGTGTACGTCATCTCGGTGGCGGCCCAGCTCTCCGGGCTGCACCCGCAGACCCTGAGGCAGTACGACCGCCTCGGCCTGGTCTCCCCGGACCGTACGGCGGGCCGCGGGCGCCGCTACTCGGCCCGGGACATCGAACTGCTCCGGCAGGTGCAGCAGCTCTCGCAGGACGAGGGCATCAATCTGGCCGGAATCAAGCGCATCATCGAGCTGGAGAACCAGGTCGCCGCGCTCCAGGCCAGGGTCGCCGAGCTGGCGTCCGCGGTGGACGGCGCCGCGGCGGCGATGCAGCAGCGCGAGGCGCAGGTGCACGCCTCGTACCGCCGGGACCTGGTGCCGTACCAGGACGTGCAGCAGACGAGCGCGCTGGTGGTGTGGCGCCCGAAGCCCAAGCGCCCGACGGACTGACGTCACCGACGTCACGACGCCACAGACGCCACCGACTACCTCGGAGCGCCCGGCCGGGATCTCCCCGGCCGGGCGTTCCGCTGAGCGCTCGGCGCGGGTCGGTCCCGCTCGCGCACGGTCGTCCCGCCCGCACGCGGTCAGCCCCGTTTGCGTTCCTCGGCGGCGGCCTCTGACCCCCACCACACCCCGAGCGAGAAGAGCGTGTCCACGCCGACGACCTCGTACAGCTTGTTCAGGTCGGTGTTGACGGTGCGCAGGCTGACCTCCAGTTCGCTGGCGATCTGCTTGAGGGTCCGGCCCTCGCGGAGCTTGTTGAGGATGCGCCGGGAGCGGCCCGTCGTGACGATGCCCTCCCTCGGCCGGAACCGGCCGCCCATCCAGGGCTCGGCCCGCTCCCACTGCTGCTCGAAGAGGTGTTGGAGGAAAGCCACCATGCCGGGGTGCGTCACTTTGAACGCGGTCATTCTGTTCGGCTCGTCCCGGTGGTCGGAAATGATGGCGAATCTTCTGTCCACGAGGATCATTCGCTCGAAATCGGAGGCGAGCGTACGAATCTCCGCGCCGTGCGCGCTCATGGTCGTCGCCCACTCCTGTTCCGCGGCGCGGGTGCGGGCGGATTCGGAGTAAATGGTGCGGCGGGTGATGCCGCGTTCCAGGAGCTTGATCTCGCGGGGGATGACCGCGGTCAGCCCTGCCGCGGTCCGGTTTACCGGGTGCGCCGTGTACATGTGGGACCGCGCGTAATCCGCTGCCTGCATGATGGCGGCATTGACGTGTTCGAGCCGGTCGAGAAACTCGATTCCGTTTCCGGTGGGCGATTCGTACGTTCCCAGTTCGCGGTAGAGATCGGCGAGTTGCCGCATGCGCTGGAGGTGGCGGGCTATGCCGGCCCGCTCCTCGGCCATGGCGGTCTCCTCGGCGTGGCGCAGGTCGGCCATGCCCCACCGGTCGTGGTGCGGGTCGTGGACCGCCAGGCCGAGGGCGATCAGTTCGGTGCAGCCGGGCTCGGCGCGCCCGACCTGCTCGCCCCGGGCGAACCGGTCGAGCAGGGCGCGCGCCTCCGCCGACACAGCGGGCGACGGTCCTCTGTGGGTCACCGCGTCCGGTTGTGTCATATGTCCCTCCTGCGTGGTTCCGCAGTGCTGCACGGTTCCGCAGTGCGCATCAGTGCAGTCGCGTTTCGCTTGATCCGGACAGGCCGAAGCCGCACTCTACAGAGAGTGACTGCGGCCGTCGCCGGGTTCTCGCCGTACAACGGCGGGTTTTAGGCGTCCGGTTCGGGGAACTCGCGCTGTTTCAGGTCGGTTCGGATTCAGATTGCGGGTTTCCTCTGTTTGTTCGGTGTGGGGTTCGTTGTGTGCGGTGTGGAGCGAGGTATGTCGGGGTGTATCGAAATGCCGGGTCAGCGCTCCTGGTCCAGGATTCCCGAGTGTGCGATGAGATAGCCGAGTTGTGCCCTGCTGCCGCTGCCGAGCGTGGTGGCGAGTTTGGCGATGTGGGCGCGGCAGGTCCGTACGTTCATCCCCAGCCGGCGGGCGATGGCCTCGTCCACGTATCCCTCGATGAGCAGCCTCGCGATGGAGCGCTGGACGCCGGAGATGCCGTCGGGGGTCGGCTCGTACGGGACCTGTTCGGTGAGGGGGGTGGCGCGTCGCCAGAGCTGCTCGAAGACCTGGGCCAGGTAGTCGACGAGTGCGGGGTGGCGCAGTTCCAGGGCGACCTCCCGGTCGGAGCGCGCCGGGATGTACGCGACGGTGCGGTCGAAGATGATCAGCCGCTCGACCAGCTCCTCCAGCGTCCGGATCTCGACGTTTCCCTCGGCGAGACGTTCGGCGTAGGCGAGCGTGCCCTGGCCGTGCCGGACGGTGTGCTGGTAGAGCGTGCGGATGCTGACCCCGCGGTCCACCACGGTCCGGCCGCGCTCCAGCCCCTGTTCGAGCGCGTCCGCGCTGCGGACACCGCCCGGCTGCACGGTGAGGACCTCGGTCCTGCACGCGGCCGTGGAGAGGTCGATCGCCGCGTTGATCCGGCTCTTGCCCTCCAGGACGGTGATCGCGTGGGTGCTCGGCGGCCCCTGCGAGGCGATCGCCATGAACGGCTCGAAAGCGTCGGTCAGCGCGACGGCGAAGTGCCTCCGCTCCTGGATCTCCCGCTCGATGGGGTTGAGACGCTGGGAGAGCGCGGCCGACGGCGGAACCGGTCGCAGCCAGTCCGGATCGTCCGGGTCCGGATGCAGGAGTGGGAACTCCATCAGACAGGGGGCGGTCACGATCTCGCTCCGGGCGAGGCGCCCGGAGCGCAGCGCACTGGCGTAAAGCCGCCTGCCGTCTTCACATAGATCAGTGACGGCATGGGGATGTGTCGGTTTTGTGATGCTTTCGGTCAAATCTCCACCCCTCAGGGTCCTGAACATGCAGGAACATGATGCCTCGTCCCGGTGGTGTTGACGTGTCCGAATGAGACATCGTCTAGATGGCGGGGGAGAGGAATCCATCAAGTGAGGACGAAGCCGACTATGTATCAGAGAATGCTTCGCGCGGTGGTGGCCACTGCTTTCTCTACGGCTCTGGCCTTCGGTGCGCTGGCTGCTGTCGGGGAGATCTCCTGGACCAGTGCGCCGACGGGTGCGGCCCACCAGGCCGCCGCGGTGGGGGAGATCTCCTGGACCAGCACGCCGGCCGGAACCGCCGTCCGGGCCGCGGGCGCGGGCACCGAGGAGATTTCGTGGACGGTGGCCCCCAAGGCCGCCTCCGGTGACGCCGGTGACTCCGGTGACATCGAATGGGGCAGCACCCCGGCCGGCACCGAGGCATGACCGTCCCGCCGGACGATCGGGTCTTCCGGCGTGAGATGGCCACGGCGTACCGATCGGGGTGGCACTTCATCGATCTGGTCACGGCCATTCCCCACCGAGGAGACTCGTTGATGGTCACTCTCTTCGGAGAGCCGATCGTCGTCGTGCGTGAGGAGGACGAGGACGTCCGCGCCTACCGCTGCCTCCGCAGGCCGCGCGGGGCCCCGCGCCCGGTCCGCTGTGCCATCCGCTACGACATGATCTTCGTCAACCTCGACCAGCGTGACCACCAGCTGGTCGGAGCACCACAGACCACCCTCGCCACCCCCCGCAGTGCCTGAGCGATTCCCCCGTCGTTCCAAATCGTTCAGGCGCTTCCCCCACACAACGGCGCCATCGTGGACCTGAAACACGATGGCGCCGTTGTGCTGCCCGGATTCTTCCGGGCGGCTGCCCCGGATCCTCCCGGGCGCTGCCCCGGATCCTCCCGGCCCGGTGTCCTTCCGGCCCGGCACGCGTGACCCCGCGTGCCGGGCCTTTTGGTGTGTACGGGCAGTGCCCGGGTGCGTACGGGTGGTGGGAGAACCGGAACGCGAGAAAAATCGGGCTCGGGGGGCGGGGTTCTGGGCGCCACTCCAGGCTTGAGTGGAATAGACTCAACTTTGCGTAGGTTCTTGCTGTCAGGATGCGGCGGTCCGGATGAGACCGGAGCGGCGTTTTTCCGTACCCGTAGGTGATCACGCAAGATCGCAGGATCGCGCAGGTCACAGAGGATCACGCAAGACCGCGAGAACAAGACCGCGAGAACGCGCGCAGAACTCGTGCAAGGAGGAGAGGGCCCACGTGGACGCCGAGCTGACCAACAAGAGCCGGGATGCGATCAACTCCGCCACCAGCCGGGCGGTGGCGGCGGGACATCCCGACCTGACCCCGGCCCATCTGCTGCTCGCGCTGCTGGAGGGCCAGGACAACGAGAACGTCACCGACCTGCTGGCCGCCGTGGAGGCGGACCAGGCGGCCGTACGGTCGGCCACCGAGCGGCTGCTCGCCGCCCAGCCCAGCGTCACCGGATCGACCGTCGCGCCCCCGCAGCCCAACCGCGACCTGCTCGCCGTCATCGCGGACGCGGGCCGCCGCGCGAAGGAGCTGGGCGACGACTACCTCTCCACCGAGCACCTGCTCATCGGCACCGCCGCCAAGGGCGGCCAGACCGGGGAGATACTGGCCCAGCAGGGAGCCGCCGCGGACCGGCTCCTGGACGCGTTCGAGAAGGCAAGGGGAGGGCGCCGGGTGACCACACCCGACCCGGAGGGCCAGTACAAGGCCCTGGAGAAGTTCGGCACCGATTTCACCGCCGCCGCCCGGGACGGCAAGCTCGACCCCGTCATCGGCCGGGATCACGAGATCCGGCGCGTGGTGCAGGTGCTGTCGCGCCGTACGAAGAACAACCCGGTGCTGATCGGCGAGCCCGGCGTCGGCAAGACCGCCGTGGTCGAGGGGCTCGCGCAGCGCATCGTCAAGGGCGACGTGCCGGAGTCGCTCAAGAACAAGCGGCTGGTTTCGCTGGACCTCGGCGCGATGGTCGCCGGCGCCAAGTACCGCGGCGAGTTCGAGGAACGCCTCAAGACCGTCCTCTCCGAGATCAAGGAGAGCGAGGGACAGATCATCACCTTCATCGACGAGCTGCACACCGTCGTCGGCGCGGGCGCCGGCGGCGACTCCTCGATGGACGCGGGCAACATGCTCAAGCCGATGCTGGCCCGCGGCGAGCTGCGCATGGTCGGCGCGACCACCCTCGACGAGTACCGCGAGCGGATCGAGAAGGACGCCGCCCTGGAACGCCGCTTCCAGCAGGTGCTGGTCGCCGAGCCGACCGTCGAGGACACCATCGCGATCCTGCGCGGGCTCAAGGGCCGTTACGAGGCCCACCACAAGGTGCAGATCGCGGACGCGGCCCTGGTGGCCGCCGCCGCCCTCTCCGACCGCTACATCACCTCGCGCTTCCTCCCCGACAAGGCCATCGACCTGGTCGACGAGGCCGCGTCCCGGCTCCGGATGGAGATCGACTCCTCGCCGCTGGAGATCGACGAGCTCCAGCGCTCCGTCGACCGCCTCCGCATGGAGGAGCTGGCCCTCAAGAACGAGTCCGACCCCGCCTCCAAGCAGCGCCTGGAGAAGCTGCGCCGCGACCTCGCCGACCGCGAGGAGGAGCTGCGCGGCCTCACCGCCCGCTGGGAGAAGGAGAAGCAGGGCCTGAACCGGGTCGGTGAGCTGAAGGAACGCCTGGACGACCTGCGCGGCCAGGCCGAGCGGGCGCAGCGCGACGGCGACTTCGACACCGCCTCCAAGCTGCTGTACGGCGAGATCCCCAACCTGGAGCGGGAGCTGGAGGCGGCCGCGGAGGCCGAGCAGGAGGCCGCCAAGGACACGATGGTCAAGGAGGAGGTCGGCCCGGACGACATCGCCGACGTCGTCGGCTCCTGGACCGGTATCCCCGCGGGCCGGCTGCTGGAGGGCGAGACGCAGAAGCTGCTGCGCATGGAGCAGGAGCTGGGCAGGCGGCTGATCGGCCAGAGCGAGGCGGTCCAGGCGGTCTCCGACGCGGTACGCCGCACCCGCGCCGGCATCGCGGACCCCGACCGGCCCACAGGATCGTTCCTCTTCCTCGGCCCGACGGGCGTGGGCAAGACGGAACTGGCCAAGGCGCTCGCGGACTTCCTCTTCGACGACGAGCGGGCCATGGTCCGCATCGACATGAGCGAGTACGGCGAGAAGCACTCCGTGGCCCGCCTGGTCGGCGCGCCCCCCGGCTACGTCGGCTACGAGGAGGGCGGCCAGCTCACCGAGGCGGTACGGCGGCGCCCGTACTCCGTGGTCCTCCTGGACGAGGTCGAGAAGGCCCACCCCGAGGTCTTCGACGTGCTGCTCCAGGTCCTGGACGACGGCCGCCTCACCGACGGCCAGGGCCGGACGGTCGACTTCCGGAACACCATCCTGATCCTGACGTCGAACCTGGGCAGCCAGTACCTGGTCGACCCGACGATCACCCCGGAACGCAAGAAGGAGCAGGTCCTCCAGACCGTACGGTCCTCCTTCAAGCCGGAGTTCCTCAACCGCCTGGACGACCTGGTGGTCTTCTCCGCCCTGTCCCAGGACGAGCTGGCCCACATCGCGGGCCTCCTGATCGGCCGCCTCGCCCAGCGCCTCGCGGAACGCCGCCTCACCCTGGAGGTCACCCCGGAGGCCCTGGCCTGGCTCGCAGAGGAGGGCAACGACCCCGCCTACGGCGCCCGCCCGCTGCGCCGCCTGGTCCAGACGGCGATCGGCGACCAGCTCGCGAAGGAGATCCTGGCGGGCGACATCACGGACGGCGACACGGTCCGGGTGGACCGGGTGGAGGACGGCCTGATGGTGGGCCGGGGGGCGGGCGAAGAGCCGGACCCGCGGACGGCCGGGCGGGCAGCCCTGTGGACGGGGGAGGGCCCCGGCACGCCGGAGGGGCCGTCCCTGGAGAAGGCGCCGTAGAAGGCTTCCGGGTCCCCGACAGGCCCGTCACCCGCCCAGGTGACGGGCCTGTCAGGATCTCCGGACGAATCCATGACCCGTGCGGACGCGGATGGGCTTGCCAGGGACCGCCCGGGATGGGAGAGGATGGCAGGAACCGTACGAAGGGAAATACACGGTGAGCATCGACCCGTCCTCGATTCCGAATTTCGGGGGACAGCCCCAACCGCAGGGTGAAGGACCGGCGGGCCCCGTCGTCCCCGACCAGGACCTGGTCAAGCAGCTCCTGGAACAGATGGAGCTGAAGTACGTCGTCGACGACGAGGGTGACCTCGCGGCTCCGTGGGAGGAGTTCCGCACGTACTTCATGTTCCGTGGCGAGGAGGACCAGCAGGTCTTCTCGGTGCGGACGTTCTACGACCGGCCGCACCCCATCGCGGACAAGTCCAAGATCCTCGACGCGATCGACGACTGGAACCGCCGCACGCTGTGGCCCAAGGTCTACAGCCACGTCCACGAGGAGGGCGACGGCCCGCCCACCGTGCGGCTGATCGGCGAGGCCCAGATGCTGATCGGCATGGGGGTCAGCCTGGAGCACTTCGTGTCGTCGACGGTGAGCTGGGTGCGCGCCTCGATCGAGTTCGACAAGTGGCTCGTGGAGCAGTTCGGCCTGGAGCCCGGCGACGAGAAGCCCGAGGACGTCTGAGACCGCGTCCAGCCTGAGCGCGAGGAAGCCCGGCCCGGGTAGTGGGCCGGGCTTTTGCGTACCTGGGGTATTCGCCTGGTGCATAACGCGCAGACACCGAGCACCAGGCACGTGGCAAGGCCGAGCCACTCCAGCTGTGGAAATCAGAACGTGATCTGAGTACAGTCTGGGTATGAGTGTCACGTATCTGGCAACAGAGCAGGAGTCCGTCTCCTTCACCGACCTGTCCCGGAATCCGAAGGGTGTCGCAGCCAGGGCCGCGGCCTTGGGGCAGCTCCGCGTCACGCATCGGGACGCCCCGGACATGGTGCTGACGACGGCCGTGCGGGCAGAGCATGCCGAGGAGAATCTGACCACCGCCTCGCGGCTTTTCCTCGCCCTGATGAAACAGGACGACGGAGCGAAGTCACTCCTCCTCGCGCTGCCCGAAGTGTTTCCCTGGGTGCGGCATCTCGACGCTGAAGAGGTGAGGGCTTTCACCGTCGAGCTTCTTGAAGCGCTGTCCGACGCCGCTGAACTGGGGGCCGGGGAGGCCGTGCACCGCGCGATCGTTTCCTGGCGTGCCACCGCCCGCATCAACGCCGACCCTGAGCAGCTCAGGGAGTCGCTGCGCCCTCTCGAAGGTGACAACCTCGGTCAGGTCGAGGTGCGCGGGTGAGCCCGAAGAAGGGGGATCGGGTCAGTGTCCCTCCGCTGAGCGGCTGGAACGTCGTTTTCGGGACGACGGAGGCGGTGACGGGGTGGGAACAACTCTGCCAAGCGGTGCTGTCGAACGCGCATCGCTGTCTGGACGCGCTGCGCACCGACCCCCAGTCCCGATCCAACTGGAATCGCCAGCATCAGCTCCGAGGGAGGCACGCGACCAAGGAGTGGAAGGGATCCGAGCTGGAGCAGTGGGAGTACGAGATCACCAGCGGTGGCAGGGTGCGCTACCTGGTCAGCCCGGAAACATCGACGGTCATTCTTGTGTACGCCTCGCCACGGCATCCGAAGGACACGGAATGAGCGCCCGTTGACCAGGCCGGACGACTTGCTCTGAGCCGTACTCCGATGTGCCCCGCACACGGTTGTACCGATGCGGTGTGCGGGGTGCGTTGGTGTTGAGGCGTCAGCCTTCCACGGCGTATGTGATGAAGGCCGCCCAGGCGCCGGGCGCGAGCGCCAGCCGGGGGCCCTCGATGTTCTTGGAGTCGCGGACGTGCACCGTGCCGGGGGTGGTGGCGATCTCGATGCAGGAGTTGCCGTTGTTGCCGTCGCTGTAGCTGCTCTTGAACCACTCCAGCCCGGAGGCGTCCCCGGCGGTGGTCTTGCGGATCATGTCTCTCCCAGCAGTTGCTCGATGAGGGCAAGCGACTCCCCTGGCGAGAGCGCCTGAGCCCGGATGGTGCCATATTGCAGCTCAAGGATGCGCAGGTGTTTGGGTTCGGAGGTCGGTCGGCCGTTGAACTCGCCGTCGGCGCGACCCACGGCCGTACCGTCCGCGAACTTCAGCATCTCGATCTTGCCGTCCAAGCCGGAGTGGGTGGTGCAGTTTGTCGGCATCACCTGAAGCACGACATTGTGCAATCGCCCCGCTTCCAACAGACGTTCGAGCTGTTGACGCCAGACCATTGTGCCCCCGATGGGACGCCGGAGAACCCCCTCTTCCAGGATGAAACTGAGGGCTGGAGCCGGGTTGCGTTCGAAGATCGACTGTCGGGCCAGACGGGCTGCCACCATGCGTTCCACGTCATCTGGCGAGTACGGCGGCTGCGCCGCCCCGATCACGGCTCGTGCGTGCTCCGGTGTCTGCAACAGCCCGCTGATGCTGTTGCTTACGTACACCCCGATCTCGACCGCTTGGGCCTCCAGCTTGGCCAGCTCCCGCACCTTCTTCGGGTACCGGACCTTCTTGACGTCCTCCCACGTCGCCGCGATGAGCCCATCCGCGCCCAGCACCTCGTCGGCCGCGTTGAGGAAGTCCTGCCGAGGGATCCGCTTGCCGCCCTCGATCTTGTAGACCATGTCCTCGCCGTAGCCGACCGCCTTGCCGAACTGGCCGGCGCGCATCCCCGCCGCCTCGCGGCGCAGCTTCAACTGCCGTCCCACCGTGGTGATGACGGCCACGCCCCACTCGTCGTCCGGGTCCACCTCCCACCCCGGGTCGTCCGCCTCGTCCCTCGGTTGTGCCGCCTCCACGTCCACCGACATCCGTACTCCTCCGTCCTGCCGCGCCGTCCCTCGGCGCCCTGCGCCCTACCCGTAAGAACCGCGCGGACAGCCAGGACAGCACCGGACAAGAGCCGGACAGTGACCGTACGCAACTGCTCCGTCACTCCCCAGAGTAAGCAGATGTGGCCACTCTGAGTGATGTGATTCATGGAAAAGCCGAGACATCGGCCCAACTCAACCACCCCGTACCCGTCTTCAGCGTGCTGCTTTCCTCCACGCCCCGGGGCGCCCGGCTCGCTCGTCTGCTCGCGGAGAGTCAACTTCGCCACTGGGGGCTTCCGTCCGACCCCGGGCGGCTCCTCGTGGCCGAGCTGGCCGCCAATGCCACTTCGCACGGCCGCGTGGCCGGGCGGGACTTCCGGCTCACGCTCCGTCTCACCCGGGACGTCCTCCGGATCGAGGTCGCCGACACGCGCCGCGAGCGCCTGCCCGTACTGCAACGGCCGGATCGGGACTCCGAGTCGGGGCGTGGCCTGCTGCTGGTGGACGCGCTCGCCGACCGGTGGGGAGTGACCGAGGGGCTGTACCCGCGCAAGACCGTCTGGGCGGAGCTGCGCTGCACGAGACCGGAACCCGTTCCGTCAGGTTCCGGTGATGCCGGCTGCCTTCCTCAAGGAACATGAGGAGAAATAACCCCACCAAGCCCCACCCCACCCGCCCGTCGCTCACTGTCACTCGGGCGGGTGAACATCCCTGGTCGGGCTGGATTTCGTGTCCCCCGGCTGCCTTACGCTCAGCGGGAACAGACACACCACCGCAGACATACGTCGGCCCCCGGCCGGGACTAGCGATCCCGATCGAGGGCCTGACCACCGAGGAAGAAGCGACTTCCTGATGGATACCCGGAACACTAGCGCGCCTTCGTGCGCCCCGTCAGGCGTAGCCGACGGGCAACGCCCCTTACGGGCTAACCAACGTCCTCGCGTTCGGCCCCCGGCTCCGGCCCCGGCCGCTCATCCCGCCGGTGTCACGCACGACAACTCCCGCCACACCACCCGCTTCACGGTGATCGGCAATCACCTGGCCCAGCACCGCGAGCTGTCGCTGCTCGCCATGGGCCTCGGTCTGCACATCCAGTCGCTGCCCACCGGCGCCCGCGTCGACATCAAGACCCTCGCCGACCGTTTCCCCGAGGGCGCCACCCGTATCGCCGCCGGGCTGCGCGAACTTGAGGCGCATGGCTATCTGCGCCGCATCCGCGAACGTACCCCCGGCGGCCGGATCGTCACCCGTACGATCTCCTGCAATCAGCCGGCGGCGCCCCGGAACCTACCGACCACCGCCCCCGGCCGCGCCGCGAAGCCCGTCCGCGTGCCGCGCCCGCAGGCAGCCCTGGCACACGCCGCGCCTCCGGTGGCCGAGACGGATGCCGACGAGAGTCACACGACTCCCGGCATGCGCCCTGAGCCCACACAACCCAAGCCCAGCGAGAAGCGGCGGCCCCTGCCCGCCGTACCCCAGCCCGGCTACTCGTCCCCGGACCTGCTCCGAGCGGCCACAGCCATCCTCGCCGACCTGAGCGCCCTCGACCCCCGGCTGCACCTCTCCGCCTGCGCCACGGCCCATCTGGCCCCCGGCGTCGCCGCCTGGCTGGAGCGCGATGTGCCGCCCGCCGCTGTGCGCCACGCCCTGACCAGCGGCCTGCCGCCCGAAGGCCGGCACAGCCCGCACCACCCGGCCGCCGTGCTGGCCTACCGCCTGACCACCGAGTTGCCGCCCCCGCCTCCGTTCCGCACACCGGAAGCCCCGGAACCCGTCCGGCACCCCCTCCAGAACTGCGACCACTGCGACCGCGCCTTCCGCGCCCCGGAGCCTGGGCGGTGCGGCGAGTGCCGCCCGGTCGCTCCAGGGAGGACACCATGAGCATCCAGGCCGACTGTGGGCACGAGCTGGTCCCCCGCCCCGAGCAGACGCCCGACGCACTGCGTGTCGCCCTCGCCGTCGTCGCCCCCGGTCGCCTGGCCGAGATGCAGCGGACGAAGGACAACGCCTTTGCCAAGGCTGTCGAGTGGCAGTCGGTCAGCCCGGTGCGGAGCTGGGTTCTGGCCTGGGCCAGGGATATCGAGATCGCCCGCCGTCCCGATCTGTCCGCCCGGTATGCCTGGGCAAGCGGCAACCTTGAGCGCGAGGAGCCGGACGTTGCCGGGGAGGCGCTGCGGGAACTGACCGCGGTCCTGAACGAGGCGATGACGGCAGTACGCGGTTGAGCTGGGCCTGGGAGTACTCCTTCGGAGCGGAGGAAGCGGCCCGCACCGCACCGCGCTCCTTCCTGGCCACGCAGCGAACACGTCCACATCGTCCAGATCACGTACCTGGGCTTCTGACGTGCGGTTGCCACTGTCGCCACTGCGGTACCCGGTCGCTGTACCGGTGGCCTGGCGTGCCGCGCGGCTACTCGACGAGATGGGCACGGACGAACGCGACGACCACGAGGCCGAAGCCGAGCCCGAGCGCGAACCCCTCGTGCTGGTCGGCCAGGCGTCGTACCGCGTCCAGCGGCGTGCGACGCGCGTTGCGGGAGTCGGGGTCGCCGAGCACGATCTGCGCGTCGAGTCCGCACAGCACGACCGCACCGACGATCACGCCGGGCCGCCAGACACCCCTGCATGCAATGCGGTGACAGAGTCGGCGCAGAACACAAGGCGCAGGGCGCGCGGCGACCGTCCGGCCGAGCTGCGGCGGTCATGGTGAATTCCGCCGTCATCCGTACGGAATTCATTGGTCCGCCCATTGCATCGGGAATGATCCTGGCCCTCTCTCAGGCAGGAGAAACCGGTGACCGCAGAAAGACCCGGTGCGGATGAGCCACGCTTGGACGTCCAACGCCCCTCGCGACGTCTCTTCGTGCGAAGCCGCTCAGTCCGCTCGTTCGTTGCCGCGCTCGCCTTTCCCGTGGCCGGACTGATCGCGCTCACCGCCGGAGGTCATCTTCTCTTCCCGTTCGAAGGGATCACCACCCTGGAGGGCAAGATCGCCTCCAAGTCGGAGTTCTTCGAGGACGGCGAGGTCCAGAGAATCCTGATGCAGCGCGGGATCAGGGTGCACATCACGAAGATGGGGTCCCGGGAGATCGCGACCACGAGTTTCGACGGTTACGACTTCGCGTTTCCGTCCGGCCAGCCCGCGGCGGAGATCATCAAGACCGGCCGCAGGGACGCGTACGCGAAGGGGCACCGGCCCTTCGTCAGCCCGATCGTCCTCGCCACCTACCGCGAATACGCCGAAACCCTGCGGGAGCACGGCCTGGCCAGGCCACGGCAGATCGGCGGCTCCGACCGCGACAGTCCGCTCTACTACACCCTCGACATGAAGGGGTTCCTCGAACTGAGCGCGCGAGGAAAGACCTGGGACCAGATCGGCATCGGAAGGAACCGTCGGACGACGAACGGCAACAGGATTCTCGCCCAGACGTCGAACATCTGCGATGCGAATCACGCCGGTACGTATCTGGGGCTGGTCGCCTTCGTCCGTAACGGAAACACCGTCCCGACGAGCGATGCGGAAGCGGATCGCGTGGCCGGGATGATCAAACCGACCCTCGTCTCCCAGGGGCTTCCCTCGGAGCAGATGTTCAAGACGTACGAGGTGCCGGAGGGAAAGGGCGTCGCCCCGATCGTGGTGGTGTACGAGCACCAGTACTTCGCCTACCAGATACGGCATCGGCAGCAGACCGGAAAGGCCGACCCCGAGCGGGTGCTGCTCTATCCGTCGACGCAGGTCCTGACCGAGCCCGAATACATCGCGCTCACCCCGAAAGGTGACCGGCTCGGGGAATTGCTCGCCACCGATGAAAAACTCCAGCGCCGGGCGATGGAACTGGGCTTCCGCGTCCTCGATTCCAGCGGCAGGGCGACCAGCACCGAGCTGTACCGGTTCCTGGCGGACCGCGGTGTTCCCGCACCCGCGCCGGCGGCCAACGACACCAAGGCGACCCTGCCGAGCCTGCCGCTGCTGGAACGGATGATCAGCCGCGTCGGCGAGTGCCCGCCGCCGACGCGGACCCCGGGGGCGTCCTCATGAGGCGGCGCCCGCGTCCCGGAGTGGTTCTCGCGCTCTGCCTGGCTCTGCTCTGCACGGCCACCGCCTGCACATCCGGAGGCGAGGAGCCCACCACCCTGCGGGTACTCGCGAGTCCGGAACTGAGGGACATGGGTCCGCTCCTCGACGAGCTCCGCCGGGACACGGGGGTGGACCTGGAGATGGAGTACGAGTCCACCGCGGACGTCGGGAACGGCCTGACCCCCGGCGCGTACCACCACGATCTCGCGTGGCTCTCCTCCGACCGGTACTTCCAGCTCAGGCTCAAGGAGGCCGGAACCGGGGCCGCCAAGCCGCTCGGCACCCCGACCATGTTCTCCCCGGTGGTCGTCGGCGTGAAGCCGGCCACGGCGAGGGCGCTGCGCGCGAAGGCCAGGGCCGGGCAGGTGTCCTGGGCGGACATCGCCGACGCTGCCGCCGCGGGCACGGTGCGCTTCGGCATGGCCGACCCGAAGCGCACCAACAGCGGCCTCTCCGCGCTCGTCGGCGTCGCGACCGCCGCCGCCGGGACCGGCAGCGCGCTGCGCGCCGAGGACATCTCCTGCGACCGGCTGCGCGGATTCCGTACCGGCCAGCGGATCACCGCGGAGAGCGACGCGGAGCTGCGCGAGACGTACATCGCCCACCAGGACCGGCTCGACGCCCTGATCACCTACGAATCGGAGCTGCTCGCACTCAACGCCGGCGACCGGCTCCGCGAGAAGCTGGAGATCATCTACCTGAAGGACGGCATGGTGCTGTCCGACCACCCGCTGCTCCTGCTCGACCCGGCCAAGCGCGACGCGTACGACAAGGTGGTGGGCTGGCTCAAGAGCGCGTCGACGCAGAAGAAAATCATGGAACGCACGCTGCGCCGGCCGCTCGGCGCGGAGGTGCGCAGGGATCCCCGGCTGCGGGCGGACGTCGGCAACGCGCTCTACTTCCCGGACCGGTTGGCGGTCGTGGACCAACTGGTCGAGCAGTACGGCGATCCCCGGCCGAGCGTCCCGAATCACGTGATCTTCCTCCTCGACTACTCCACCTCGATGCGGGGCGCGCGGGCGGCCTCACTGCGCGCGGCGTTCGCCGGTCTCAGCGGCGCGGACACCTCCGCCACAGGGAAGTTCGTGCGGTTCTACCGGGGGGAGGAGATCACCGTCATGCGGTTCGGTGGCCGCGTACTCGCCGAACGCGATGTCACCGTCGGCGGGCGGCGCGACCTGGAGTCCGTGGGCTCCTTCGTCGCGGCCGACGACTTCGACGCCTCCACCGCCGTCTGGTCCGCGCTCGACCACGCCTACCGGAAGGCGTCCGGCATCGCGCGCGACCATCCCGGACAGCACGTGTCCGTCGTCCTCATGACGGACGGTGAGAGCAATTCGGGGATCGGCCTCGGGGAGTTCGAGCGCCGCCACTCGGCACGGGCGGATGCTGTCCGCTCCATCCCCACCTTTCCGCTCCGCTTCGGCGAGGCGGACCCGGCGGAACTGACCCGGGTGGCGCGTATCACCGGCGGACGCGTGGTGGACGCGGGCACCCGTTCCCTTTCCGACGCCTTCAAGGAGATCCGTGGCTGTTGACAACGCACTGTGGTGGAGCGTCTGGTGGCCGTGGACGCTCGTATGGACGGCGACCGCCGTGAGCCTGATCATCGTCGCGGTCCTGCTGGTGGCCCTGGTGCGTCGGTACCGCAGACGCCTCGGACAGAGCTCGGGGAAGCCGACGGAGGGGATCTGCTTCTACCTCCATGACAGCGCCATCATGGACCTGTACCAGATGGGCCGCTACGAGAAGGCGCTGGAGCGGGAGGTCGAGCACCGGATCAGCGGCAGTACGGACGGATCCCTGCGGGCGCGGATCTTCGGCGTCGGCGTCAGCGGCGGCAGGAACGTCAGCCGCGAGGAGATCAGCACCTACATCGAGAGCGCGAGGCCCATCGCGGTGATCGGCATCATCGTGGACACCCTCGAACGGGCCGACGCCATCGTCCACGGCGACCTCAGAACCCGCACCATCACCTGGAACCAGGCCCTCGCCAGGGCCCTGGACACGATCGACCGCCCCGGCGCCGGGGCCGAGGAGCGGGTACGGCTGCGCGACATCGAGGACTTCGTCTCCATACGGGGCCGCTTCCGCAGGGCCGCACAGACCTCCTCACGCACCGTCTTCCTCGCCCCGTACGGCGACCCCGAGGACCCGTCCCAAGGCCCCCAGGTCCGCGTCACCTGTGCCACGGACGGGCTGCGCAACGACGACAGCAACGAGGGCACATTCCCGGCGCGCTGCCTCGGCAAGGTCCGGGACTGGAATCCGGGAACCAGGGAGCTGACCGTCGAGGCCATCGCGATCTTCAGCTAGTACGGACGGGCCCGGCTCGAAGAGCTGACCCACCCGGCCGCGAGCGGCCGTTCGCTGTGCGGTCAGGACGTCAGGCCCCGCAGGCGGTCGGTGGCCTCCTGGAGGACGTCGGTGCGTTTGCAGAACGCGAAGCGTACGAAGGGCGCGCCTTCCTTCCGGTGGTCGTAGAAGACCGCGTTCGGGACCGCGACCACTCCGCACCGTTCCGGCAGCGCGCGGCAGAAGGCGAAGCCGTCGGTCTCGCCGAGGGGGCGGATGTCGGTGGTGACGAAGTAGGTGCCCGCCGGGCGGTAGACCTCGAAGCCGGCCGTCTCCAGGCCCGCGCAGAGCAGGTCGCGCTTGGCGCGGAGGTCGGCGCGCAGGTCGTCGAAGTAGCTCCGGGGCAGGCGCAGCGCCTCCGCGATCGCGTACTGGAACGGGCCCGAGCTGACGTACGTCAGGAACTGCTTCGCCGAGCGCACCGCCGTGACCAGCGCGGGCGGGCCCGTCACCCAGCCCACCTTCCACCCCGTGAACGAGAAAGTCTTGCCGGCGCTGCTGATCGTCAGGGTGCGCTCCCACATGCCGGGGAGGGGCGCGATCGGTACGTGTTCGCCGTCGAAGACCAGGTGTTCGTAGACCTCGTCGGTGACGACCAGCAGATCGCGCTCCACGGCGAGTTCGGCGACCGCGGCCAGTTCGGCGGGGCTGAGGACGGTGCCCGTGGGGTTGTGGGGGGTGTTGAGGAGGAGGACGCGGGTGCGGTCGGTGACAGCGTCGCGCAGTTCGTCGAGGTCGAGGTGGTACGCGCCGTCGTGGGGGCGCAGGGTGACCGGGACGCGGGTGGCGCCCGCCATGCCGATGCAGGCGGCGTACGAGTCGTAGTACGGCTCCAGCGCGATCACCTCGTCGCCGGGGCCGGTCAGCGCGAGCAGGGTGGCGGCGATGGCCTCGGTGGCGCCCGCCGTGACCAGGACCTCGGTGTCGGGGTCGTACGTCAGGCCGTAGCGCAGCCGCTGGTGGTCGGCGACCGCGGTGCGCAGTTCGGGGACGCCGGGGCCGGGTGGGTACTGGTTGCCGCGGCCGTCGCGCAGCGCCCGTACCGCGGCTTCCCTGACGCTGTCGGGTCCGTCCGTGTCGGGGAAGCCCTGGCCGAGGTTGATCGCCCCGGTGCGGGCGGCCAGAGCCGACATCTCCGCGAAGATCGTTGTGCCGCCGAGCCATTCTTTGGTCATGACGGCCATCCTGGGCCGAACCTCTGGACTTGCTCAAGTCAGCTTTGGGCGGCGGACGTGGGGGGACAACCTGAGTCACGCACGTCAGTGCGAGGCCCGCCGCCGGGGGGCGGCAGGCCTCGCTTCGGGGGAACAGCCGGGAACGGCTGGGAAGAGTGAGGACGGTGGGGCCCATGCTCGGTGTGAGTGTGGTGGTGGTTCTGGTCGCGGTCGCGTTCGTCGGGGTCGTGTCGAGTGTGGGCGGGCGGGACAAGCGCCGGAAGGCGAAGGCCCGTGACGCGGCGAGGGCGCGGAGCGCGGCGCAGGGCAGGCGTACGGCGGCTTCCTCGCGGTCGAGGAAGAGCGCGAGCGGTGCGAAGCGCCGTCGGTCCGACGGCAGTTGGTGGGCCGGTGGCAGCGGGGGCGGCAGTGGCGGTGCGGGCTGTGGCGGCTCGGGTGGCGGTTGGGACTCGGGCAGTGGCTCGGACTCGGGCGGCGGCTCGGGCTCGGGGGGCGGCGGTGGGCATTCGTCCTGCGGCGGTGGCGGGTCATCCTCCTGCGGTGGTGGCGGGGGCGGGGGATGTGGCGGAGGTAGCTGACACGGGGCAGCTAGTCCGTCGCTGAACAGTTCCGCCACTGATACGGACAGGTCCCGCGGGGGTTCGCCCTCGCGGGACCTTTTCGTCGGCACCAAATGTCGTTGATCGGCACCGGATTTGGTTGAACAGTTGAACCCCTGGGCCCCCTAGGGGATGGAAACCCCGTCAAGTTGGGTAAAAACACTGTGAGCGTCGCGTACTTCGTGATTCCCTCCCTCTTGAGAGCTTCCAGCCCTCGGGCCTGATACGGCGCCGAGCCGGCGATCTCCCCCACAAGTTCCGGAGCTCTCCGTCCGGGACGTCCCCGGTCCACCCGTCAAGCGTGTTTGCGGAGCCGACCCATGCTCACCACCCTCAATACCGCCTACACCGACACCCGAGCGGCCGATCTGGCCTGGGAGTTGGGCCGGGAACCGGTTCCCGCCCTGGCCGTCCTGGACCTCGACCTCGCCGGTGCCGGGCTCCAGTTGCGACTGCTCGGCGCTTCCCACCAGGTGATCCTTGAGGAGCGTGGGGGTACGTGCTCCGAGACCGTCGCCTGTATGCCGGGCAGCAGTACGCCGCTGCCGCTCGGTGTGTCCAAGCGCCTCGGCGAATGGGAGTACGAATTCGCCGCGCGCGTCGAGACGCTCTCGCGCAATTCTTTCGCCGGCCGCGCGCAGGAGCTGCTGGCGCTGGTCGCCGATCACCCGAACGGCTTAGCGGGGACGTTCCCCGGGGCCCCGAACGCCTTCACCGCGATGCTCGCGCAGCGCGACGAGAGCCATGTCCGGTGGCGTACCTGGCACGCGTACCCCCAGGAGGGGCGCCTGGTGGTGACCCGGACGCGTATCAGGGTCCGTATGCCTGCCGCGCGGGAAATTCAACCGTGTGGGTGACAAACCGCAATGAATTCGTGACGTAGCGTTACGGGCATGATCGAGCAGTCCGTGTCCTCGCCGCCCCAGGGTGAGACACGGCTGCCCGTGCGCGCGGGCGCGGGACGGTTCCTGATCCTCGCCGCCGTCTTCGTCTGTGCCGCGTGCGGACTGGTGTACGAGCTGGAGCTGGTCGCGCTCGCCTCGTATCTGATCGGGGACTCCGTCACCCAGGCGTCCGTCGTGCTGTCCGTGATGGTCTTCGCGATGGGGGTCGGCTCGCTGCTCGCGAAGCGGCTGCGCTGCCGGGCGGCCTTCGGGTTCGGGCTGCTGGAGGCGGCGCTCGCGCTGCTGGGCGGCTGCTCGGCGCTCGTGCTGTACATGAGCTTCGTGTGGGTGGGCGAGTCGCGGTATGCGCTGGTGGGCTTCTCGCTGGCCATCGGTGTGCTCATCGGCGCCGAAATCCCGCTGCTGATGACACTCATCCAGCGGTTCTCCCGGCAGGACGCGGAGGGGACGGTCGCCGACCTGTTCGCCGCGGACTACGTGGGCGCGCTCGTCGGCGGGCTCGCCTTCCCGTTCCTCCTGCTGCCCTGGCTGGGACAGCTCATGGGGGCGCTGGTGACGGGCGCGGTCAACGCGGTGGCGGGCGCCGCGCTCGTCCTGTGCCTGTTCGGGCGCGATCTCACGCGGCGGTCGCGCCGGCTGCTGGTCGCGGTCAATGTGCTGGTGCTGGCGGTGCTCGCCGCGGCGGCGGTCGGGGTCGACGACTTCGAGCGGGCGGCGCGCCGCGCGCTCTACGGCGACGAGGTGCGGATCGCCCTGCACACCGAGATCCAGGACGTGGTGCTCACGGGCGCGGGCGAGCGGGGCGGGCCGCTGGAGCTCTATCTGGACGGGCGGCTGCGGGTCAGCGGGCGCGACGAGTTCCGGTACCACGAGGCGCTGGTGCACCCCGCGATGCGCGGGCCCCACGGGCGGGTGCTGATCCTCGGCGGGGGCGACGGACTGGCGGCGCGCGAGGTGCTGCGCTACCGGGACGTCCGCTCGGTCACCCTGGTCGAGCTGGACCCGGGCGTCGTCCGGCTCGCCCGTACGGACCGGGCGCTGGCGGCGCTGAACGGGCACGCGTACGACGACCCGCGGCTGCGGCAGGTCTCGGCGGACGCGTTCAGCTGGCTGCGGGGGGCGGGCGGCGGTGGTGCGGGAGGCGGTGGTGCGGGCGCGTACGACGTGGTCATCTCGGACCTCCCCAACCCCGGCATCACCGCGAGTACGAAGCTCTACTCCGAGGAGTTCTACGGGCTGGCCTCGCGCGTCCTCGCCAAGGGCGGGCGGCTGGCGGTGCACGCGGGATCGCCCACGGCCGAGCCGCGTACGTACTGGACGGTGGACGCGACGCTGCGCGCCGCCGGGTTCGGTACGACGCCGTACCGCGCCAAGGGCGGCCCCTCCGGCTTCGCGGCGGGGCCCGACCGGGTGAAGGACGGCAGACCGGCGGCGCGCGACTGGGGGTTCGAGCTCGCGGCCGTGGGCGCGCGCCCTGCGCTCACACCGATACCGGACGAGCCGAGGCTGCGGTCGTCGGCACCGGCCCTGCCGGGCGCCGGGCGGCGGGAGGTGGAGCGGACGAGGGTGCCGGGGCTCCCGGCGTCGACGCTGGTGCACCCGCGGTACGGCGGATAGCGGCGCGACAGGGGTGGACAGCGGTGGACAGCGGCGGATCGCAGGGGGCGTTGTGTGTCGTGTGGGGTGGTGTGGGGCAAAGGGGCTGCTTCTGCGGCGACCTCTGAGTAGGCTCGGCTTCCATGGAGCATGAGGTGTTCGTTCCGGTTTCGGCAGAGACCCTTCGGCAGACGCTGCGGGACCCTGCCCGGGTCGCCCGGTGCGTACCGGGACTCCAGCAGGACGCCGACGCTTCGGCCGGGCCGCTCGCCGGGCGGCTCAAGGTCCGTATCGGCGGCCATACGATCACCTACCGCGGCGCGCTGACGCTCGCCGAGCGGGAGGGGCGGGACGGGCAGGACGGGCGGTTCGAGGCCGAGGGCGCGGGCGCCGAGGTCCGGGGCACCGGCTCGGCCAAGCTCACCCTCACGATCCGGCTGAGGGACGCCCCCGGCGGCACGATCGTCATGTTCACGGGTGGCGCCCGCGCGGACGGCCGGCTGGCCGAGGTGGACGCCGGGACGGTGGCGAGCGCGGGGCCCCGGCTGCTGGACCGGTTCGTGGCGCGGCTGGGGGAGGAGTCGGCCCCGGAGGAGCCCGGGAGTGGCGGTGCGGCCGGGCCGGAGTCCGGGGCTTCTCGTGCTGCCGCACCCGACGCGGACTCCGGGACGGATTCGGAGGCGGGTTCCGGGCCGGAGACGGGTTCCGGGACGGAAGCGGATTCGGGTGCTGATGCGGACGGCGATGTGGACGGCGATGCGGAGATCGATGGCGCCGCCTCCGTCTTCGATGTCGATGTGCCGCCGTCCTCGCTCGACGGTGAGACCACCTCCGGGGAGGGCGACTTCCGTATCCCCGACGTTCCCTTCGAGGAGCCGCCCGCCGAGGCCGCGCACGCCCGGCGGACCATGATCGGCCGCAGCGCCGAGGAGGTCGACCACGCGCCGCCGCGCGGCCGGTACGCGCCGGTGCCCGCGCCCGACGCGGCCGAGGGCGGCGGCGCGCTCCGCTGGATCGCCCCCGCAGCCGCACTCGCCCTCGCCTCCGCCGTGGTGGTCGGCCGCGCGCTGCGGCGGCGCAAGTAGTGTCGGAGTGTGAGTAGCAGCGAAGAGAACATCCGACTGGCGGCGGGCGACGCCGAGTTGACCATCACCCCGGCGAACGGCTGCCGGATCAGCAGTCTGCGCATCGGTGGGACCGAAGTGCTGCGCCAAGGGGAGCGGTACGGCTGCTTCCCGATGGTGCCGTGGTGCGGCCGGATCGAGCACGGGCAGTTCCGCACCGGCGGAGTGCTCCACCAGATGCCCCTGAACTCCCCGCCGCACGCCATCCACGGCACCGGCAGGGACACGGCCTGGCGCACCGCGCGGGTGGGTGACAGCGAGGCGGCGTTCACGTACGACCTGGTGGAGCCGTGGCCGTACAGCGGACTGGTGACGCAGGTCGTCGAACTGACCGCGGACTCGCTGACCCTCCGGCTCGGGGTGGAGACGTACGACACGTCCTTCCCGGCGCAGGCGGGCTGGCACCCGTGGTTCCTCCGCACCCTCGAAGAGAGCGGGGCCGGAGGGTCGGCCGAGGGGAGCGGTGTGAAGCTCGACTTCGCCGCCGACTGGCAGGAGGAGCGCGGCCCCGACCACCTGCCCACCGGCCGCCGGATCCCGCCGCGCCCCGGCCCCTGGGACGACTGCTTCGGGATGCCGGACGGCGTGGCCGCCACGCTGACCTGGCCCGGCCGGCTCGAACTCAAGGTGACGAGCCCCGCCGAGTGGGCCGTGATCTACGACGAGCAGGCCGAGGCGGTCTGCGTCGAGCCGCAGTCGGGGCCGCCGAACGGACTGAACACCGCGCCCCGGCTGGTCACCCCGCTGGAGCCGCTGGAGATCGTCACCACGTGGCAGTGGCGACGGCTCTGAGCACCGGGAGGGGCGGCGGGGAGGACCGGCATGATCCAAACGACAGGCCCTAAGCTCATGGGCATGAGTGACGTACGGGCTGAGCTGCTCCAGCTGATCAAGGACAAGGCCGTGGTGCACGGCAAGGTGACCCTCTCCTCGGGGCAGGAGGCCGACTGGTACATCGACCTGCGCAGGATCACGCTGGACGGTCATGCCGCACCGCTGGTCGGGCAGGTCATGCTGGACGCCACCGCAGAGCTGGACTTCGACTGCGTGGGCGGGCTGACGCTGGGCGCCGACCCGGTGGCGACGTCGATGCTGCACGCCTCCGCCGCGCGCGGGCAGCGGCTCGACGCGTTCGTCGTCCGCAAGGCGCAGAAGGCGCACGGCCTCCAGCGCCGGATCGAGGGCACGGACGTCAAGGGCCGGCGCTGCCTCGTGGTCGAGGACACCTCCACCACGGGCGGCTCGCCCCTGACGGCCGTCGAGGCGGTACGGGAGGCCGGCGGCGAGGTCGTCGCGGTCGCCGTCATCGTGGAGCGCGGCGCGGCCCCGGCCGTCGCGGCGGCCGGGCTGCCGTACCTCAATGTCTACGGACTCGCCGAGCTGGGGCTCTGACCCGCGAGCCGGGGCTCTGACCCGCCTCTCCCAACCACCGCTCCCACCTGGGGATTTCCGCCGGTGACGGCGGCTGTCGGCCGTTTCACGTGAAACGGCCGACAGGGGTGCGCGCGACACTCGCCGTGGACGCCGCGGGAGAGTCTGGAAAGATGGGGCCGACGACGATGTCGCCCCCAGGTCAGGGACAAGCACCTCACACCCGCACATCACAAGGAGCGGCCCGATGCCCATCGCAACCCCCGAGGTCTACGCCGAGATGCTGGACCGGGCGAAGGCAGGCAAGTTCGCCTACCCGGCCATCAATGTGACCTCGTCCCAGACCCTGCACGCCGCGCTGCGCGGCTTCGCCGAGGCCGAGAGTGACGGCATCATCCAGATGTCGACCGGTGGTGCCGAGTTCCTGGGCGGCCAGTACAACAAGGACATGGTGACCGGCGCGGTCGCCCTCGCCGAGTTCGCGCACATCGTCGCCGCCAAGTACGACATCACCGTCGCGCTCCACACCGACCACTGCCCCAAGGACAAGCTCGACGGCTATGTCCGTCCGCTGCTCGACATCTCCGCCGAGCGCGTGAAGGCCGGCCGTAACCCGCTCTTCCAGTCGCACATGTGGGACGGCTCCGCCGAGACCCTCGCGGACAACCTGGCCATCGGTGAGGAACTGCTCGCCCAGGCCGCCGCCGCCAAGATCATCCTTGAGGTCGAGATCACCCCGACCGGCGGCGAGGAGGACGGCGTCAGCCACGAGATCAACGACGAGCTGTACACGACCGTCGATGACGCCCTGCGGACCGCCGAGGCCCTGGGCCTGGGCGAGAAGGGTCGCTACCTGCTGGCCGCGTCCTTCGGCAATGTCCACGGCGTCTACAAGCCGGGCAATGTCGTGCTCCGTCCCGAGCTGCTCAAGGACCTCCAGGACGGCGTCGGCGCCAAGTACGGCAAGGCCGCCGGCAGCCAGCCGTTCGACTTCGTCTTCCACGGCGGCTCCGGCTCCACGGCCGAGGAGATCGCCACGGCGCTGGAGAACGGCGTCGTGAAGATGAACCTCGACACCGACACGCAGTACGCCTTCACCCGGCCCGTCGCGGACCACGTGCTGCGCAACTACGACGGTGTGCTGAAGGTCGACGGCGAGGTCGGTTCCAAGAAGACGTACGACCCGCGCACCTGGGGCAAGCTGGCCGAGGCCGGCATGGCCAAGCGCGTCACCGAGGCGTGCGCCGCGCTGCGCTCCACGGGCACCAAGCTCAAGTAGTCCGGTCGAGGACGTTTCTGGAGGGCGCGTCGGCAGGACGCGTCTGGAGGACGCGTCTGTGCGTCGGGTGCCGGGTCGCCTTCCGCGAGCGGTGCGGGGATGATCCCCGTATGGACATCAGGCTGTCCTCGGCCCGGGGACGCTGGGTCATTCTGACGACGGTGCTCGGCTCGACCATGGCCCTGCTCGACTCCACCGTCGTCAATGTCGCGCTGCCGCACATCGGGGACTCCCTGAACGCGGATCTCGCGGCGCTCCAGTGGACCGTCAACGCGTACATGGTCACCCTGGCCGGGCTGATCCTGCTCGGCGGGTCGCTCGGGGACCGGTACGGGCGGCGCCGCGTCTTCGTCATCGGTGTGGTGTGGTTCGCGCTCGGGTCGCTGCTGTGCGGGATCGCGCCGAACGCGGGCATCCTGATCGCGGCGCGCGCCCTCCAGGGCGTGGGCGGCGCGCTGCTCGTCCCGGGTTCGCTCGCGATCATCCAGGCGAGCTTCCACCCGGACGACCGGGCGCGGGCCGTCGGTGTGTGGTCGGGGCTCGGCGGTGTGGGGGCGGCGGTCGGGCCGTTCCTCGGCGGCTGGCTGGTGGACGGTCCCGGCTGGCGCTGGGTGTTCCTGATCAATGTGCCGCTGGCCGCGGTGTGCGTACCGGTGGCGCTGCGCCACGTACCGGAGACCCGGGACCCGGCGGCGCACGGGAAGTTCGATGTGCTGGGCGCGGTGCTCGGCGCGGCGGCGCTGGCGCTGGTCACGTACGCGCTCATCGCGAGGACCGTCTGGCCGGGCGTGGCGGGGGTGCTGGTCGCGATCGCCTTCGTACGGACGGAACGGCGCCGGGCCGATCCGATGCTGCCACCGTCGATCTTCAGGTCCCGGCTGTTCACCTCGGTGAACGTGGTGACGCTGTGCGTGTACGCGGCGTTCGGCGGCTTCTTCTTCCTCGCCGCGCTCCAGCTCCAGGTCGTCGCCGGGTATTCGGCGCTGCGCGCGGGCGCCGCCCTGCTGCCGACAACGGTGCTGATGCTGCTGCTCTCCGCGCGCTCCGGCGCCCTGGCCCAGCGGATCGGGCCCCGGCTGCCGCTCACGGTGGGGCCGCTGCTGAGTGCCGTGGGCATGCTGCTGATGCTCCGCGTGGGCCCGGGCGCCGACTACCTGACGGATGTGCTGCCGGCCGTGGCGGTACTGGGGATGGGCATGGTGACGCTGGTCGCCCCGCTGACGGCGACGGTCCTCGCCTCGGTCGATGTCGCACGGGCCGGGCTGGCCAGTGGCATCAACAACGCGGCGGCCCGCGCGGCGGGGCTGATCGCGGTGGCCGCGCTGCCGCTGCTGGCGGGCATGGGGCCGGAGGCGTACCGGTCGGCGACGGAGTTCGACGCCACGTTCCGGCGGGCGATGCCGATGCTCGCGGGGGTGCTGGTGGCGGGCGCGCTGATCGCCTGGGCGACCGTACGGTCCCCGGCGCGGGAGGCGGCCGGGCGGCGGCCGGAGCCCGAGTGCCGGGTCAACTGCGGGCTGACGCCGCCGCTGGAGGCGCGCCGGTCAGAGGGCCTGCAGGGGGAGCGCGGCGGGGCGGAGTGAGGGGAGCTGTTCCGGTGGCTGCGGGATGGGGCTGCCGGGGTCGGTGCCCGTGGCCGCCGGGGTCGACGCCCGTGGCTGCGGGGGGTGAGGGGCAAGGCAGACTGTAGGCATGGGTATCCACGAAAACCTTCTGGGGGGACCGCCCCCCACCGAACTGCCCGACGATCCCGAGCCGCGTGAGCTGCTCGCGAACGGTACGCCGCCCGCCGATGTCGCCGCGAAGTACCCGACCTCCTCGCTGGCCTGGGCGCAGCTCGCCGACGGCGCGTACGAGGGCGGGCGGGTCGTCGAGTCCTACGCGTACGCCAGGACCGGCTACCACCGCGGGCTCGACGCGCTGCGGCGCAGCGGCTGGAAGGGCCACGGCCCGGTGCCGTGGGAGCACGAGCCGAACCGCGGTTTCCTGCGCGCCCTGCACGCGCTCGCGCGTGCCGCGCAGGCGATCGGCGAGGAGGCGGAGTACGAGCGCTGCGCGACGTTCCTGCGGGACTCCTCGCCGCTCGCCGCGGACACCCTCGGCTGAGAGCGTCCGCACACCGCGTGACGACGGTTGCCGGTGCCGACGGTGCCTGACCTGCCCGGACGTCTCCGGAAGCGGTTGCTGCGGATGAGGCCGGGTAGGCGCGGACTGAGTCGGAGCGGGCCGCGCCGCGTATCTCAGGGTGCCGGTATCACTGCGGGGGTGATCTTTTTGAGCCACGTCGTGTCCTGAAAGTCGCGATGAGTGTTTCGGAGAGGAACCCTTCGAAGGCTCCGCCCGTCTCTCAGGGCGTGGCCTTCGCATAAGTGAGCGCATGCCGCTACCGGCATGCCTCAACCGGCATCGACCGTGACCGGGCTCGACCAGGGAGACACACGTTTTGGGCAAGCGCGCCGCCACCCGTCCGGGACGCCGCAGAGCGTCCGCCCCTGGTGGCGGCGGTGGCCGAGGCCTCCGCGGCCGCAGGGGCGGGCGTTCCCGGTTCGGCCCCCTGGCGGTGGCCGGGATCGGCCTCGCAGTCGTGATCATCGGTGGGGTCGTCGTCGCCTCCTGGCCCGGCCCTCCGGCGGAGGCGGACCCCCGGGGAGGGGGCGCTGCCTCCCAGCCGGCCTCCTCCCCGGGCGGGGAGGAGGAGGCGGAGGCCGGACGGAAGCCGGCCCCTGACGACCCGGAGGCCTCGCCGTCCGACGCCTCGTCCAAGCCCTCCAAGTCGCCCGAGCCCTCCGAGTCCGCCAAGGAGCCGAAGACCCCGGAGGTCCCCGCCTCCGGTCCGGGTACGTTCACCACCGCCCAGTCGCAGGGCGAGCCGGTCGGCTCCGGGCCGCTGCGCCGTTACCGCGTGCAGGTGGAGGACGGGATAGACATCTCCGCCGCCGACGCCGCGACCGAGATCGAGGAGATCCTCGCCCACTCGCGCGGCTGGGCCGCGCACGGCCGGGGCACCTTCCAGCTCGTCTCGTCCAACGCCGACTTCGTCGTCCGAATAGCCACCCCGGCGACGGCGGACCGGCTCTGCCTCGCCCAGGGGCTGGACACCCACGGCGAGCTGAACTGCGAGACCACCGAGGGCGTCGTGGTCAATCTGCGCCGCTGGATGCTGGGCTCTCCGACGTTCGACGGACCGGCCTCCGAGTACCGGCACCTCATCATCAACCACGAGGTCGGCCATGAGATCGGCCTCCGCCAACATCTGGGGTGCGCCGGGCCCGGCGAGCTCGCGCCGGTGATGATGCAGCAGATCAAGGGGCTCGACGGGTGCCGGTCCAACCCCTGGCCGTACGACGAGGACGGCGCGTACGTCGACGGCCCGACCGTCTGAGTCCCGACGACCGTGTGAGTTCCGACGGCCGTGTGAGTTCCGACGACCTTCTGACTCTCGACGGCCCGGCTCGCTGAATTCCTGGGCCCGCCTGCCCGGGCCGGGCTCCGGGGACCCGGATTATGATGCCGGGAGGGGACCGGAGCTCCGTAGCCACCCACGGAAAGGGGCGGACCGCTACCCGGCACTTGTCGAGGAGACAGAGATGTCGTACACCCCTGACGCCCCCGGAGCCGGTTCGGACGCTCCGAATCTGGACTTCGCCGGGACGACCCCGTACGAGGACTACGTCCAGGCGGACGTCCTCACCCACTTGCAGCACCCCCGCTCCGACGACCCCGGCGAGATGGTCTTCCTCGTCACCACCCAGGTCATGGAGCTGTGGTTCACCGTCATCGTCCACGAGTGGGAGACCGCCTCCCGGGCGCTGCGCGAGGACCGTACGAAGGCCGCGATCGACGCGCTCGGGCGCTCCGCCCACGAACTGGAGGCGCTCAACGCCTCCTGGCAGCCGCTCGCCCGGCTCACCCCCGCGCAGTTCAACGCGTACCGCGGCGCGCTCGGCGAGGGCTCCGGCTTCCAGTCCGCGATGTACCGGCGCATGGAGTTCCTGCTCGGTGAGAAGTCCGCGTCGATGCTCGTCCCGCACCGGGGCGCGCCGCGCGTCCACGCCGAGCTGGAGAAGGCGCTCCAGCAGCCGAGCCTGTACGACGAGGTGCTGCGGCTCCTCGCCCGGCGCGGGCTGCCGGTGCCGGACGCGGTGCTCGGCCGCGATCTCGCGCTGCGGTACGAACCGGTGCCCGAGGTCGAGGAGATCTGGACCGGGATCTACGGCGACCCGGACGGGAACGCCGAACTCGTCCGGCTCGGCGAGGCGCTGACCGATGTCGCCGAGCTGGTGTGGCGCTGGCGCAACGACCATCTGGTGGCGACCCGGCGAGCGATGGGCTCCAAGACCGGCACGGGCGGTTCCGCGGGCGTCGCCTGGCTGGAGAAACGGGCCACCAAGAACGTGTTCCCCGAGCTGTGGACGGCGCGCAGCCATGTCTGAGCCACTGAAGACGTCCGGGTCGACATCGGAGCTGACAACGGAGCCGGCAACGGAGCCGGCAACGGAGTCTTCGGCGTCGGCCGCCTCGCCGGACCTGGTCGCCCGGGCCGCCGCGCTCGACGCCGCCGACGGACTCGCCCCGCTGCGCGGACTGTTCGCCCTCAACGAGGGATCCGTCTATCTCGACGGGAACTCGCTGGGCGCGCTGCCCCGCCATGTCCCGGAGCGGATCCGCGACGTGATGACCCGTCAATGGGGCGAGCTGGGCATTCGCTCCTGGACCGAGGGCGGCTGGTGGACCGCGCCCGAGCGGATCGGTGACCGGATAGCCCCGCTCGTCGGCGCCGGTCCCGGGCAGATCGTGGTCGGGGACTCCACCAGCGTCAATGTCTTCAAGGCGGTGGTGGCCGCCGTACGCCTCGCCGACGGGGACGGGGGTCAGGAGCGCCAGCAACGTACGGAGCTGCTGGTCGACGCCACGACCTTCCCCACGGACGGCTACATCGCGCGGTCCGCCGCCCGGATGACCGGCCGGCGGATCGTGCCGTTCGACCCGGCCGAGCTGCCCGGCGCGCTGGGGCCCCGTACCGCCGCCGTGCTCGTCAACCACGTCGACTTCCGTACGGGACGCCTCCACGACCTGCCCGGGATCACCGCCGCCGCGCACGCGGCCGGGGCGCTCGCCGTGTGGGACCTGTGCCACAGCGCGGGCGCCCTGCCGGTCGGGCTGGACGAGCACGGCGTCGACCTCGCGGTGGGCTGCACGTACAAGTACCTGAACGGCGGGCCCGGTTCGCCGGCCTTCCTCTATGTCGCCGAACGTCATCAGGCCCGCTTCGACTCCCCGCTGCCGGGGTGGAACGCGCATGCCGACCCGTTCGCGATGGCTCCCGGCTTCGTGGCGGCGGACGGCGCGGTACGGGGCCGGGTCGGCACCCCCGACATTCTCTCCATGCTGGCGCTGGACGCGGCGCTCGACGTCTGGGAGTCCGTACGGATGGCGGACGTCCGGGCCAAGAGCCTGGCGCTGACCGACTTCTTCCTGGAGTGCGTCACGGCGTACGTCCCACCGGGCAGGGTGAGTTCACCGACCCCCGCCGCGCACGCGGAGCGCGGCAGCCAGGTCGCCCTGCGGTGCCCGGAGGCGCCCGCGGTGATGGAGGCGCTGATCGCCCGCGGGGTGGTCGGGGACCTGCGCAGGCCGGACCTGCTGCGCTTCGGTTTCACCCCGCTGTACGTGGGCTTCGCCGACGCGGAACGGGCGGCGCGGGTACTCGGTGACGTGCTGGCCGGGGTACCGGGTGAGGAGCCGCCGGGTGATCGGTGACGGCCGACGCCCCATGGGGCTGATAGCGTCCCGCTGATCAGGTCAATTCGGCCCCCGTACCGAAAGGTTGGCGCAAGATGCCGGACCCCGCCGCGCACGACGCTGTCGCTCGCGACGCCGCAGAGACCGAAGCGGTCCTCACCCGTCCGGTCGTCCGGCCCGATGCCACCGCCGCGTACGGTGAACACCCTGATCAGGTGATCGACTTCTACGCCCCCCGGGGCGGTCAGGAGCGGGTGCCGCTCGTCGTCGTCCTGCACGGCGGCGCGTGGCGCGCGCCGTACGACCGGCAACACCTCACCCCGTTCGCGGACTTCCTGGCACGGCGCGGGTTCGCCGTCGCCAATGTCGAGTACCGGCGCGGGGACGCTCCTGAGGGGAACGCCGGTACGAACGGGGGCGGTGGGCCGGTGGCGGGGCGCTGGCCCGAGACGTTCGACGACGTGGCCGCCGCGCTCGACGCCCTCCCGGCGCTCGCCGAGGCCGCGCTGCCGCAGGCCGACGTGCGGCGCACGGTGGTGACGGGGCACTCCGCGGGCGGCCACCTCGCGCTCTGGGCGGCGTCCCGCCATGTGCTGCCGGAGGGCTCGCCCTGGCGGCTGGCGGAGCCGCCGCCGCTGCGCGGGGTCGTCGCGCTGGCGCCGATCGCGGACCTCGTACGCGCCGTCGAGCTGGCGGTGTGCGGCGGGGCCGTGCTCCAGCTCCTCGGCGGTGAAGCGGAGTTCAAGCTGCGCAGGGAGAGCGCGGACCCGGCCGCGCTGCTGCCGACGGGGATCGCGACGACGGTGGTGCAGGGCCGTACGGACCTCACCGTTCCGTACGAGGTCGCCGAGGCGTACGTGGAGGCGGCGGGCCGGGCCGGCGAGCTGGTCGGGCTGACGCTGCTGGAGGACGTCGGGCACTTCCCGCTCGTGGACCCGTCGGCGGACGCGTGCGCGGTGGTCGCGGAGGAGATCGCCCAGCTCGCGTGGTGAGCGGTCCCGGCACGCGCAGCTCGCGTGGTGAGCACCCCTGTCCTGCGCGGTGAGCACGCGCGGCGACCACCCGTCACCCCGTCACCCCGTCACCTCGTCACCTCGTCACCTCGTAGTACCTGGGACGGACGGGGAAGGATCCGCTTCCGTGCTGACGACCCGGTCCTGCCCTCCCCCTACCTTGGGGGAGTGACCGAAACCCCATCCGGGAAGCCCCGGGACAACGAGTTCCACCTGGCCGTGGGCGCGTTCGGCGGCCTGCGCCAGGCGCTCATCCAGGACGCCTTCGCCTACCGCCCGTTGCCGCCCATGCGTACGGACGGCCGGTTCACGCGGCGGCTGCCCGGGCGGATACACGCGTTCGCGGGCTGGACGCCGCACGCCCTGATCGTCGGCGTGGCACTGGTGATGTTCGCCCTGGCCATCGAGGACCGTGACCCGCGCACCCTCCTACCGGTCTTCCCGGTCCTGCTCACGCTGGTCAGGCCCGTCGCCGCCTGGTGGCTGGCGCTGGGGGTCAGTCTCCTCGTCAATGTCTCCGTCAGTGTCTTCAGCCCCTTCAGCTATTACGACTGGCCCTGGACGCCCCAGACCTTCGCCGGATACCTCGCCGTGCTGACGGTGGCGGCCATCCGTACCGGCCCGCGCACCGCCGCCTGGATGTGGGTGATGACCGCCGGGTTCGCGGTGTTCTCGCAGTTCTTCCTGTCCCGCTACGGCGGCGGCTCCTCCACCGCCCTCCCGATGCTCTTCACCTCCGCGGTCGTCCTGCTGGCCGTGAGCATGTGGCAGATCCGCCGCAGGGCGGATCAGGAGGTCGCCGAGCAGCTGAGCGTCACCGCCGTCGAGCGGGGCCGGCGCACACTGCTGGAGGAGCGCACCACCATCGCCCGCGAGCTGCACGATGTGGTCGCCCACCACATGTCGGTGGTCGCCATCCAGGCCGAAGCCGCCCCGTACCGGGTGGAGAACCCGCCGCCCGAGCTGGAGCAGGCGTTCGTCACGATCCGTGAGAACGCCGTCGCCGCCCTGACCGAGCTGCGCCGCATCCTCGGTGTCGTACGGGCCGACGACTACGAGGCGCCGGACGCCCCGCAGCCCACGCTCGCCGAGCTCGACGGGCTCATCGGCAATGTCCGCGAGGCCGGTCTCACCGTGGAGAAGACGGTCACCGGAGCGGTGCGCGAGCTGCCGCAGGGCGTGGAGCTGTCGGCGTACCGGATCGTCCAGGAGGCCCTGAGCAACGTGCTGCGCCACGCCCCCGGGTCGACCGCGCGCGTCGAGATCGCGTACGTGCTCGGCGGCCTGGGCCTGCGGATCGTCAACACGCCGCCGCGGGGCCTGGTCAAGCCGTCGCCGGGGGCGGGGCACGGGGTCACGGGCATGCGGGAGCGTGTCACGATGCTGAACGGTGAGATGACCGCGGACCTCACGGAGGACGGCGGGTACGAGGTCGCGGCCTTCATTCCGGTGGCCGGCGCCCGGGACGGGGACGCGTCATGACCAGCGGCAACACCATCAGGGTGCTGATCGTCGACGATCAGGTGATGGTCCGCGAGGGCTTCTCCGTGCTGCTGAACGCGATGCCGGACATCGAGGTGATCGGCGAGGCGGTCAACGGCCGCGAGGCGGTCCGGCAGGTCGCGGTGCTCCGCCCCGACGTCGTCCTGATGGACATCCGGATGCCCGAGCTGAACGGCATCGAGGCGACCCGCGAGATCGTCGCGGCCGACGCCGACGCGAAGGTGCTGGTCCTGACCACGTTCGACCTGGACGAGTACGTGTACCAGGCGCTGCGCGCCGGCGCCTCCGGCTTCCTCCTGAAGGACGCCTCGGCGCGGCAGCTCGCGGACGGGGTACGGGTGGTGGCGTCCGGCGAGGCGCTGCTGGCGCCGACGGTCACCCGCCGCCTGATCACCGAGTTCTCCAAGCTCGCGGACACTCCGCGCGGCCCGGCGATGGCCCGGATCGGGGAGCTCACCGAGCGCGAGACGGAGGTCCTGGTGCTGATCGCGCAGGGCCTGTCGAACGCGGAGATCGCGGCGCACCTGGTGGTCGCGGAGTCCACGATCAAGACGCACGTGAGCCGGATCCTGGTGAAGCTGGGGCTGCGCGACCGGACGCAGGCGGCGGTGTTCGCGTACGAGGCGCGGCTGGTGACGCCGGGGTGAGGTGACCGGCGATCACTCGAACGGGTGGCCGACACGGTAAGTCGCGTCGCGAGGGGTTCGCGCCCAGCAGGCTGATGCCCATCCGGACCCGGACCCGAGAGGACGCCATGGTGGTACGTACACGCCCGTCGGATTTTCACGTGACGATCGAGGACTTCGAACGGATCGCCAAGTTCGCAGAGGTGGACTCCGAAGCGTTCACGCTGGAGTTCATCAACGGGCGGTTGAGGGACAAGGTCCTTCCGGACGGGGATCACGCCACGATCCAGGAGTGGCTCGCGAGGCGCTGCATGACGGAGAGGCCCGGGTGGGGACTGCATGGTCGCCTCCTGGGACTGAAGGTGGGCAAGGACCGAGAGGGGCGCGCCCGACCGGACGGGACGCTCGCGCCCGCCGGGAACTTCGCGGGGCAGGGAGAATGGGCCGCTCCCGAAGGTGTGCTGATGACTGCAGAGATCACCGCGTACGACGTCGGCAGCAATCGGCGGGACCGCGAGGAGAGGCCCTCCGTCTACGCCTCCACGGGAATCCCGCTCCATCTCATCATTGACCGTGCGGCCCGTACGGTGACGGTGTTCAGCGAGCCGGACCTGAACCTCGGTGGCTACCGCGCGGAGTGCACCGTGAAGTTCGGCCGGAAGCTCGTGCTCCCCGACCCTGTCGCAATTGAGCTTGACACCGAGGAACTGAAACAGTACGTCCGTTGACGTGCGCGGGCCGGTTCCGTCCACAGGGTGTGGACGGAACCGGCCCGCCAGGCCACACGAGCCCGGCTCAGGTCTGCACATCCCGCCGCCGCAGCCCCGCCAGTCCCGCCGCCACCAGTGCCACCGACAGCCCCGTCAGCACGAGCACCGGCGGCCACGCCATCTCCGCGCCCGGCAGCTTCGTGAGGTGGCCGAAGGGCGACAGATTCATCACCGCCTGCGAGAGGCCGAGCGCCGGGCCGAGCCAGCCGAGCGCCAGTGCCAGGCCGCTCGCCGCCCACGCGGCCACCGCCGCCCTCGGGACGACCCCGTACAGCAGCACCGCCACCGCGCCCAGCAGCCAGATCGCGGGCAGTTGGACGAGCGAGGCGCCGAGGATCCCGGGCAGGTCGTGGCCGTACCCGAGGAACAGGCCCACCCCGCCGAGCAGCATGATCAGTACGGCGCCGCCGAAGGCGATCAGCAGATGGCCCGCGGCCCAGCGGAGCCGGCCCACCGCGCCCGCGAGGACCGGTTCGGCCCGGCCGCCCGTCTCCTCGGTGCCCAGCCGGAGCACGGAGGAGACCGCGTACAGCGCGGCCACCATGCCGAGCAGGCTCACCATCGCGGCGAGGAACGCCTCCGTCAGCCCCTGTTCGCCGCCCATGCGCTGGATGATCTCGCGGGTCCGCTCGTTGTCGCCGACCAGTTCGGCCGCACCGTCCGTGATCCCGCCGAACATGATCCCGCTGACCAGGAACCCCGCGCCCCAGCCGGCCACGCTCCCGCGCTGGAGCCGCCACGCCAGTCCGCCCGCCGTGGCGAGCCGGCCCGCCGCCGGGCCCGGCCGCGTGGGCAGGAAGCTCATCCCGATGTCGCGCCGTCCGGCGAGGACGTACGCGAGCACCGCCTGCACGGCGACGGCGGCGAGGAGCACGAGCAGCACCCACCACCGCTCGTCCGCGTAGGCGCGTACGTGCTCGGCCCAGCCCAGCGGGGAGAGCCAGGTCAGTACGGAGGAGCCGTCGGCGGTGGCGGCGTCGCCCGCCGCCTTGAGGACGAACGCGGCGCCGATGACCGCGGCCGTGAGGCCCTTCGCGAGCCGCGCGTTCTCGGTGATCTGCGCGGCGATCGCGGCGGTGCACGCGAAGAGCATGCCGACCCCGGCGACCGCGAGGCCGAGCGCCAGTGAACCGGTGGTGTCGCCGGTCGCCCCGGCCAGCCCCGCCGTGATCACCACCGCCAGCGCGGTATGGGCGATCAGCGCCGTGAGCAGTGCGGCGGTCAGCGGGGCCCGGCGTCCGACCATCGCGGCGGAGAGCATCTCCTGGCGGCCGGTCTCCTCTTCCTCCCGGGTGTGCCGTACGACGAGGGTCAGGCTCAGCACGGCGGCGAGCGCGGTGCCGAACGCCGTCATCCGCAGGGCGGTGAGCCCGCCGATCGAGTCGCTGAAGACCGGCCCGTACAGGGCGCGCAGGGAGCCGTTGGCCCCCAGGGAGCGCGCGAGATCGGCGCGTTCGGCCGCCGTGCCGGCCACGGAGTCGAGGGAGCGGGCGACGGACATGAAGGAGCCGCCGAGGACGATCACCCAGACGGGGAGCATGACCCGGTCGCGGCGCAGGGCGAGCCGGAGCAGCGGGCCCGTACCGGCGAGCTGCCGGGAGCCGCCGGTACGAGCCACGGGCAGGGCGCGCGGGGCGCCGGTGGCGAGCCCGGCGGTCATGACGCCACCCGCTTCTCGCCGGTGCCGGTGCCGAACCCGGTGCCGGACCCGCCGGACCTGTCGGACCCGCCGGACCCGTTCGCCGGGCCTGCGCCGTCCGCGGCGTAGTGGCGGAGGAACAGTTCCTCCAGCGTCGGCGGCGTACTGCTCAGGGAGCGGATCCCGGCGCCGGACAGGGACCGGAGCACGGCGTCGAGCTTGTCGGTCTCGACCTGGAGCCGTACCCGCGTCCCCTGGACGTCGAGGCCGTGCACCCCGGGCAGCCGGTCCAGCCCGGCGGGCGGCCCCGCCAGCTCCGCGCTCACGCTCGTACGGGTCAGGTGGCGCAGCTCCGCCAGCGAGCCCGTCTCGACGGTCGCGCCCTTGCGGATGATGGACACCCGGTCGCACAGCGCCTCGACCTCGCTCAGCACATGGCTGGAGAGGAGGACGGTCCTGCCCCGGTCGCGCTCCTCGGCGACACAGCTCTGGAAGACCTCCTCCATCAGCGGGTCGAGCCCCGAGGTCGGCTCGTCGAGGATCAG
The DNA here is from genome assembly GCF_042752355.1 of Streptomyces sp. NPDC059255. Classification (NCBI taxonomy): domain Bacteria; kingdom Bacillati; phylum Actinomycetota; class Actinomycetes; order Kitasatosporales; family Streptomycetaceae; genus Streptomyces; species Streptomyces sp. NPDC059255. The sequence goes on from NZ_JBHYZP010000005.1 coordinate 46,023, forward strand.
CAGCTCCACGTCCGAGGCGAACGCCGCGACCAGGGCGACCTTCTGGCGGTTGCCCTTGGAGTACGTACGCCCCTTCTTGGTCGGGTCGAGTTCGAACCGCTCGACGAGCGCGGCCCGCCGCCGCGCGTCCAGGTTCCCGCCGCGGAGCCGTCCGTACAGGTCGATGACCTCGCCGCCGGAGAGGTTGCGCCACAGGGTCACGTCGCCGGGGACGTACGCCACGCGCCGGTGCAGCTCGACCGCGTCCCGCCACGGGTCCCGGCCGAGGAGCTGGGCCGCGCCGGAGTCGGCGCGCAGGAGTCCGAGGAGGACCCGGATGGTGGTGGACTTTCCGGCTCCGTTGGGGCCGAGGAAGCCGTGGACCTCGCCGGTCTCGACGGCGAGGTCGAGGCCGTCCAGCGCGTGCGTCCGGCCGAACGACTTGTGAAGTCCGGCGACGCTGATTGCCTTCGTCATGCTTCGGAACGTACGCTACTTTCACAAAGTTGTGAAGTTAAGGAAGCGTAAAAAGGATCGGGTTAAGATCGGGACACGGGGGCCGGACCCGCACGCAGAGGACAGCAGGGGAGACGAGCAGGCGATGAACGAGAACAGCCCGTCGCGGGACCCGGAAGCGGTGACCCGCTTCGTCGAGCGGTTCGCGGCCGTGATGACCGAGTCGGGTATGCAGCGGACGGCCTCGCGGGTCTTCGCCGCCCTCGTCTCCGCGGACGACGCCTCCCTGACCTCCGCGGAGCTGAGCGAGCGGCTCGGCATCAGCCCGGCGGCGGTGTCGGGCGCGATCCGCTACCTCGTCCAGGTGGGGCTGGCCGGCCGGGAGCGCGACCCGGGCTCCCGGCGGGACCGCTACCGGGTGCACGACGACGTCTGGTACACGACGTTCGCGCAGCGCGACGCGACGCTCACGCGCTGGGAGAACGCCCTGCGCGAGGGGGCGGAATCGCTGGGGCGCGACACCCCGGCGGGGGCGCGGCTGGCGGAGACGGTCGAGTTCTTCGAGTTCCTGCAGGCGGAGCTGGCGACGATGATGAACCGCTGGCGGACGCTCCAGGAGCAGCGCAGGGCGGAGGCGGCAGGGGTGGCTACGGCGGGGGCGGGCGGAAAGGCGGCGCGGGACGACTAGCCGGGAGTGTTGACCAAGACCTCTCGGTCAGCAACGCCCGTGATCGGTACAGCCGGTCGCACCACACCACTTGTGGTGTGAATGGACGACACCGCGCTCGCTGCCCCCGCCCTCCGTGGCGCTGCCACGCTCGGGAACTCCGACGACGGACGATCACCAGGAGGTCCGATGGGTATCCCACGGCCCATGCCCATGCCCAGGCGCAGGTCCATGCCCAGGTCCATGCCCAGGCCCGGTTCGCGGTCCCGCTCGCGCAGATTCGCCGTGGCCGTGGCAGCCGCGTTCGCCCTGCTCACCACGTTCGCCGCACCGGGCGCGGTCGCGGCGGTGACAGCGGGTTCGGCGGTCGCGGCACCCGGCGCACCCGGCGCACCCGCCGCGCCCGCGGCGGTCGGCGGCTGTGTCGACTGGCCGACGAGCAAGTTCCTGCAGACCCCGTTGACGTACAAGGCCAACGGCGGCGCCGGTTACGCCATGCAGAACGGCAGCCACTACGGCGAGGGTTACCACGTCAATTGCAACACCGCCTCCAGCATGAACCAGTACTACGCACTGGACCTGGGCATGCGGGAGGGCGACGAGGTTCTCGCGCCCGGCGGCCCCGGCACCGTCCTGTACGCGGGCTGGGCACCTCCGGGCTGGGAGACCTGCGGCCAGTACATCGTCGTCGACCACGGCGGCGGCTATTGGAGCGTGGTCTGCCACCTCAGCCGGATCCTGGTCGGCAAGGGGCAGAAGATCACCGACGCGACCGTCATCGGACTGGTGGGCGGCACCGGTGGCTTCGCCCCGCACCTGCACTTCTCGCTCATGTACAACGCCAAGCTCACCGGGGCGGGCGGGGTGTACGGAGGCCAGAGCGCCCAGCCCCGGCGCCTGTTCCATCTCGGCTGCGGCGGCGGCTACTACGACTACGTCAACAAGGGCCAGCAGGTCTGTTACTGACCCCGTCGCGATCGGCGCGCTCGGACGCGTCGGCCGGGTTCCGCCGCTCCCCTCGGGGCGGAGCCCGGCCGGCGTGTCTTCCGTACGCCGGAAAGACAGGACACAATGGCCGCCGAACGCGTCACCGGCAACGACGCCACCGACTTTTCGGCCGCCGAGGGGTCCCCCATGATTACCGTCGCGGTGGTGGACGACCATCCCGTCGCCCGTCACGGCATCGCCCACATCCTCGGCGCCCTGCCCGACTCTTCCGTCACGACGACCGCGTCCGTCGGCTCGCTCCGCGAACTGGAGGAGGCACTCGCGGCCGTCGGCGCACCGGATGTCGTCGTCCTCGACCTCTATCTCGACGGCGGCACGCCCGCGCTGGACGCGGTCGCCGCCCTGTCCGCCGCCACCCGCGTCCTGGTGATGTCCGCCTCCGGACTGCCCGCCGACGTACTCGGCGCCATACGGGCCGGAGCCAGCGGCTACGTCACCAAGCACTGCAGCGCGGAGCTCTTCGTCGCGGCGGTGGAGACCGTGGCCGCGGGCGGCTTCTCGATGTCGGCCGAACTCGCCGACATCCTCCAGGCCGAACTGACCCGCAGGGACCCGGGGCCCGGGACCGGCGCCGTCGGCCCACGGCTGTCCGCCCGGGAGGAGGAGACGCTGAGTTATGTGGCGCGCGGCTTCACCCACGCGCAGATCGCGACGAGGCTCGGCGTACGCAAGACCACGGTCGACACGTACGTCGAGCGGATCCGGGCAAAGCTCCAGGTGGGCAACAAGGCAGAGTTGACGCGGGCGGCGATGGCGCGGCTGAGCGCGCGCGAGAGCGAGAGCGAGAGCGCGGACGCGCGCAAGGACACGGCTCCGAAGTGACGACGGGGCCGCCGGGAAGTACGGGGACGACAGGGACGACGGGCGGAGCCAGCGGCCCGGCGGCGACCGCCGGAGCGCTGCGCGGCGAGCGGGTGGTGCTGCGGGCGTACGTCCTGTTCCGCCTGGGCGGGCTGTTACAGGTGGTGATCGGAGCCGTCGCCACCTTCCCCTACTACCAACCTCTTTGGGCGGGGGTGTCGTTGTGCGTGTTCGTTTTCGGCGAGAGTCTCGCGCTGATCGCGGCGGGCCTGCGGCTGCGCCGGGTCCCGCCACGGGTGCTGGTGGCCGCCGACGCGGCCGTCATGGCGGCGGTCCTGGTCGTGGGCGGCGGGCTCGCGGACCGTACGCACGGCCACACCTGGGCCTACTTCGTCTATCCGTTCAGCCTGTTGGCCAGCATCGGGTTCGGGCTCGTCCTCACCCGGCTGGCCTCCGTACTCGCGCTGGCAGCCCTGCCGGCCGCCGCGTACGCCGTCACGGCGGTGACCCAGCTCGGCGAACCGGCCTGGAACGCCGCCCCCAACAGCGTTCCCTACCTGGCCAACGCGGGGATCGCCTGGGCGGTGGCCAGGACGCTGCGCCGTACCGGCCGCGAACTCGACCGCGCGACGGACACCGCCATGGCGAAGGAGGCGGAACTCGCGGCCGAGCGCGAACGCGTGCGGCACGCACGTCTGTTGCACGACCGGGTGCTCCAGACCCTGGAGACCCTCGCCCGCGAGCCGTGGATCACCGATCCGGGACTGCACGCGCATGTCCGGGCCGAGGCCGTCTGGCTGCGGGGTTTCGTACGGGGTGAACGCCCCGCCACCGGCAACGGTGACCTCGCGAGCGGCCTCGCCCGGCTCGCCGAGGACATGGCCAGGATCGGCCTGACGGTGGAGGTGCACACGGCCCAGCTGCGCAGCGCGTCGGAGCGTGCCGCGTCGGCGGCCCTGCCCGAGGAGGTCGCCGAAGCCCTTGTCGAGGCGGTGCGCGAGGCCCTGACGAACGTGGTCAAGCACGCCGGCACCGCGCGTGCGGTCGTCCGCGCGGAACGTGCCGGAGGCGCCGTCCTGGTCAGTGTCCTCGACAACGGCACCGGCTTCGACCCGGCGACGCTCGCGCCCGGCTCGGGGCTCGACGGCTCCGTACGGGACCGGGTGGCGGGCGTCGGCGGCCGGGCGGTCATCGACTCGGCTCCCGGGGCGGGTACGTACGTGGAGATGCGTGTCCCCCTGGCGCCCATGGCCGCCGAGCCTCGCCACAGGCTCTAGCTAGGGCCTGTCGTCCGCGGCGGTGACGTTGGGGGCCAGCAGCTCCAGGTAGGTACGGATCCCGGGGTCGTTCGGGTTGATCTCCTCGTACGGGTGCCGGGGCCACAGCGCCCGGCCCTCGATCCACGGCACGACCGCCGGGGACGGGTCCAGCCAGCCGCGCAGCTCCGCCTCCCCGGTGGGGGCGGGCAGCCCGAGCCACGGCCGGCGGGCGGTACCGGGCGGCAGTACGCCGAGCAGCGCCTCCGGCAGGTCGTCGTCACCGCCGTGGGCCGGGAAGAACAGCAGCACAGGGCCCGCGCCGTACGGATCGTTCAGGAGGACGTACCGCTTGGGCACGGGCACCGGCGCGAGGGCCGCCCGGACGAGCGTGTGCACCGTGGGCACGCCCCGCCACACCAGCCGGCCCAGCGCGGTCACCCCCGCCGCCGCGCAGAAGCCGCCCACCAGCAGGGTCAGCCACGGCATCTCGTCGCCCGGGATCAGCCACAGCACCCCGACCCCCGCCGCCACGCCGAGGCTCTGGAGGACGGCGGTCAGCGAACTCAGCTCACGCAGCGTCCGCACCCGCCACCACCGCACCGCCCGGATGTCGAGGTCGGGGCGGTACCGGCCACCGGGCCGGGGGAGGGGCGCACTGCGCGCCTCGGCGGCCAGGGCCGCGTACGTGAAGGCGACCGCCGCGCGGCGGTCCGCGCGGGCCAGGTGATCGGTGACCTTGGCGAGGCTGACGGGCGGGCGCGGCCGCAGGGCAGGCGCCGACGGCGAGGGCAGCGAGGACGGCAGGGGCGCCCGGCCGCCGCCCGCCATCCCGGCCCCGGCGCCGCCGACGATCCCGCCGCTGCCCACGGTTGTGCCGCCGCTCCCCTCCTGGCTCCGCCGCCACCGCCACAGCCGGAGGCCGCCGCCGGCCAGACCGGTGAGGGTGAGCGCGGCCCCGGCCAGGAACACCGCGCCGTTCACGTCGTTGGCGATCGTGCCGCGCTCCTCGGCGTCGTACAGTTCGCCCTTCCACGGGCCGTACGAGACCAGCCACCCCGTCTCCCAGTCGTCGAGGAGCGGATCGCGGTCCGGGTCGCAGTGGTACGTGCCCCGGCGTTCCGCGCCGCTCCACGGCTCGGTCCACCGCACGGCGCAGACACCGTCGGAGCGCTCGTCGATCACGGTGAGCTCGATCTGCGGGTCCTTCATCGAGGCTTCGAAGGAGGCGATGCCCACGCCGAGCGCGATCACACCGACGAGCAGCACCCAGCGGAAGACGCCCCGGTGGCGGACGGCGGCGGTGAGCGCGAGAAAGGCCGAATCCGCGGGGGACGATTCCGGCGGTACGGGCGGTGCGGGTCGGGCGGGTGTGGCGGCGGACGGTGCGGCGGCGCCCGCCGCACCGGATGGCGCGGCGGCGCCGGACCCGTACCGCCCGTACCGCCGGGGGGCCGGCTGTGGCTGCCGCGGAACCGGCCGGTCCAGCAGACCGTGCTCCGCCGCCGCCCGTACGTTCCTGAGCCGCGCCCGTTCCCCCCGTACCGCCCGCGTCCAGACCAGCTCCGCGCCGCCCGGCGGCGCGATCACCCCGCCGGTCCGCGGATCGCCGCACCACCACAGCACGCCGCCGGGGCCCGGCTCGACGAGCTGGTAACGCTGCTGCACGGCGACCACGGCCATCGGCCACAGATCACCCGTGACCGGGTCACGCAGCACCACCGTCCCCGCGTGCAGCCCGCGCGGTACGGAGACCGCGGCGCAGGCCGTCCACGGCGCCCCCGCCAGGCGGTGCCCCATCCGGCGGGCGAGCCGACGGGCGCCCACGCCGAGCCCGGTCGCGAAGAGGGCGAGGCCGCACACGGACGGCAGCACCTCCTGCGGCCAGGTCATTCCGCGGCCTTGCGCGGCCAGCGCGACGACCACGACGCCGGCCAGCAGCGCGAGCCCGCCGCGCGTCCAGGTGCCGGAGCGGGCGCGGTAGCGGGTCAGGGCCTCCGCGGTGTCGGGGAGGTCGAGGGCGACGGCCGCCCTCGGTGCCCCGCCCTCGACCCCGTCCCCGTCCCCGTCCCTGTCCTCGCCTCCGCCGGGCCCGGGTCTCCGGGCTGCGGTGCCGTACGTGCCGTGCATGCGTTTTGTCCCCCCGGGCGTTGATCGGACGCTGAGGGTAACCGTCCCGCTGACCAGGGAGAAGCCGCACCCCCCGGCGGAGAAAGGTGTCAGCCGCCGCCGGGCCCCGCGTACGCCCCCGCCACCGCGGGACCGCCGCCCGCGCCGGCGGGCAGGGTCAGCCCCCAGGCCCCCGGCCGGAGCGTCCAGGTCCGCGTACGGACCGGACCGGCGACGCGGGCGTCCGCGCGGTAGCGGAAGTCCGCGCCGGAGACCGTGACGGAGAGGGCGCTCGCCCTGACCGGTTCCGCCGCGCCCTGTGTCCGGATCACCACCTCCGCCCGGCCGCCGCGCGACCGTACGGTCACCGCCTCGACCGGTTCGTCCAGATCGCTCAGCACGACACCGTCCGCCTCCACGCGCAGCCGGTGCGTGTGCACCGCGAGGGCGTGCGGGACGGGGCGGACGAGCGTACGGACCAGGGAGCGGCAGGTGTGCCAGACCGAGGCGACTGCGGGCGCGACCCCCGCGCCACCGTCCGGTTCCCGGGCCGCGCCGCCCGCCCCCGGACGCGCGGGGAGGGCCGGGATACGGAGATCGCCCAGCACGACCCCGTCGCTGTCGTCGACCAGCAGGTCCAGCCTGCGCACCGCGCCGTCCAGCACCGCCCGCGCCGCCGCCACCGCGCCTATGGGCACGCCCAGCGAACGCGCCAGCTCCACGGAGGCGCCCACCGGCACCAGCGAGAGCGCGCCCGCGGTCAGCTCGCGTTCCCGGTGGAGCAGCGAGACCATCCGCAGCAGCGCCCGGTCGTCGCCCACCAGCACGGGGCGCCGGCTGCCGCGCCGGGCCAGCGCCCGCGCCAGCTCGTCGGGGCCTTCCGGGAAGCAGAGCTTGACCGCCGCGCCCCCGCTGAGCACGTCTCTCGCGATCCGCACCGATTCGCCGTCGGTCCGGCCTGCCACCGGGTCGATGACCACCAGAAGCTGCTGCGCGCCGTTCTCGGCGGGCTCCGGAGCCGACACCTCGGTCCTTCCTCGGGTAGCATCTTTGTGCAAGAGCCCCTTGCGCTATTGCGCCAGGGGCTTCGTCTATTCCGGGGCATCCGGTTCGACGGTCAGGTCTGTGTCGTACAACGCTGTGCGATGTCGCAGGCACGGATCACGCATGGTGACGGCGTACTCACGCCGTACCAACGGCGTTTGTGCGTCCCTGACCTTGGACATGCCCCGCCCGGAAGGGGTGTACGCCTGTGCCCGCACTTGTGCTGCTCGGTGCTCAGTGGGGTGACGAAGGCAAGGGAAAGGCCACCGACCTGCTCGGTGGTTCCGTGGATTATGTCGTGCGCTATCAGGGCGGCAACAACGCCGGCCACACGGTCGTCGTGGGCGACCAGAAGTACGCACTGCATCTCCTCCCTTCCGGAATCCTCTCCCCGGGGTGCACCCCGGTGATCGGTAACGGTGTGGTGGTCGACCCGGCTGTCCTGTTCTCCGAGCTGAACGGTCTTGGCGAGCGCGGTGTCGACACGTCGAAGCTGCTGATCAGCGGCAACGCACACCTGATCACGCCGTACAACGTCACGGTCGACAAGGTGACGGAACGGTTCCTCGGCAAGCGGAAGATCGGCACGACCGGGCGCGGCATCGGCCCGACCTACGCCGACAAGATCAACCGCACCGGCATCCGCGTCCAGGACCTCTACGACGAGTCGATCCTGGAGCAGAAGGTCGACGCGGCGCTGGAGTCCAAGAACCAGCTCCTCGCCAAGGTCTTCAACCGGCGTGCCATAGAGTCCGGCAAGATCGTCGAGGAGCTGCTGACCTTCGCGGACCAGCTCAAGCCGTACGTGGCCGACACGACTCTGATCCTGAACAACGCGATCGACGAGGGCAAGGTCGTCCTCTTCGAGGGCGGCCAGGGCACCCTGCTCGACGTCGACCACGGCACGTATCCCTTCGTCACCTCGTCCAACCCGACGGCGGGCGGCGCCTGCACCGGCTCGGGTGTCGGGCCGACGAAGATCAGCCGGGTCATCGGCATCCTCAAGGCCTATACGACGCGCGTCGGCGCCGGACCGTTCCCGACGGAACTCTTCGACGACGACGGCGAGGCCCTGCGCCGCATCGGCGGCGAGCGAGGCGTCACCACGGGCCGCGACCGCCGCTGCGGCTGGTTCGACGCGGTGATCGCGCGCTACGCGACACGGGTCAACGGCCTGACGGACTTCTTCCTCACCAAGCTGGACGTGCTGACCGGCTGGGAGCGGATCCCGGTGTGCGTGGCGTACGAGATCGACGGCAAGCGCGTCGAGGAACTCCCGTACAGCCAGACGGACTTCCACCACGCGAAGCCGGTGTACGAGTACCTGCCCGGCTGGTCGGAGGACATCACGAAGGCGAAGACGTTCGCCGACCTGCCGAAGAACGCGCAGGCGTACGTGAAGGCGCTGGAGGAGATGTCGGGCGCGCCGATCTCGGCGATCGGCGTCGGCCCGGGCCGCACGGAGACGATCGAGATCAACTCGTTCCTGTAGCCGTTCCTGTAACCGATCCGGCAGCCGTCCCGGCGGCCGACCCGACGCACGCACCGCCCCGGCGCCCTTGAACGGCCGCCGGGGCGGTGTCGTTCGCCCCGGGCCCTGTTCTCGCCCCGGACCCTGTTCCTGACGCGGCCGAACGTCGTCTCATCCGATGTCCGAGGCGCTGGTCGCCATCGACGTGCACAAGCCGGACGTCGCCATCCTCGACGTACGGATGCCGCCGACCCACACCGACGAGGGGATCGTCGCCGCGGTCGAGGCCCGGCGCCGACGGCCCGATCTTGCCGTGCTCGTGCTGTCCGCGTACGGCGAGCAGAGTTTCGCCTCCGAGTCGCTCGGCGGCGGGGTGAACGGCCTCGGCTATCTGCTCAAGGAACGGATCGGCCGGGTCGAGGAGTTCCTGGACGCGCTACGGCGCGTGGCCGGTGGCGGCACCGCCATCGACCCGGAGGGCGTCGCCCAGCTCTTCACCCGCTCCCGCCAGGACACCCGCCTAAAACGGCTCAGCCCCCGCGAACGCGACGTACTCGCCCTGATGGCCGAGGGGTTGGGCAACTCCGCCATCGCCGAGAAGCTCGTCGTCACCGACGGCGCCGTCCACAAACACATCCGCAGCATCTTCGCGAAGCTCGATCTGTCTCCGACGGACCAGGTGGACCGCCGCGTCGCGGCCGTCCTGCGGTATCTGGAGGATCTACGGCGGCTGGCGTGAGGTGGTGCCGGTACGGCCGAGAGCATCCTCGTCAGTCGTCTTCGGGATCCAGCTCGAACGTGAAGTAGATGCTCAGCGTGTAGGGCTCGGCCTCGTCGTGCGCGAAATCCCATGACACGTCCACCAGGAAGACCTTCTGCTCCCCCACCCACTCGTAGGCCTTCCTGAAGGCTTCCGCGGCGGTTGTGGCCGGGAACAGCTTCCTGGCCATGGGATGCACCCCGGTCTCGGCGTCCGAATCGTCGAAACCCTCCGGAACGTCCAGGCAGAGGCTGGGATCGAGCTTCATGGACACGCCCTTTCACATCGGTTCTGCCGGTACGGGTCGACGGAGGCCGGCCCTCCGCGCACGCACGACACCCGGTAGGACCACCGCACGGCCGGAAGGGTTGAGACGGGCGCCACGCTTGAGGCGCCACGCATGAAGCGTGGCGCCCATGGCGTTCGGTCAGCCCGTTCTCGTGTACGTCAGGGACTCGCCGTCCGCCGTCACGCGGCGGAGCTTGCCGTCGGGGAGGACCGTCAGGTCGGTGGCGGGTCCGGGGGTGCAGGCGGACATCGGTTCGCCGGTGGTCACCCGGGACGGGCCGATCCGCAACTGGGAGGTGCCCTCCGGGGGTTCGGTGGCCAGGGGGGCTTCGAAGACACAGTGGTACGTGCCGCCCCCGTTGGCCGGGCCGTTCGCCGTCAGGGTCAGGACGGCATCGCCCTGGCCGCCCTGGCGGATGACCAGGGTGCGGGTGCTGTACCCCGAGTTGCTGCCCAGCCCGCCGATCCAGGTGCCGAGGAACTTCGCCGGGATCGCCCCCGGGGCCCCGGAGGCCTCCGACGGGGTGGGGGTTCCGGCGCCGGAGGAGGCGCCCGAGGAGGCGTCGGAGCTCGCCTCGGGGGCCGGGGCGTCGGCGGACCCGGTGTCCGTCGTCCGGGTGTCCCCGTCGGTGCCGGCGTTCCTCGTGCCGTCGCCGCCCAGGACGGCGTACACCGAACCGCCCGCGCCGATCGCGACGACCACCGCGACGGCGATCAGGGCCACCGTGCCGCGGGTGCTGCGCCCGGCCGGCTGCGGCGCGGGGACCGTCGCCGGGGCGGGACCGTACGGGGGAGTGGGGCCGAAGGGTTGTCCCGCCGGCGGATAGCCGTAGCCGGCCGGTGGGTTCCGGTGCGGGTAACCGTACGAGGCGTACGGCTGAGGCTCGGGCGTGGGGGCGCCGAACCCCTGCATCGGTGAGAGCGGCGGTCGCGGTGACGTCGGGGTCGGGGGAGGTGGAGCGGTGGGTGAGGGGGCGGTGGGTGAGGGGGCGGATTCGGCGCCGGCGCCCGTCTTCGGCCCTGCGTCCGGCTCGGCACCGGCGCCCGTCTTCGGCCCTGCGCCCGGCTCGGCACCGGCGCCTGCCTTCACCCTGGTGCCCGCCTCGGCGCGGGCTCCCGCACCCGCGCCGGCCTGCGCACCCGCGTCGGCTCCCGCACCCGAGGCCGAAACCGCGCCCGCACCCGCGCCGGTCGCGTCCGGCGGGCGTACCGTTCCCGTCGGGTCCTCGTGGTCCAGCAGGCTCACCGCGTGCTGCCCCAGTTGCGCCAGCAGCCCGCCCGGCAGCCACGGCTCGCCGCCGGGGCCCGCCCCCGGGTCCGCCGTCCCGCCCACCCGGGCCAGCACCTCCCGCGTGGTCGGCCGCTCCGCCGGGTTCTTGCGCAGGCAGTCGCGTACCAGCTCCAAGAGGCCCTCGGGCAGCCCCGACAGGTCCGGTTCCTCCTGCGCGATGCGGAACATCAGGGCGTGCATCCCGGTGTCCGCGCCGCCGAACGGCAGCCGCCCCGTCATCGCGTACGCCAGGATCGAGCCGAGGCAGAAGACGTCGCACGCCGCCGTCACCCGGTCCCCGCGGACCTGCTCGGGCGCCATGAAGCCGGGCGAACCCACCAGCGAGCCCGTACGGGTCAGCCCCTCGTCCCCGGCCGTCTCCAGCGCGCGGGCTATCCCGAAGTCGATGACGCGCGGACCCTCGATCGTCACCAGCACATTGGACGGCTTGAGATCCCGGTGGATCAGCCCCGCCGCGTGGATGTCCTGGAGCGCGTGCGCGAGGCCGGACGCGAGGATACGGACGGAACGCTCCGGCAGCGGCCCGTGCCGCCCCGACACCACCGTCTGGAGCGAGGGCCCCGCGACATAGCCGGTGGCCAGCCACGGCACGTCCGCCTCCGTGTCGGCGTCGAGCACCGGCGCCGTCCACGTCCCGCCGACGCGCCGCGCCGCCGCCACCTCCTGCCGGAACCGGCCGCGGAACTGCTCCTGTTCGGCCAGCTCACGCCGGATCAGCTTGACCGCGACCGTACGGCCCCGGTCGGAGCGGGCCAGATAGACCTGACCCATCCCGCCCGCGCCGAGGCGGGCCAGCAGCCGGTAGGCGCCGATGTGCGCGGGATCTCCCGCTACCAGTCTTTCCATGGCCGCGCGGCCCTCCCCGTAACCCGTACCCGTGCCCCTGCCCGGCTGACACCCGGCGACACCATTGTCGACGGGACGCCCGGATCATCTCGCACCGAGGCGACGGAGGGGATGGAGGGGATGGAGGGGAACGGAGGGGAACGGAGGGGAACGGAGGGGACAGTACGGGCGAAGGGGGTGTAGGGGACAGTGGGGGCGCGATGACGACCCCGTGGTGGAACGGATCCGCCAGATCGATGAACCCGACACAGTGCCGATCGGCGTGGCCCAGTCCATACATCCTGGCCATACCGGTCCTTCCCCGCGCCTCCTTACGCTGTCCCCATGACCGCACACGCCGCCCCGCACAGCACACCGCGCCACCTCCCGCACGCGGACCCGGGCGCCGGCGCCGCCGTGAAGGCCGCCGACCGCGCCCACGTGTTCCACTCCTGGTCCGCGCAGGAACTGATCGACCCGCTCGCCGTCGCCGGTGCCGAGGGTTCCTACTTCTGGGACTACGACGGCAACCGCTACCTCGACTTCACCAGCGGCCTCGTCTTCACCAACATCGGCTACCAGCACCCCACCGTCGTCGCCGCCATCCAGGAGCAGGCCGGCCGCCTCGCCACCTTCGCGCCCGCCTTCGCCGTGGACGTACGCTCCGAGGCCGCGCGCCTCATCGCCGAGCGCACACCCGGCGACCTCGACAAGATCTTCTTCACGAACGGCGGCGCCGAGGCCGTCGAGAACGCAGTCCGGATGGCCCGCCTCCACACCGGCCGCCCCAAGGTGCTCTCCGCGTACCGCTCGTACCACGGCGGCACCTCCACCGCGATCAACCTGACCGGCGACCCGCGCCGCTGGGCCTCCGACACCGGGACCTCCGGCGTCGTCCACTTCCACGGCCCGTTCCTCTACCGCTCCGCCTTCTACTCCTCCGACGAGGCCGAGGAGTGCGCCCGCGCGCTGGCCCACCTGGAGGCGACCATCGCCTTCGAGGGCCCGGCGACCATCGCCGCGATCATCCTGGAGACCGTCCCGGGCACGGCCGGCATCATGACCCCGCCGCCCGGCTACCTCGCGGGCGTACGCGAACTCTGCGACCGGCACGGCATCGTGTTCGTGCTGGACGAGGTGATGGCCGGATTCGGCCGTACGGGCAAGTGGTTCGCCGCCGAGCACTACGACGTCGTCCCCGATCTGCTGACCTTCGCCAAGGGCGTCAACTCGGGGTATGTGCCGCTGGGCGGTGTCGCCATCTCCGCGGCGATCGCGGAGACCTTCGCCACCCGCCCCTACCCCGGCGGACTCACCTACTCGGGCCACCCGCTGGCCTGCGCCGCCGCGGTCGCGACGCTCCAGGTCATGGCGGAGGAGAAGGTCGTCGAGCACGCGGCGCACATCGGCGCGACGGTCCTCGGCCCCGGCCTGCGCGAGCTGGCGGACCGGCACCCGTCGGTGGGCGAGGTGCGGGGCACGGGCGTCTTCTGGGCGCTCGACCTCGTACGGAACCGGGAGACGCGCGAGCCGCTGGTGCCGTACAACGCCTCGGGCGAGGCGAACGCGCCGATGGCCGCCTTCGCCGCCGCCTGCAAGAAGGGCGGGCTGTGGCCCTTCGTGAACATGAACCGCACGCACGCGGTGCCGGCCTGCAACGTCTCCGAGGCGGAGGCGAAGGAGGGGCTCGCGATCCTGGACGCGGCCCTGACGGTCGCGGACGGGTACACGGTGTAGCGCCATAGCACGGAGTACGGGCCTGGTCAGAGGCCGAATTCGGCCTCCGACCGGCCTCCGACCAGGTCGGACGGGCGGCCCCGGCCCGCCCCGGTCCGCGGTCGGCCCGATCTTCCCCACCCCGCTGGCTTAAGGTGTCCGAAGCCGGACGAGGGGACGGAAAACCATGCCCGCCAGCGGAGCTGTGACCCGCAGCACCTTGCGGCAGCAGATCGCGGACGCGCTGCGTGACGAGGTGCTCGCGGGGCGTTTACTGCCGGGACAGGAATTCACCGTCAAGCAGATCGCCGAGCAGTACGGGGTCTCCGCGACCCCCGTGCGGGAGGCGCTGGTCGACCTCTCCGCGCAGGACCTGCTCGACTCCGACCAGCACCGGGGCTTCCGGGTCCATCAGTTCTCCGTGGCGGACTTCCGCGGCATGGTCGAGGCGCGCGCGCTCGTCGTCGACGCCGTCTTCCGCGAACTGGGCGGCGGGCAGCTGGCGGCGCGGGCGCAGGGCACGGTCCTCGTCTCCGTACGCCGCCGGGCCGAGGAGGCCGCGCGTGCCGCCAGGGCCGGGGAGCTGAACATCCTCATCGGCTACGACCTGCGGTTCTGGCGCGAGCTGTGCGCCCTGGTCGCCAACCGTTACGTCGCGGAGTTCCTGCACCGGCTGCGCGTGCAGGCCTGGGTGTTCTCCGTACCGTTCCTGCGGGCGGAGTCCGAGAACGGGGCGGGCGGCACGTGCGCCACCTGGCTCTGGAACGGCTACGAACCGCTGGTCGACGCCCTGACCCTCGGTGACGCGACGGCGGCGCGGACCGTCATCGGTGACTACGACGACCACTCACTGAGGTGGGCGGACCGGCTGGAGCGCCCGCAGATATGACGGAGAAGGAAATCCCGGACGCCGACACGGACTCGCGCGCCCCCGCCCCTGCGGACCGCGATGCCGGTACGGGCGCGGTCGCCCCCAAGGACGCCGACACGCCTACCGGTTCCGACGCGCCCGCGGGTGCCGACGCCGGTTCCGACGCGCCTGCCGGTGCCGACGCCGGTACAGGTGCCGCTGCCCCTGCGGACGCCGACACCGGTACGGATGCCGACACCGGTACGGATGCCGACACCGGTACGGATGCCGACACCGGTACGGACGCCGACACCGGTACGGACGACGGCGCTCCGGCGGACGCCGACACCGACACCGACGCCGCCGAAGCCGGTGCGGGTGCCCCGAGCCCCGGCGGTCTCGTCGACCTCACCGTCGTCGTACCCGCGTACAACGAGGAGCGCCGGCTGCGCCCCACCCTCGACGCCATCCGCGAGCACCTGCGCGCGGACCCCGGCCGCTGGGGCGAGTGGGAGCTGATCGTCGTCGACGACGGCTCGACGGACCGTACGGCCGAGGTCGCGGCCGAGGCCGCCGCCGACGAGCCGCGCATCCACGTCGTCAGGAGCGACGGCAACCACGGCAAGGGCCACGCCCTGCGGCAGGGCGTGCTCGCCTCGTACGGCCGTCGCGTGCTCGTGACCGACGCTGACCTCGCCACCCCGATCGACGAACTCGACCGGCTCGACAAGCAGCTCACCGCGGACGGTGGCGGCGGCGCGGCGATCGGCTCGCGCGCCCATCCCGACGCCCGTATAGAGGTACGGCAGCTCGCGGTGCGCGAGTGGCTGGGGAGGCTCGGCAACCGGCTGATACGGCTCGTCGCGGTCGACGGCATCAGCGACACCCAGTGCGGCTTCAAGCTCTTCGACGGCGAGCGGGCGCGGGCCGCCTTCGCCGATTCGCGGCTGGACGGCTGGGGCATCGACGTCGAGATACTGCGCTTCTTCCGCCGTTCCGGCTGGCCGGTGACGGAGGTGCCGGTGCGCTGGTCGCACCAGCCGGGCTCGAAGGTACGGCCGCTGGACTACGGCCGGGTGCTGCTGGAGCTGGCGCGGCTGCGGGGCGCACGCGGCCCCGCGGACCGTGTGCGCGACTGGACCCGCCGGCACCGTACGGACCTGGCGGTCGCCGGACTCTACGTCCTCGCCTCCTTCTTCCTCTACAAGGGGCTGTGGGCGGATCTCGACCGCGCCTACCTCGCCGACGCGGGCTCGGACCAGAACCAGTGGGAGTGGTTCTTCGCGGTCACCGCCGACAACGTCACGCATCTGCGCAATCCGCTCTTCACGACGGTCCAGAACTTCCCCGACGGCGTGAACCTGATGGCGAACACCGTCATGCTCGGGCTCTCGGTCCCCCTCGCCCCCGTCACCCTCGCCCTCGGCCCCGCCGTCACCTGGGCGCTCGTGCTGACGCTCGGGCTGGCCGCCACCGCGGGCGCCTGGTACTGGCTGTTCGTACGCCGGCTGACCGCGCACCGCTGGGCGGCGGCGCTCGGCGCGGCGCTGGCGGCCTTCGCGCCGCCGATGATCTCGCACGCCAACGCGCATCCGAACTTCCTCGTCCTGTTCATGCTCCCGGTGATCATCGACCGGGCGCTGAAGCTGTGCGCACCCGCAACCGCAACCGCAACCGCACCCGCGCCGGACGCCGGGGCAGGACGGCGCGGGACCGTACGGGACGGTGTCCTGCTGGGCCTGTTCGCGACGTACCAGATCTTCCTCGGCGAGGAGGCGCTGCTGCTCGCCGTGATGGGCATGCTGCTCTTCGCGCTCTCGTACGCCGTGCTGCGCCGCGATGTCGCACGGGCGGCGCTCGGCCCCCTGCTCCGCGGGACCGGGGTGGCGCTGCTGGTCTGTCTGCCGCTGCTGGCGTTCCCGCTGTACTGGCAGTTCCTCGGCCCGCAGAGCTACCACAGCGTGCTGCACGGTGACAACGCCGGCAACAGCCCGCTGGCCTTCCTGGAGTTCTCCGGGCGGGCGCTCTTCGGCGACGAGGCGACGGCCGACGCCCTGGCGATGAACCGCACCGAGCAGAACGCCTTCTACGGCTGGCCGCTGATCTCCCTCACGCTGGGGATCGTGGTGTGGCTGTGGCGGCTCGCGGTCGTCAGGGCGCTGGCGGTCACGGCGGTGGGGGCGGCGCTGCTGTCGCTGGGCCCGAGGATCCCCGTCCCCTACACCGACATCGTGGTGCCGGGCCCGTGGTGGCTGCTGCGGGACCAGCCGCTCTTCGAGTCGGTCATCGAGTCACGGGTGGCGATGGTCTGCGCGCCGGCGCTGGGCGCGCTGGTGGCGCTCGCGGTGACGCACCTGGCGGACGCGCGGGACGCGCGGGACGCCCGAGCCGCCTGGGAGGTGGCGGGCGCCCCGGACGGGCGGGCCGCCCGGCAGGAGCGCGTCCAGCGGGCCGTCGGCCTCGCGGTGGTGGCCGCCGCGCTGATCCCGATCGTGCCGACGCCGCTGCCGGTACGGGAGCGGCCCGACGTACCGCGGTTCTTCACGGAGAAGATGTACCGCCCGTACGTGGCCGAGGGCGAGTCCGTGGTCCCCGTACCGCTGCCGGACCCGGGCAACGCCGAGGCGCTGCACTGGCTCTCCGCGACCGGGCTCGGCTTCTCCGTGCCGGGCGGCTACTTCAACGGGCCGTGGGGCGAGAACCGGATGGGCATCTACGGGGCGCCCGCCCGCTACACCTCCGACATGCTGCGTGAGGTGCGTTACAGCGGCCGGGCCGCGGTGATCGACGACAAGTGGCGCGCGCAGGCCCGCTTCGACCTGGACTTCTGGAAGGGGGGCGTGGTGGTGCTCGCCCCGCAGCCCAACGACGCGGCGCTCTACGAGACGCTTGAGCAGTTGTTCGAGCGGCCGGGGAAGCGGATCGGCGGGGTCTGGATCTGGGACCTCCCGCCCAGAGGCTGACCTTCCACCCAGAAGCTGACCTCCCACCCGGAGGCCGACGGACCGCGGTTGCCCGGCCGACGGACCGCCCGAAGGCCCGTCGGCCGGATCACGGCCGTCGGCCGGAGCCATGCCCCGTCGGCCGGAGCATGAGGGCCCCCGGTTCCTGGGTAGCGATCGATACCGGATGATGGGGACGCGATGATGCGGGGCCGACGGGCCCCGGGGCCGCGGGAGGGGCCTCCGGGCCGATGGGGGCCGCCGGGCCCCTACGCCCGACGTGTCCGCCGCATTACGCTGTCCCGACCATCGCGCGCACGCGTACGAACCCGTTGGAGAGCGAGCCTCCCTTGGCCTGTGACCTGTGGTTGGTCCCCCTCGTCGATGTGCTGTGCCACAGCCCCGACAATCCCTTCGCCGAAGAGATCGCCGCGTACGACAAGGCGCTCGGCGAAGCCGGGCTGCCGTCCGTTCCCGTCTTCGCCTACATGCCGGGCCTCGCGGGCGATGTCGCCCCGGTCGCCGGCTTCGACTACGACGCGCTGCACTTCCTGCGGCGCGCGTACCTGCTCCAGCTCTGCGGCCTCGCGGTGACGCCGGTCGGTGAACTGGGCGGCGACTACGAGCAGTTGCTGGAGATGTTCGAGTCGACCGCGAAGCAGTCGCATCTCGTCTGGCATTACGACCACGCGGGCGCGTACGTCCCCGTGGACTTCGACACGCCCCTCTCGAACGAGGAACTCCTGGCGGGCGGCGGCCCGTTGGGCTCGTCGCAGGGGCTGCTGCGCGAACTGGAGATCGTCGCCCCGGCGATCGGCATCGACCCGGCCAACCCCCCGTCGGCCCCGACCCCGCCGGACCGCCCCACGTCCCTGGAGGAACCGGCGGCCTCGATCCCCTACGACGACAGCCCGTTCGCCCGGGAGCGCCATGTGTGGCTGGGGCTGCACGCGGCGGCCACCAGGAGCCTGGCCCAAGGCTCCATGATCATCTTCAGCTGACCCGTACGTCAGCGGCATTCCAGCTGACCGGTACTTCAGTTGACCGGTACCTCGGCGGACAGGCGCTCCGGTCCACGGGTTCAGGGGCCGATGAAACCATTCGGCCCCTGAATTCTCCCTTCTGTCGAGTTCTCGACAGCCGGCCGCGAGAAGTCGCCGGGGCCCCCGGCCCCGGGCATGCTCGGAGCATGGAGCACAAGCGGAAAGACGCGTCGCCCGGGGCCCCCGCAGCGCCCGAAGTGGCGGTCAGGGTCAAACGGGTGTACGAGGACTGGGCCCCCGAGGACGGCACCCGGGTGCTGGTCGACCGGCTCTGGCCGCGCGGCCTCAGCAAGGAGGACGCACGGCTCGACGAATGGGCCAAGTCGGCCACCCCCTCGGCCGAGCTCCGCGCCTGGTACCACGAGCGGCTGGAGGAGCGGTACGACGAGTTCTGCGCCCGTTACGAGGCCGAACTGGCCGAACCCGAGCCCTCGGCGGCCCTGCGGCGGCTCCGGGAGCTGGCCCGCTCCGACCGCCCGCTCACCCTGCTCACGGCGGCGAAACGCCTGGGCCGCACGCACGCGGACCTGCTGGCCCGCCTGGTGGCGGCTCCGTAGGTCCTGCCGGCCGCTCGCCTACCGCGTCTCGGGCGGCCGCTGCCTGGGCATGTTCGGCCGGGCGCCCGGCGGCAGCGGGAAGCGGCCCAGGTGCGGCACCGGGCCCTCGCCGCGGACCCCGCCCATCGGCATCGACTGCATCACCAGCGGCGCCGGTCCCGAGCGGAACTCGACCATCCAGTCGGCCGTTTCCGCCCGTACCAGCTCCGTCACGTCCTCCGTGAACCGCCGCAGCACCCCGAGACACCGTTCCGCCGCCTCGCTCGCCGTGCCGTCCGTCGGGCCCAGCATCTCCCGTACGCACTCCGAGGCCCAGTCGAACTGGAGCGTCTGCAGCCGGCGCTGCACCGCCTGCGCCGTGGCCACCGCCCGCATCCACCCGGACGTCAGCCCGAAGTACCGGTCGCACCCCACGCACGCCGCGCCCAGCAGCAGCGAGATGTACCCCCATCCCGCCGCCCCCGGCAGCACTCCCGTCAGATCCATCAGCGGCAGCGTCGCGCCCGCCGTCACCCCGAGCGCGGTGGCGGCGCGCAGGACGCGGGCGAAGCGGCGTTTGCGCACCCGGTCGGCGAGATACCAGTCGACCGTGCGGAGCGCGCCCGTCTCGACCCAGCGGTACAGCTCGTCGAGGCGTTCGGCCGGCTCGCCCCAGTCGCCGAGGGGGAAGGGCCCGCTGATCAGGTCGCCGTACGGCGGGCCGCCCCCGGTGTCGCCGTCGCCGAAGCCGTCCCCGGGGGCCGCGTCCGCGCCGGAGGAGGCGTCCTCCTCCCGGGCGGGGCCTCCGCTCTGCATATCCGGCTGGCTCACCGAGGCACTCCTCTACGGTCTGCTGGGCTTTACGGTCTGCTGGGCACTGGATGACACCGAGTGACGCGCATCACCCGCGGTGACGCACCCGCGTGCGTACATACGTACGGGTGTGCGTGCATGTGTACGAGGCGAACGGGACGATCCGCGCATGATGATGTGCTCGCAATTCCTACCGCCGAATGGTGGGCCGCGTGGCCGGAATCCCGGCGATTCCACCCATCTCAGGGGTGTGATCAGGTAGGGGAGCCGTAAGGGACTCACCCGAAAGAGTTGGTCCCGGTGGGGTGGGGCGCGGTGCGCGAGGACCACGTAGGCTCGGCTTACAGGTACATCGTCGTCGAAATGCCAGGAGTGCCCGTGATTCCCGGTGGTGGTCAGCCCAACATGCAGGAGCTGCTCCAGCAGGCCCAGAAGATGCAGCAGGACCTCGCGCGTGCGCAGGAGGAGCTGGCGGCGACCCTGGTCGACGGCCAGGCGGGCGGCGGGCTGGTGAAGGCGACCGTCAACGGCTCCGGTGAGCTGCGCGGCCTCGTCATCGACCCGAAGGCCGTGGACCCGGAGGACACCGAGACGCTGGCGGACCTCGTCGTCGCGGCCGTCCACGCGGCGAACGAGAACGCGCAGCAGCTCCAGCAGGAGAAGCTGGGCCCGCTGGCGCAGGGCCTCGGCGGTATGCCGGGTCTGCCCTTCTAAGACTCGCCGGTACCAACTAGCGTACGTACTCACGTTTCTCGGCCGTGGCAGGAAAGGCAATCCGTTGTACGAAGGCGTGGTTCAGGACCTCATCGACGAACTGGGCAGGCTGCCCGGCGTCGGTCCCAAGAGCGCGCAGCGGATCGCCTTCCATGTCCTCCAGGCCGAGCCGGCCGACGTCCGCCGCCTCGCGCACGCGCTCCTGGAGGTCAAGGACAAGGTGCGCTTCTGCGCGGTGTGCGGCAACGTCGCCCAGGAGGAGCACTGCGGGATCTGCCGCGACGTCCGCAGGGACGTGACGGTGATCTGCGTGGTGGAGGAGCCGAAGGACGTCGTCGCGGTCGAGCGCACCCGCGAGTTCCGCGGGAAGTACCACGTGCTCGGCGGCGCGATCAGCCCCATCGAGGGCGTCGGCCCCGACGACCTGCGGATCCGCGAACTGCTGGCCCGCCTCGCCGACGGTACGGTCACCGAGCTGATCCTCGCGACCGACCCCAATCTGGAAGGCGAGGCCACGGCGACGTACCTCGCCCGCATGATCAAGCCGATGGGCCTCAGGGTCACACGTCTGGCCAGTGGTCTCCCCGTCGGGGGCGACCTGGAATATGCCGACGAGGTCACGCTCGGGCGTGCCTTCGAGGGGAGACGACTTCTCGATGTCTGACGCAACGCTGCACGCCGTCGACCAGGATCCGGACGACTTCGCCGTCCAGATCGCCGACCAGATCGAGAGCTTCATCGTCGCCGTCACGGAAGTGGCGAAGGGCGACGAGCCGGACAGCGCCGTCCCGTTCCTGCTGCTGGAGTTCTCGCAGCTCATGCTGGCCGGCGGCCGGCTGGGCGCGCACGAGGACATCCTCCCCGACGAGCGGTACGAACCGGACCTGGGCCCCGAGCCGGACGTCGACGAGCTGCGCGAGCGTTTCGCGGTGATCCTGGAGCCGATCGACGTCTACTCCGAGGTCTTCGACCCGTACGAGCCGCGCAAGGCGCCGGTGCCGCATCGTATCTCCGACGACATCGCCGATGTGGTCACGGACCTCCGCCACGGCCTGGCCCACTACCGCGCGGGCCGCACGACCGAGGCGCTGTGGTGGTGGCAGTTCTCGTACTTCTCCAACTGGGGCTCCACCGCCTCCGCCACCCTCCGCGCCCTCCAGTCCCTGGTCGCCCACGTCCGCCTGGACCAGCCCCTCCCGGCCCTGGACGGCCTTGACACGGACCAGGACCTCACCGAGGCGGCGGAAGACGTCCTCGCGGAGGAGGCGGGCCGCGTCATGGCGGAGGAGATCGCGGGCCCCCTGGGCCTCCGTACGGTACGCACGGTCAGCTGACGGGCACCGCCCGGCCGGACCCTTCCACAGCACACGCCCCCTCCGCGCGGAGGGGGCGTTCTGCGTATCGGTGCCGGCGGTGCCCATCGGTGGATTCACCCGGTCCGTACCGGCGTCGCCGCAGGTCGTCCCGGGGCTTGAGCCCCGGGTTCCGGGCCCCGGGCTTCGAGCCCTTTCCCAAGGATTGGGCGGTTGAGGGAAACCCGACCTCCCTCCCCAACCCTCCGCTGACGAGCGAATATGACTATCTGTGTTCGGGTTGCGCCAGAGCGTGTCGAGCGTTTAGGTTCGCCACGTAAAACGGCTCCGGCGGTGCGCCAACACCATTCCGGAGCCTGACCAGCGAGTCGAATACGAGGTTCGATCGTGGCTTACGCCAACTTTAGTGCTGCCCTGCCCGCGCCCGCACACCCCTTGGCCAACCCCGGTTACGGCAAGCGTTCAGCGCCCGACCAACGCCCGCGCGGCGAAGCCGACTTCGCACATCTGCGCACGAGGGAAGCGGCGATTGCCGCATACATCGATCGTCTGCCCGACGGTTCATCCATCGGCTACAAGGCGCTCGCCGCGAACGTCGCGGACTACGGCCAGCAGGCGTGCGGCAAGGCCCTGCGCTTCCTCTCGGACGCGGGTCATCTGCGCCGGGTCAAGGAGCACTTGGCGCTGGAGGACAACAGCTTCCGCTGGGTGACGCACACGTACTTCTCCCGCACGGCCAGGGACGACGAGTGGTGGAAGGCGTACGTCGCCGGTCTTCACGGGATCGACCTGACCGAGCTGGAGCGGCGGCTGCGGGAGGTGGCGGGGGCGGATCCGGCGCCGGGAGCGCGCCAGGATTCCCGCGCGGCGGAGCAGCCGGTATCCGACCCGGAACCGGCGCCCCCGGCACCCGCCCCCGCGCCCGAGCCCTCTCCCGAGCCTGCTCCCGTTGTCGCGCCCGCGCCCGCGTCCCCGCCCGCCTCCGTCGCGTACCGGACCCTCGCGCGCCTCGGCCGTACCGAACCCCGTATGACCCTGTCCGCCGCCGAGTGCGCCGCGCTCGAAGCGCTGGCCGCCGAGTGGCTGGCGCGCGGCGCCACGCCGGACCACATCACCCGATCCCTGACTGCCGGGCTGCCGCATCCCCTGCACAGCCCCGGCGCGATCGCCCGTACCCGACTGGAGAGCAAAATGCCCCCTGAGCCGAGCAGCACCGGCGCACCGGCCCACATCACCCGTGCGCTGATGGCCTGCATCAGCTGCGAGAACGACGAGACGACCACGCTGATGATCCGGGGCGTCTGCGTCGACTGCCAGGAGGAGATGAGGGCGTACGACGCGGCCGAGGAGACCGGCCTGGTCATCGACGCGATCCCGGACACCTTCCGCGCGGTCCCCGCCCAGGTCGACGTGGCCCGCCGCGCCGACGAACTGCGCGCCGCCGCCGGCCTGAAGGCCCGCCCGGTTCCCGAGCCGGTGCACAGCGAATACGTACGCGCCCAGGCCACGGCGCTCGGCAGCGGCGGCGGTACGTCGGCTCGGGCGGGCGAATGAGCCGGCGGGAGGCCCTGGTCAGGGCACCATGGAGGGAAGGAGGCGACACCATGACCCCCAGGACCGCTGACCGGCCCGAGCCGCAGATGTCGATCGAGGAGTTCGAAGAGCTTGCCCGCCGTGCGCCGGAAATGGTGCGGCTGGAGTTCGTCAACGGAAGGGTGCAGGTCAAGGCGGTGCCGGACGGTAATCATGGCCAGATCGTCATGTGGCTGCTCAAACAATGCATGCAGCAGCGTCCGGAACTGTCGCTCTTTCCGGAGCAGGGGCTGCGAGTCGAGTCCTACCGGCAGGGGAGGGCTCGTCCCGATGGGGCACTCGCGCCCGAGGAGTACTTCGTCGGCGCGGGCGAGTGGTCGGATCCCCAGGGCGTCCTGATGACCGTGGAGGTCACGTCGAGGGACGCGGACACCACCCGGCGGGACCGGATCGAGAAGCCGGACGGCTATGCGGCCGCCCGCATCCCCGTCTACCTCCTGGTGGACCGCGACGCCTGCTCCGTGACCGTCCACGCCGAGCCTGAGAACGGCGTCTACCGCGCCGTCACCACACGCCCCTTCGGAGCCGTCGTCGAGCTTCCCGATCCGGTCGGCATCACGCTCGAAACGGAGAAGCTCAAGGATTACGTGGAGTGAGGGGAGAGGGAGCGCCGCGCGCATGCGCGTGACGTGGGCCACGTTGCCGCGTGTCACCGGCGAACGGGGGCATGCTTCCTCACCGAGCGGCCGTGCATGCCTCGGTGATCACGGAGTGAGCGGGACATCTCACGATGCGATATATCCGGGCCGTCCTGCGGCCGCTCGTTAAACTGAGCCGACAGCTGTGCTGTGCCGCGACGCGCGGCGCAGCAGCGATGGACTGAGCGAGGAGCGCACGTGGGCCTTGTCGTGCAGAAGTACGGAGGCTCCTCCGTAGCCGATGCCGAAGGCATCAAGCGGGTCGCCAAGAGGATCGTCGACGCCAAGAAGAACGGCCACCAGGTGGTCGTCGTGGTGTCGGCGATGGGTGACACGACGGACGAGTTGATCGATCTCGCCGGGCAGGTATCCCCGATCCCTGCCGGGCGTGAGTTCGACATGCTGCTGACCGCCGGAGAGCGGATCTCCATGGCCCTGCTGGCGATGGCGATCAAAAACCTGGGCCACGAGGCCCAGTCGTTCACCGGCAGCCAGGCAGGCGTCATCACCGACTCGGTCCACAACAAAGCGCGCATCATCGATGTCACGCCGGGCCGGATCCGGACCGCCGTCGACGAGGGCAACATCGCCATCGTCGCCGGGTTCCAGGGGGTGTCCCAGGACAAGAAGGACATCACCACCCTGGGACGGGGCGGCTCGGACACCACCGCCGTCGCGCTCGCCGCGGCGCTGGACGCCGAGGTGTGTGAGATCTACACCGATGTGGACGGTGTCTTCACCGCCGACCCCCGGGTCGTCGCGAAGGCCCGGAAGATCGACTGGATCTCCTTCGGGGACATGCTGGAGCTGGCCAGTTCCGGCTCCAAGGTGCTGCTGCACCGCTGCGTCGAGTACGCGCGCCGATACAACATCCCGATCCATGTCCGCTCCTCCTTCTCGGGGCTTCAGGGCACATGGGTCAGCAACGAACCGCAAGGGGACCGCAAGGTGGAGCAGGCCATCATCTCCGGTGTCGCTCATGACACCTCCGAGGCGAAGATCACGGTCGTGGGCGTCCCCGACAGGCCCGGCGAGGCGGCGACGATCTTCCGCGTCATCGCGGACAACGAGATCAACCTCGACATGGTGGTGCAGAACGTCTCCGCCGCGTCGACCGGACTGACCGACATCTCGTTCACGCTGCCGAAGACCGAGGGCCGCAAGGCCATCGACGCGCTGGAGAAGACGAAGGAGAAGATCGGCTTCGACTCGCTGCGCTACGACGACCAGATCGGCAAGGTCTCGCTCGTCGGCGCCGGGATGAAGACCAACCCGGGCGTCACCGCCGGGTTCTTCGAAGCGCTCTCCAACGTGGGCGTCAACATCGAGCTGATCTCGACATCCGAGATCCGGATCTCGGTCGTCATGCGGGAGGAGTCGGTCGTGGACGCCGTACGCGCGGTGCACACCGCCTTCGGCCTCGACAGCGACTCCGACGAGGCCGTGGTCTACGGCGGCACCGGGCGATGAACGGGCGGCCGACGCTCGCGGTCGTGGGAGCGACCGGGGCCGTCGGCGCCGTCATGCTCCAGATCCTGTCGCAGCACGCCGACGTCTGGGGCGACATCCGGCTGCTCGCCTCACCCCGTACGGGCGGCCGCGAGCTGTCCGTACGGGGCTGCGCCGTCGAGGTCGTCCCGCTCTCCGAGGAGGCCCTGGACGGCGTCGACGTCGCGGTGTTCCTCGTACCTGACGACGTGTCCGCGAAGTGGGCGCCCGTCGCCGCCGCCAAGGGCGCCGTCGTGGTGGACCAGTCGGCCGCCTTCCGGATGGACCCGGACGTACCGCTGGTCGTTCCCGAGGTGAACCCGCACGGCGTCCGGGCCCGGCCGCGCTCCATCATCGCGGGGCCCGGCTGCGCCACGCTCACGATGATCGTCGCGGTGGGCGCGCTGCACGCCGAGTTCGGCCTGCGCGAACTGGTCGTCTCCTCGTACCAGGCGGTCAGCGCCGAAGGGCGGGCCGGCGTCGACGCCCTGCGCGACCAGCTCTCCCTGGTCGCCGGTACGGAACTGGGCACCCACCCCGGCGACGTGCGGCGCGCCGTCGGCGATGCCACCGGGCCGTTCCCCGCGCCGCTGGCCCTCAACGTCGTGCCGTGGGCCGGCTCCCCGGACCCGGCGGGCGACGGCTGGTCCTCGGAGGAGACGGCGATCCGGGACGAGACCCGGAAGATCCTGGACCTGCCCGCGCTGCGGGTCGCGGCGACCTGCGTCCGCGTCCCCGTCATCACCGGGCACTCCCTCTCCGTACACGCGCGCTTCGAGCAGGAGATCACGGTCGGCCGGGCGCACGAGATCCTCGCGACCTCGCCCGGCGTGGTGCTCTTCGACAACCCGGGGACGGGTGATTTCCCCACGCCCGCCGATGTCGTGGGGACGGACCCGACCTGGGTGGGGCGCGTACGGCGCTCGCTGGACGACCCCAGGGCGCTGGAGCTGTTCGTCTGCGGCGACAACCTGCGCAAGGGCGCCGCGCTCAACACCGCCCAGATCGCCGAGACCGTCGCCGCCGAGCTGACGAAGCGGTAGGCGGGTAGGCGGCGGCCGGTCGGCCGGGCCGAAGAGGCTGAAGCGGCGGCAGTGGTGGCTGATCGGTCGTAGTCGGCGTAAATCAGTGGGTCGAGATGCGTCAAACCTTTGTAGGATCTGTGAACGCCCCATGGGCAGGCTGGCCGACTATGCCTCTTGAACTGGGGTGTTGTCATGTCCGACGATACTCGTCCCACCTTTCCGCGAGTCTCCGCGCGAACACCGCGCGAGCACTGCAACCGCCGGATGGCTGGGAAGCGTCTCTGCGGTCGCCCCTGTGAGGTGCTGCGGAATCGGGGCATAGGGGGAGATCGGGTACGCATGAGGGTATTCAGTGCAGCGTCAAATGGGGTGGCGTGCGCGTACAACCCTGACGGGGGGAAGCGTGTCCAACAGGCGTGGCAGCAGAGGTTCTCGACATCACGGCGGTTGTCCCGGTGCGCGGCACGGCAGTGCGTCCGCACCGGCGGGCCCGCACGCCCGGCGGCATGCCGGTGATCGCCCCCATGCCGGCCGCCCGGCCCACCCGTATCCCGTCCCAGCGCGAGGGCGCTGAGGAGGCGATGGCGGCGGGTACCACCGTCGACCATCTCACCGAGACCTACCGCGCCCACTACCGGTCGCTGCTCGGTCTCGCCGCCCTGCTGCTCGACGACACGGCCTCCTGCGAGGACGTCGTCCAGGAGGCGTTCATCCGCGTGCACTCCGCGCGCAACCGGGTGCGGGAGCCGGAGAAGACGCTGGCGTACCTGCGCCAGACGGTGGTGAACCTCTCCCGCTCCGCGCTGCGCCGCCGCATACTCGGGCTGAAGCTGCTCTCGAAGCCGATGCCCGACATGGCGAGCGCGGAGGAGGGGGCGTACGACCTGCTGGAGCGGGACGCGCTGATCAAGGCGATGCGCGGACTGCAGCGCAGGCAGCGTGAAGTGCTCTCCCTGCGCTACTTCGCCGACATGACCGAGGCGCAGGTCGCCGAGACGCTCGGGATATCGCTGGGCTCGGTCAAGGCGTACGGCTCGCGCGGGATCGCGGCGCTGCGCGTCGCCATGGAGGCGTCGGGATGAGCGCGTGGCGCAAGGACCGGGGCGCCGCCGGGCGTGAGCACGGACCGGCGGGCGAACCGGACCATGGACAGGAGCGTGTACGGGGGCGGGAGAAGGATGGGCGGGGAACCCCCGACGTGCCGTTGAACGACCTGACTGGAAACGGAACTGTGAGCAACGGGCCGGAGAACGAGCTGAGCGGCCGCGCTGACGGAGCTGACGGAGAGCGCGCCGAGGCCACCGCGGAGCAGGCGAAGGCCGACGCGTCGGGCGCCGCAGAGGAGCCCGGGACGGCCGAGAAGGCCGAAGAGGCCGAGGAGCCCGACGACGCGGGCCGCGGCACGGGTGACGCCCGGGACGCCGGTGCGTCGCGTGACGCCCGGGATGCACGGGACGCGGGTGACATGCGCGCCTTGCATGAGGCGAGGGGGGGCCGTGATCTGCGTGATGCCCGTGACCTGCGTGACGCCGCGGACCGGCGCTCCGACGGCGACCTGACGACAAAACTGAACGCGGATCTGAACGCGGGTCCGGGTGCGGATCCGAGCGGGGATCTGAGCGGCGACCCGGCCGGGGCCCTGGACGGCGACGAGTTGGCGCTGCGCCGGCTCCTGCACGGGGCCGTGGGGGACCTGCGGCCGTCCGACGGCGCGCTGGACCACCTGCGCAAGGCGGTCCCCGTCCGGCGGGCCAGGAAGCGGCAGGCCGTCGTGGGCATGGCCGCCGCCGCGCTGCTCCTCGGCACGGCGGTGCCCGCCTTCGTGCACGTCACGAACACCAGGACGGTCGCGGACGACCAGGCGATCTCCGCCGGTCACGGCGAGGAGTCGCGGAGCGGCGCGGACACCGACAAGACCGACAAGGACCAGAAGCAGAACCCGGACGGTCCCTCGGACAAGGTGTCCGCCGACGAGGACGAGCCCGACAAGAAGGAGCGGCCCGACGCGGAGGCGTCCGGCGCGACCGACGGCGGCAAGAGCGGTACGGCCGAGACCACCGGTGGCTCCGGTGAGGTCACTTCCTCGCAGGTCTGCAGCGCCGGCCAGCTCGGCGGGGCCAGCGCCGAGGTGGGCACGGCCGACGCCACGGGCAAGGTGTACGGCACGTTCCGCGTCGCCAACGTCTCGTTCTCGCCGTGTACGGTCACCGGCCGCGGCACGATCGGCCTCGGGACCGTCGGCGCGGCCGACCTCGCCAAGGTCAGCCAGTCGGTGCACTTCTCGGGCGACGCGGCGACCGGGCTGCCGGACCCCTCCCAGGAGCTGCCGACGCTGACCCTGCCGCCGAGCGGCGCGTACCTGGTGAAGTTCGCCTGGGTGCCCTCGGAGACCTGCCCGACGGTGAACCCCTCGCCCGATCCCTCACCGACCGGCGACACCTCGGCGGGCGCGACCACCGGCGCCACGACCGGCACCGGAGAGACCGGCACGGACAACGGCGGAACCGGCACGGAGACCCAGCTCCTCACCGACGGCACCACCGAGGACGGCAGCGTCTCCGTCTCCTACACCGCACCGGCGGGCGCCCCGAACGTACAGGCCACGATCCCCAACGCCTGCGCGGGAACCGTCTACTGGACGGGCGTGCTCAGCGGCTCGTAGGGCGATGCACCACCACCTGACCGCCCGGTGGCGGCGGTCGGGCGAGGCGGCAGGGCAGGCGGCCAGGTGAGACGGCCAAGCGGGGCGGTCGGGCCGGACGGTCAGGCCGCGGTGCCCAGGCCCAGCGCCTCGTCCTTGGCGGTCTCCACCTCGCGCCGGGCCAGCCGGAACCACATGAAGACCACGAACCCGGCGAACACGAACCACTCGCCGGTGTACCCCAGGTTCTGGAACGCCTTCAGGTCGAGCCCGGTGTTCTGCGGCGCGGAGGCGGGCACGGGCAGCAGCCCGTCCGACGCCTGGCCCACGGTGACCCACGCGTCGTACACCTCGTACGGCACGAGGTTGACCAGCGAGGCCGCGCTGATCATGCCGAGCTGCCCCTGCGGCAGTCCGCCGCCCGCCCGCACCCCGTCGGAGCCGACCGCCTCGGAGGCCTGGAGCGATCCGGTCACCGTGACCTCGCCGGCCGGCGGCGCGGGGGCCTTCTCGCCGCCCGCCAGCCAGCCGCGGACGACGGGCAGCGCCTGGCCCTCGTCGGTACGGAGCATGGTCAGGACGTACGAACCGGCCCTGCCGTCCAGCTCCCGGTCCGGCACCACGAACTGATCCGCGTACCGCCCCGTCGCCGTGACATGGCGCCCCGAGGTCTCCTGGTCGACCGGCAGCAGCGACGCCACCGCCACCGCGGGGCGCTTCCCCGGATCGGGCTTCTCCTCGGCCGCCCGGTGCGTCTCCACCCGGTCCTCGAAGCGCCCGAGCTGCCACATTCCCATGAAGATACAAAAGGGGATCGCCAGAACGACGAAGACGTTGATCCCCCACCACCGCGGAGTCACCAGGAACCGGTACACCCCTCCACGGTACGGAACGCCGCCCCGCCCGCGGCTCCCGGGGCCCGCTTTACCCCCGATCCACGTGTCGGCTACGCCATGCCCAGGTGCCTCCTCGCGAAGTCCAGTTCCAGCCGCACCTGCTTGATCCGCTCCTCCACCACCAGCGACCCGTGCCCCGCGTCGTACCGGTACACCTCATGGACCGCGTCGCGCGCCGCCAGCCGGTCCACGTAGTTCTCCACCTGGCGGATCGGACAGCGCGGATCGTTCACCCCCGCCGAGATGTAGACCGGGGCCCGCACCGCGTCGACGTACGTCAGCGGGGACGACGCCTCGAAGCGCTCCGGCACCTCCTCCGGCGTACCGCCCAGCAGGGTGCGGTCCATCGCCTTCAGGGCCTCCATCTCGTCGTGATACGCCGTCACGTAATCCGCGACCGGCACGGCGGCGAGCCCCACCGCCCAGGCGTCCGGCTGGGTGCCGAGGCCGAGCAGGGTCAGATAGCCGCCCCACGAGCCGCCCGCCAGGACCAGCCGCTCCGGGTCGGCCAGCCCGGAGGCCACCGCCCACGCGCGCACCGCCGCGATGTCCTCCAGCTCGATCAGCCCGACCCGGTGCTTGAGCGCGTCCGTCCACTCCCGCCCGTACCCCGTCGACCCGCGGTAGTTGACCCGGACCACCGCGAAGCCGTGGTCGACCCAGGCGGCCGGGCCCGCGGCGAACGCGTCGCTGTCGTGCCAGGTCGGGCCGCCGTGGATCTCGAAGACCGTCGGGAAGGGGCCCTCGCCCGCCGGGCGCTGCACCAGCGCGTGGACCCGGCCGCCGGGGCCCTCCGCCCACACGTCCTCCACCGGCACCGAGGCGGGCGCCGTCCTGCCCGGCGGGTCCAGCACCACCCCGCCCGCCGTGGACCGCACCTCCGGCGGTCTGGCCGCCGACGACCACAGATACTCCACACTGCCGTCGGGCCGCGCCGTCGCCCCCGAGACCGTCCCGGCCGGCGTCTCCACCTGGATCAGCGCACTTTTGACGAAGTCATAACGCCACAGCTCGTCGCGGGCCTCGAAGCTGTGCGCGATCAGCAGCCCCGAGCCGTCCGGATACCACTCGGCGTGCACGTCACCCGGCAGCTCGATCGCGAGATCCGTCTCCTCACCCGTCAGCGGATCCCACACGATCGGCTCCCAGCGGCCCCGCCGCTGATGGCCGACGAGCAGCCGGCTGTCCCCGGCCACCGGGGCGAAGCCCAGCACGTCGAGGCCCAGCTCCCGCGTGCCTCCCTCGGTGTCGTCCAGCTCGGCCACCACCGAGCCGTCCAGCCGCAGCACCCGCACCGCCGAGTGCATCGCGTCCCCGTGCTCGGTGTGCTCGATCGCGAGCAGCGTCCCGTCGTGCGACAGATCACCGACCCCGGCCGACTCCCGGTGACGGTAGATCTCGACCGGCGCCTCGCCCGACCGTACGACATGGAGCGTCGAGCCGTCCTCGTCGGTCGAGCGCCCCACGACCGCCGTCCCGTCCCGCCCCAGCGCCAGACCGGCGGGATAGGAGGGAGCGAGCCCCGGCGCCGCGGGCTCGTCGGGCCCCGCCGCCGGCTCCGCGCCGGCCGCCGCCCCGGCCTCCCGCGCGCCGGAGAACGGCTGGCGCATCCAGACCCCGAACTCGTCCCCGTCCGTGTCCGAGAACCACCAGATCCACTCGCCGTCGAGCGAGAGCACCCCGTCCGTCGTCCCGTTCGGCCGGTCCGTCACCTGGCGCTGCGCGCCGGTCGCGCGGTCCCACGCGTACAACTCGTACGTCCCCGTCGCGTTCGACACGAACAGCGCCCGCTCCGGTGCGTCCTCCGCCCAGTCGGGCAGGGAGACCCGGGGCGCGCGGAAGCGCTTCTCCCACTCCGGCATGGAGTCCAGCGTCGAGTCCGGCTGCGAGCCGTTGATCTCAGTCATGACCCCATTCTGCGCTCGGCCGCTGACATCCCGTCGAGATCCCCCTCAGCCTGTGGAAAACCGACCTGTAAACAACTCGGTAACTCGACAACTCGGCAACTCGACAACTCCCGGATTCCGGCTGAGGCGGAGCGGCGGAGCGGCGGAGCGGCGGGGCGTACGAGGTGCGTATGAGAGGCGTATGAGGCGCGTATGAGGGGGCGTATGAGGTGTGAGGGGCATGTGTGACGGGAATCTCCCCAGGGAGAGGTGCTCTCGTCCCGGAGTGCCTCAGCGGGCATGCACGCGGACCGGAATGTTCCGCGGAACGGTGTGAGACCGGGCGCCCGCAGATCGAAGGGGGACAGACAGGCGATGGCTGTTTCACCAGCGCTCCGAGCCGAGCGCTCGCGTATCCATGACGAACTCCTCGCCGAGCACACCCTCATGCGCCGGGGCGCCGCCCTGGTCACCGCGTCGTTCTCGGCGCTCGCGGACGGCAGGCCCGTCGACGTACGGACGCTGGTCGCCACCACCCGGTGGCTGATCGAGTTCGTCCACGGCCAGCGCGCGAGCGAGGCCGAACTGCTCTGGCCGGTGCTGCGCGGACTCTTCCCCGGGCCCGTCGCCGAGCTGGCCGGCATGGTCGCCGAGCGCGAGGCGCTCGACGTCGAACTGCACACCCTGGCCCGCGCGGTCGACACGATCGCGGCCCGCGAGGTGACCGGCGGGCGTGGCGAGGTCCTGGTGGTCGTCGGCGAGGCGGCGATGACGGGGCTGCCCTCCGCCCTCCGCGTCCAGTCGATCCTGAACCGGAACCTCGACGAGGAGGAGCCGCTCCTGCTGGACCTCTTCCCCCGGGTGCCGGACCGCGATGTCGCCCGGCTGCGGGGCGCGATCGTCCACGGAGCCCCGCGCACGGGGCCGCATCTCGTGTTCGGCCTGCTGGAGGACCCCGACCGGGTCCCCGGGCACACGGCGCTGCTGGGGAATTTCCCGGCGTCGGTGCGCTGGCTGCGCCGGGTGTTCCTGACGCGGTACCGCTCCACCAAGCGGGCCCTCGGAGTTCCTGCTCTGTGACCACCCGCACAGAGGCGCGCACTCACCTCTTCCCAGGTGTCCGTGCGAGGGTGATCCTGGCCTTGTTGCCCGTGCGGTTGATACGGGATACTTCTACAGCGCTGTAGATGTTGCGGCGACACGGCGGCAGGACGGCCGCGGACGTTCCCGGGAGAGAGCAGACCTGATGTTCGGCTTGAGCGAACTGGCCGTGATCCTCATCATCATCGCCGTGGTGGTCGGGGTGAAGAAACTCCCCGAGCTGGCCCGCTCCGCGGGCAAGGCCGCCCGCATCCTCAAGAGCGAGACGAAAGCGCTCAAGGAGGAGGGAAAGGCAGCTGACGCCGCCGGCGCCGCGGCGGGCGCCACACAACAGGACGAGTCCCCGGGCGGGCCCCGGAACGACGGCCAGGACGGCTCGCAGGGCGGTCGCCGTATCGTCACCGGCACCATCGTCGAGCCGAACGAACCTCCGAAGCACCCCGAGGAGCCCTCGAAGCGCCTCTGAAGCGGCCTCCGCCCCTCGCGGGAGCCGTCAAGAGCCCGTCAAAAGGCGTTAAGCATCGTCAAGAGCCCCGGAAGGGCCCGGCCCGGCGGCCGGGGGAGCCCCCTGCCCGGCATGCTCCTGTGCGCGGCGGCCCCGTTCCGCCTGAGACCTCTCCCTGGAGGGAGCCCCTAGACTGAGCCGTTGGGCTCGGACGAGGGGGGATCGGGCACGGGACGAAGACGCGGATCGGGCACGGGACGAAGACACGGACCGGGCGCGCGACGGAGACGCGGGTGGACGGCCCGCGTGGGACAGGAGAGCGATCGTGACGGCAGGTGTCGGCGGCTTCGGTGATCCTTCCGCCGAGGTGCTGGCGGACGCCGCCGCCGCGTTCGGGCTGCTGGCCTCGTCGGCGCGGCTGCACATCGTATGGGTGCTGGCGCAGGGCGAGAGCGATGTCACCGGGCTCGCCGAGCGGGTCGGCGGCGCGCTGCCCGCCGTCAGCCAGCACCTCACCAAGCTGAAGCTCGCCGGTCTCGTACGGTCGCGCAGGGAGGGCCGGCGGCAGGTCTACTTCGTCGACGACCCCGATGTCGTCACCGTCGTGCGGCTGATGGTCGGGCAGCTCACCGACCGGGCGGCGCTCGCGCCGGGGCCGCGGCGCATCAGCGACGTCGGCGCCTGAGAGCGCCTGAGAACTCCCATGTCCGAGTCCGTGGTGCCGGGGCCCGCCGCCTGGGGCGCCCCGGCGGTCACGGACCCGGCCGGGCACCGGGACCCGGAGGGCCGGACGGCCCCGCCCACCTCGCTCCAGGTGCTGCGCGGGCTCGGCAGCGGGCCGCGCGGACTGACCGAGGCCGAGGCCGAGGAGCGGCTGATCCGGTACGGCGAGAACGCCGTGCCCGAGTGGAGCACGCCGTCCTGGCCGCGCCTCTTCGTACGGAGCCTGCGGGACCCGTTCACGGCCGTGCTGCTCTGCCTCGGTCTGGTCTCCGCGACGGTCGCCGCCTGGGGCACCGCCCTCGTGATCCTCTTGCTCGTCGCCGTGAGCTGTCTGCTGCGCTCCTCCGGCGAGCACCGCGCCGACCGCTCCATGGCCGCGCTGCGGGACCTGGTGGCCACGACGGCCACCGTACTGCGACGCACCGACAACGCGACCAACGCGACCGGCGCGGACAGCCCGCGGCCGGTGCCCCGGGAGATCCCCGTCGACCAGCTCGTACCCGGCGATGTCATCCGCCTCGGTCCCGGTGACCTGGTGCCCGCCGATGTACGGCTGCTGCGGGCCAGCGGCCTGACCGTCCATCAGGCGCCGCTGACGGGGGAGTCCGCCCCGGTCGCCAAGTACGCGGTGGACGCGCCCGGGAAGCACCCGGGGATGTTCGGGGGGCACCTGGGGGTGTTCGGGGAGCCGCAACTCTGCTTCCAGGGCAGCAGCGTGGCCTCCGGGAGCGGTACGGCCGTCGTCGTCGCGACCGGTGGCCGTACCCGGTGGGGCGCGGCGCGCAGCCGCCCGGGACGGCGCCCCGCCAGCGCCTTCGACCGCTCGGTGCACGGGATCTCCTGGGTGCTGATCCGGTTCATGCTGCTGACCCCGCCGCTGGTCCTGATGGCCAACGCCGCGCTGCGTGGCCGGGGTCTGGAGACGCTGCCGTTCGCCGTCGCGGTGGCGGTCGGGCTGACACCGGAGATGCTGCCGGTCATCGTCACCACGGCGCTCGCCCGGGGTGCGTCGCTCCTCGCGCGCGACCACAGCGTCATCGTCAAGCGGCTGCCCGCGCTGCACGACCTGGGCGCCGTCGACGTCCTGTTCCTCGACAAGACGGGCACCCTCACCCAGGACCGCCCGGTTCTCGACCGGGCGACGGACCCCCGGGGCGCCCCTGACCCGGAGGTACTGCACTGGGCCGCCGTCAACGCCTGGTGGACGCTGCAACTGGCCGATCTGCCCGCCCCCGACGCGCTCGACGAGGCGATCCTGGACGCCGCGGAGATGCCGGGGGAGGACAGCGGCGAGGGCGGTCCCGCGGGGTACGGCGAGGGCGGTCCCGCGGGGTACGAGGGGGTCGCGGCCCTGCCGTTCGATCCCGTACGCCGGCTCTCCACCGCGGTCGTCAGGCGGCCGGGGCGCCTGGGCACCCACACCCTCGTCGTCAAGGGCGCCGTCGCCGACGTACTCCAGCGGTGTGTGCTCGACGACGACGAGCGCGCGCGGCTCACCGCCCTCGCCGCCCGCGAGGCGGACCGCGGGCTGCGGCTGCTGGCGGTCGCCACCGCCGACCGGCCGGCCCGGCGCCGTGACTACACGCCGGCCGACGAACGCGGCCTCGACTTCCGCGGGTTCGTGGCGCTCCGCGACGCGCTCGCCCCGACGGCCGCCGACGCGCTGGAGGTCTTCGCGGCCCGCGGCGTCACGGTCAAGATCCTCACGGGCGACCACCCGGGAACGGCGGTACGCGCCTGTCAGGACCTCGGGGTCCCGCTGGGGCCGCCCGGCGAGGTGGTCACCGCCGACCACGTCGACGCCCTCACCGACGCCGAACTCGCCGAGGTCGCCCGGCGCACCACCGTCTTCGCGCGCTGCACGCCCGAGCACAAGGCCCGTATCGTCGCCGCCGTACGCGCCGACGGCCACACCACCGGCTTCCTCGGCGACGGCGTCAACGACCTGCCCGCCCTGCACGCCGCCGACGTGGGGATATGCCCGCGCGACGCCGTCGACGTCGTGCGCGAGTGCAGCGATGTCGTCCTGGCGAAGAAGGACCTCACCGCGATCGACCACGCGATCAGCGCCGGGCGCCACTCCAGCGGCAACATCGCGACCTATCTGCGGATCACGCTCTCCTCGAACCTCGGCAACGTCATCGCGATGCTCGTCGCGGGCCTGCTGCTGCCCTTCCTGCCGATGCTCCCGGCGCAGGTCCTCGTGCAGAACCTCTGCTTCGACGCGGCGCAGCTCGCCTTCGCGTACGACCGGCCGGGGCCCGAGGCGCTGCGCAGGCCGACGGAGCTGCGGTCCCGCGCGTTCCTCCGGTTCATCACCGGCTTCGGGCTGATCAACGCCACCGCCGACCTGGCGACGTTCGCGGTGCTCGCGCTCGCCCTGCGCACGGCGGTGGACGAGAGCAGCCAGGCGTCCTTCCACGCGGGGTGGTTCACGGAGAACCTGCTCACCCAGGCGCTGGTGATGCTTCTGCTGCGGACGAGCGTGCGGAGCGGGGGAGGGGGCCGGGGCGCGCCGGGTCCCGTCCGCTGGGCCGCCGCCGGGCTCGCCGCGACCGGGCTGCTGCTGCCGCTCTCGCCGCTCGGCCCGGCCCTCGGGATGCCGCCGCTGCCCGCGCTGTACTACCTCCTGCTCGCCGCGGTCCTCGCGCTGTACGCGGTGGGGCTGACGGTGGCGAGGGGACGCCACGAGCGGCGTCATGAGGGTCGTCCCGGTCAGCCGTAGGAGAGGTTCGAGCAGGGGTCGTCGTCGGCGGAACGGGCGTCGTCGGCCACGGCGGACGGTACGGAGCTTGAACCCGGTGCGGACGCGGAGGTTCCGGTCCCGTCGCCGCTCCCGTCGCCGGTCCCGTCGGCCGGGGCGTCCGCGTACGACGTGCCGAGGACGACATCGATGCCCGAGGTGGTGGACACGGGCGTGACCGCCGCCCCCGGGAAGAGCCGCGCGACGGTCCTGGCCCGGTCCTCCAGGCCGGCGCCGTACTCGATCACCGTGGTGGTGTGGTCCTGGCTGCTCGCGGTCGCGGTGCCGGTGACGGTGAAGTCGTGGTCCGTGAGCGTACGGGAGGCCTGCGCGGCCAGCCCGGTGACGGTGGTGCCGTTGTAGACGGCGACGCTGATGCCGCCGCCGGAGACCTCACCGGTGGCGCTCGGCGAGGGGGAGGCCGAGGGGGAGGCGGTGACCTCCTTGGTCCCTCCGCCCTTCGTGCCGCCGGCGTCCTTGCCGCTGGCGTCCTTGCCGTCGACCGTACGGTCGGCCTTGAGCGCCGCCCACAGTTCGGAGGCGTCCGGCTCGACGATCGCGACGCGCGCGCCCTCGTACCGCCAGGGGATGGTGACGAACTTGGTGTTGTGCAGGTCGATGTCCTTGAGCGACATCATGAAGCTGATCAGTTTGTCGGCCGAGCCGAGGCCCGGGTCGACGGTCATGGACCGGGTCGCGGCGTTCGCGAGCGGCAGCAGCTTGGTGGGGGTGAGGCCGTCGCTCTTCACCTTCTTGAGCAGGGCGGCGACGAAGGCCTGTTGGCGCTTGATGCGGCCGATGTCGGAGCCGTCGCCTATGCCGTGCCGGATCCGCACGTAGTCCAGCGCCTGCTGTCCGGAGACGGTCTGGGCGCCCCGGGTGAAGAGGCGCTTGCCACGGGTGGTGCGGTCGGGGCTGAGATCCTGCTGGTAGATGTCCTGCGGCAGACACACCTGGACCCCGCCGACGACCTCGGTCAGCTTCGCGAACCCCTTGAAGTCGACGGCGACGGTGTGATCGACCCGCAGCCCGGTGAGGTGCTCGACGGTGTTCTGGGTGCAGGCGGGGTTGCCCTTGGCGCTCTGCCCCACGGAGAACGCCGCGTTGAACATGGTGTTGACCTGGTTCTTCGTCCATGTGCCGTCGGGCAGTTGGCAGGGCGGGATGTCGAGGAGCGTGTCGCGCGGTACGGAGACGGCGACCGCGTGCTTCTGGTCGGCGTAGATGTGCAGCAGGAACGCGGTGTCGGAGCGGCCGATGTCGTCCTTGTCGCCGCCGCCCAGCGAGCGGTTCCCCTCCGTGCGCGCGTCCGAGCCGATGACCAGGACGTTCTGGCCCTTGGAGGTGGACGCGGGCCGGTTGTCGGAGAGGCCGCCCGCGCTGAAGGTCCTGATGTTCCCGCCGAGTTCGAGGTAGACCCAGCCGGCTCCGGCGGAGGCGAGTACCAGCAGGGACAGGGCTATGACGAACGAGGTGCGCAGTCTTCCGCCCGGCTTGCGCCGCCGGGCGCGGGTGGGGGCGGCACGGCTGCTGCCGTGCGGGGATGCCGTGTGCCGGCGGCTGCCTGCCATATGTGCGCCCTCATCATCCTCTGGCCGGCCTCTTGGTTGTACAGTTGCGCAATGTAGCAACTTTAGTGAGAGGTGCGGGCCCCGGGTGTGCGAGTGACGCGGGGTGCCGACCGGTACGGGATCGGACGAGAGGAAGGCGGGGCGGAATGTTGCGCAACGGTCTGGAGCCTTGGCACCTGCTCATCGTGGCCATCGTGATCATCGTCGTGTTCGGCTCGAAGAAGCTGCCGGACACCGCGCGGGCCGTGGGCAAGTCCCTGCGCATCCTCAAGAGCGAGACGAAGGCGATGAAGGAGGAGGGCGGCACGGGAGTGGACGGTGCTGTCGCCTCGCCCGTCACGCCTTCCGCCCCCTCCTCCCCGTCCCCCTCTTCTTCCTCTTCCTCCCCTGCCTCTCCTTCTTCCTCCGTCTCCCCTTCCTCCCCTGCCTCTTCGGGTCGCTGAGGGGCCGACCGGCCCCGTCAGGCCTTCAGCCCCGTCGGGTCTTCAGGGGCTGGCCAGGTCGAAGCCGTACCGCAGGGGCTCGCCCTGTACGCGCGGATCGCGCCGGTAGACGAAGAGCGCGTCCACCTGTGCGCCGCCCGAGGGGCCGTCGAGTTCGCAGGGGTACGTCACCTGCACCACGGACGGCCGGTCGGCGACCCGCATCCGTACCCCGTTCGCGGGTCCTCCGTCGAGGACCGCGATCTCCCATTCCGTTCTGCCGCGATCATTCATGCCAACACTTTAAAGGTTGCGCAATCTTTGAACCATGGGGCACGGGGTGCGCTCCGGAGCACGCGGAGGAGCGTACGTACGCCGGACGGCACGCGCGCCGAAGCGCGCGTATGCCGGAGGGCGGCCGCCGGTGCCGGTGGCCGCCCTCCGAAGTGTTCCGCATCCTGTCGCCGGGAGCTACAGGGTCCGCTCCAGCCGCTCCGCCATCAGCTTGATGAAGCGTGACGGATCGGCGAGTTCGCCGCCGTCCGCGAGGAGCGCCATCCCGTGGACCAGTTCGGCCGCCTCGGCGAGACCGGAGTCCGAAGGCGAATCGGCGTGGGCCTTGCGCAGGCCGGCGACCAGCGGGTGCGTCGGGTTGAGTTCGAGGATCCGCTTGATGCGCGGCACGTCCTGGCCCATGGCGCGGTACATGTTCTCCAGCGCCGGGGTCACGTCGAAGGTGTCCCCGACGATGCAGGCGGGCGACACCGTGAGCCGCGAGGAGAGCCGTACCTCCTTCACCTGCTCGCTCAGCTGCGAGGACATCCAGGTCAGCAGCGCGGCGAAGTCCTGCTGCCGCTTCTCGCGCTCGGCCTCGACCTCCTTCTTCTCCTCCTCGGTGTCGAGGTCGACCTCGCCCTTGGCGATCGACTGCAGCGGCTTGCCGTCGAACTCGGGGACGGACTGGACCCACACCTCGTCGACGGGGTCGGTGAGGAGCAGCACTTCGAATCCCTTGGCGCGCAGCGCCTCCATGTGCGGCGAGTTCTCGATCGCCGTACGGGACTCGCCCGTCATGTAGAAGATGTGCTGCTGCCCCTCCTTCATGCGCTCCACGTACTGCTTGAGGGTGGTCACCCCGTCCTCATCGTCGGTGGAGTGGGTCGAGGCGAACGACGAGACACCGAGAATGGCGTCGCGGTTCTCGAAGTCGCTGAGCAGCCCCTCCTTGAGGACCCGGCCGAATTCCTTCCAGAACGTCGCGTAGGACTCCGGACGGTCGGCCATCATCTCCTTCACCGTCGACAGCACCTTCTTGACCAGGCGCCGGTGCATCAGCTGGATCTGCCGGTCCTGCTGGAGGATCTCGCGCGACACATTGAGCGAGAGGTCCTGGGCGTCGACCACACCCTTGACGAAACGCAGATAATCGGGCATCAGCGCTTCACAGTTGTCCATGATGAAGACGCGCTTCACATAGAGCTGAACTCCGCGCTTGCTCCCCTGGGTGAACAGGTCCTGCGGTGCGTGCGAAGGGAGGAAGAGCAGCGCCTGGTATTCGAACGTGCCTTCCGCCTGCATGCGGATGGTTTCGAGCGGGTCGGTCCAGTCGTGGCTGACGTGCTTGTACAGCTCGCTGTACTCCTCGTCGGTCACCTCGCTCCTGGAGCGGGCCCACAGCGCCTTCATCGAGTTGATCGTCTCGGGCTCGGGCGTCGCGTCGGAGGCGTCGGAGGCGGCAGAGGTGTCAGCGGCGTCCGAGGCGGCAGCGGCGTCGGCGCCTTCGGAGCCGGTCGTGTCGGCCGCGTCGGCGGTGGCCGGCTTCGCCTCGGCGGCCATGCGGATCGGCCAGGTGATGAAGTCCGAGTACCGCTTGACGATCTCCTTGATCTTCCACGCGGACGTGTAGTCGAAGAGCTGGTCCTCGGAGTCCTCCGGCTTCAGCCGCAGCGTGACCGCCGTGCCGCGCGGCGCCTCGTCGACCGTGTCGACCGTGTACGTGCCCTCACCCGTGGACTGCCAGCGCGTCCCCTTGCTCTCGCCCGCGCGCCGGGTCAGCAGGGTGACCTCGTCGGCCACCATGAAGCTGGAGTAGAAGCCGACGCCGAACTGGCCGATGAGTTCCTCGGAGGCCGCCGCGTCCTGCGCCTCCTTCGCTTCCTTCAGCTCCTTCAGGAACTTCGCCGTACCGGAATTCGCGATGGTGCCGATGAGCTCCACGACGTCGTCATGCGACATTCCGATGCCGTTGTCACGTACAGTCAGCGTGCGCTGTTCCTTGTCGACCTCGATGTCGATATGAAGGTCGGACACGTCTTCTTGGAGTTCGTTACGGAGGACTTCCAGTCGCAATTTGTCCAGCGCGTCGGAGGCGTTGGAGACCAGCTCGCGAAGAAATACATCCTTGTTCGAGTAGATCGAATGGATCATCATCTGGAGGAGCTGGCGTGCTTCCACCTGAAACTCGAACGTCTCGGTCGTCATATCCAAGGATTCCTTTCCTCGCTCAATTCGGCAGCGTCAATACCGTCGATACGCGGAGCCGTATTACGTGGAGCCGCCCTCCATCGTATCCAGGCCGTGCCCGCGCCGACCGGCGATCCGCGCAGCGCGTAAGAGAGCCGTCAAGTCCGTGGCCGACGCCGTATGGACACCGTCAACGGATGACAGAAGCCCCGAATGAGGAGGTTTCCTCAGGACGTCCGTTCCCCTCGTACCTCACCCGTACCGAACCTCATTCAGGAGCTCACGATGGCCGATCTGGCCTTCGTCGTCACCACGGTCGCGGTCTTCGCGCTGGTGGCCCTCGTCGCCAAGGGGGTGACGAAGCTGTGACCGCCGAGAACGTCGTCGGCCTGGTCGTGGCCGTCGCCCTGCTGGGATATCTCGTCCTCGCCCTGCTGTTCCCGGAGAGGTTCTGAGCCCCGTCATGAGTTCTGTCCTCGCCGGTGCGCTCCAGCTGCTCGCGCTGATCGTGGCGCTGGGGCTGGCGTACCGCCCGCTCGGCGACCACATGGCCCGCGTCTACTCCCCGGACCCCTCCGCCGGCCGGGGGACCGTACGGCATCTGCGGGTCGAGAAGTGGATCTACCGGGCCATCGGTGCCAACCCCGACACCGAGATGCGCT
Source organism: Streptomyces sp. NPDC059255 (assembly GCF_042752355.1). Taxonomy (NCBI): domain Bacteria; kingdom Bacillati; phylum Actinomycetota; class Actinomycetes; order Kitasatosporales; family Streptomycetaceae; genus Streptomyces; species Streptomyces sp. NPDC059255. Next base: position 88,202 of record NZ_JBHYZP010000005.1, read on the forward strand.
GGACCGCCTATCTGCGCGGTGTCCTCGCCTTCTCGGCGGTGAGCGTCCTCTTCCTCTACCTGCTCCAGCGCGTCCAGGGTGGACTGCCCGGCTCGCTCGGCTTCTCCTCGATCGACCCGGACCAGGCGTTCAACACGGCCGCGTCGTTCGTCTCGAACACCAACTGGCAGTCGTACTACGGCGAGCAGTCCGTGGGCCCGGTCGTCCAGACCGGCGGGCTCGCCGTGCAGAACTTCCTCTCCGCCGCTGTCGGCATGGCCGTGGCGGTGGCGCTCGTACGGGGCTTCGCCCGCTCCCGTACCGGCGAACTGGGCAACTTCTGGGCCGACCTGGTGCGGGGCACCGTACGGATCCTGCTGCCGATCTCCGTCGTCGGCGCCGTCGTCCTCGTCGCCTGCGGCGCGATCCAGAACTTCGCCGGCATCCACGAGGTCGGCCAGTTCCTCGGCGGACCGCAGCAGTGGAACGGCGGTGCGGTCGCCTCCCAGGAGGCCATCAAGGAACTGGGGACCAATGGCGGCGGCTACTTCAACGCCAACTCCGCGCACCCCTTCGAGAACCCCAACGGGATCTCCAACCTCTTCGAGATCTTCCTCATCCTGCTCATCCCGTTCGCGATGACCCGGACCTTCGGCAGGATGGCCGGTTCCGTCAAGCAGGGGTACGCGATCCTCGCCACGATGGTGGTGATCTGGATCGGCTTCACCACACTGATGATGTGGACCGAGTTCCACCACGGCGCGCCCGCGTTCGACATCGCGGGTGGTGCGCTGGAGGGCAAGGAGACCCGGTTCGGGGTCGGCGGCTCGTCGATCTTCGCGGTCGCCACCACCCTCACCTCGACCGGCGCGGTCAACGCCTTCCTCTCCTCCTTCACCGGATTCGGCGGCGGGATCGCACTGCTGGGCATGCAGCTCGGCGAGGTCGCGCCCGGCGGGGTCGGTTCCGGTCTGTACGGGATCCTGATCATGGCCGTCATCGCGGTGTTCCTCGCCGGTCTGATGGTCGGACGTACGCCCGAGTACCTGGGCAAGAAGATCGGCACCCGCGAGATCAAGTTCGCCGCCTGCTACATCCTCGTCACCCCGGCGCTGGTGCTCTGCTTCACGGCCGTCGCGATGGCGCTGCCCACCCCGGTCCACTCGCTGACCAACTCGGGGCCGCACGGCTTCTCCGAGATCCTGTACGCGTACACCTCGGCCGGAAACAACAACGGCTCGGCCTTCGCCGGGCTCAACGCGGACACCCAGTGGTTCAACACGAGCCTCGGCATCGTGATGCTGCTCGGCCGCTTCGTCCCGATGGTCTTCGTCCTCGCGCTGGCGGGATCGCTGGCCGAGCAGCGGCCGATCCCCTCGACGGCGGGCACCCTGCGTACGGACAAACCCCTGTTCACGGGCCTGCTCGCGGGCACGATCCTGATCGTCACCGGGCTGACCTACTTCCCCGCGCTGGCGCTGGGGCCGCTGGCCGAGGGGCTGGCGTCATGACCATGCGTACGCGTACGAAGAAGCAAGAGGACACGATGTCCACTCCCACCCCCACCTCCACTCCGGCCCGCGCGCCGCACAGCGACCTCTCCACCGGACGGGTCGGCGTCGGGTTCTTCGACCCCGGGCAACTGCTCAGGTCTCTCCCGGACGCGCTCAGGAAGCTCGATCCACGGGTGATGATCAAATCCCCGGTGATGTTCGTGGTCGAGGCCGGCTCGGTCCTGACGACGGCGCTGGCGATCCTGGACCCGGGCGACTGGTTCGGCTGGGCGATCACGGTGTGGCTCTGGCTGACCGTGGTCTTCGCCAATCTGGCGGAGGCGGTCGCCGAGGGCCGTGGCAAGGCGCAGGCCGACACATTGCGCCGGGCCAAGACGGACACGGTCGCGCGCCGGCTCACCGGCAGCGGTCCCGGCGCGGGCGAGAGGCCGGGCGCGGCCGAGGAACGGGTCCCCGGCACGGAACTGCGCATCGGCGACCGGGTCGTCTGCGAGGCGGGCGACATCATCCCCGGCGACGGCGATGTGACCGAGGGCGTCGCCTCCGTGGACGAGTCCGCGATCACCGGCGAGTCGGCCCCCGTCATCCGCGAGTCGGGCGGCGACCGCTCGGCCGTCACCGGCGGTACGAAGGTGCTCTCCGACCGGATCGTCGTCCGGATCACGACCAGGCCCGGCGAGACGTTCATCGACCGGATGATCGCCCTGGTCGAAGGCGCGGCCCGGCAGAAGACCCCCAACGAGATCGCGCTGAACATCCTCCTCGCGTCCCTCACGATCGTCTTCCTGCTGGCAGTGGTCACCCTCCAGCCGTTCGCCACGTACGCCCACGCCGAGCAGTCGATGATCGTACTGACGGCGCTGCTGGTCTGCCTGATCCCGACGACCATCGGCGCCCTGCTCTCCGCGATCGGCATCGCCGGGATGGACCGCCTCGTCCAGCGCAATGTGCTGGCCATGTCGGGGCGGGCGGTGGAGGCGGCGGGTGACGTGTCGACGCTGCTGCTCGACAAGACCGGCACGATCACGCTCGGCAACCGGCAGGCCGCCGAGCTGGTCCCCGTACGCGGCACGGACCCGGCGGAGCTGGCCGACGCGGCCCAGCTCTCCTCCCTGGCCGACGAGACGCCCGAGGGCCGCTCCGTCGTCGTCCTCGCCAAGGAGCGGTACGGGCTGCGCGAGCGCCACCAGGGCGAACTGGCCGGCGCCACCTGGATCGCCTTCACGGCAGGGACCCGGATGTCGGGCGTCGACATCACGGAGGACGGCGCCGCGCGCAAGGTACGCAAGGGCGCGGCCGGTTCGGTGACCGCCTGGGTCACCGAGCGCGGCGGCCAGGTCTCCGGGGACACCCGCGAACTGACCGACGCGATCTCCCAGGCGGGCGGCACGCCGCTGCTCGTGGCCGTCGAGGACGGCGCGGGCGCGCGGGTGCTGGGCGTCATCCACCTCAAGGACGTCGTCAAGGACGGCATGCGCGAGCGCTTCGACGAACTGCGCCGCATGGGCATCAGGACCGTCATGATCACCGGGGACAACCCGCTGACCGCGAAGGCGATCGCGGACGAGGCGGGCGTGGACGACTTCCTCGCGGAGGCCACCCCCGAGGACAAGATGGCCCTGATCAAGCGGGAACAGGCGGGCGGCAAGCTCGTCGCGATGACGGGCGACGGCACGAACGACGCGCCCGCGCTCGCCCAGGCGGACGTCGGCGTGGCCATGAACACCGGCACCTCGGCCGCCAAGGAGGCCGGGAACATGGTGGACCTGGACTCGAACCCGACCAAGCTGATCGAGATCGTGGAGATCGGCAAGCAGCTCCTGATCACGCGGGGCGCGCTGACGACGTTCTCCATCGCCAACGACGTCGCGAAGTACTTCGCGATCATCCCGGCGATGTTCGCGGTCGTCTACCCGGGCCTGGACAAGCTCAACATCATGCGCTTGTCGTCCCCCGAGTCGGCGATCCTCTCGGCGGTCGTCTTCAACGCGCTGATCATCATCGCGCTCGTACCGCTGGCGCTGCGGGGCGTACGGTACCGGCCGACCAGCGCGGACCGGATGCTCCGGCGCAACCTCGGGATCTACGGCCTCGGCGGCCTCGTCGCGCCCTTCATCGGCATCAAGATCATCGACCTGCTCATCTCCCTCGTCCCCGGGATCGGCTGACCGTCATGAACATCTCCGTACGCAACACCGCGCGCCTGCTGTGGGCCGGGCTGCGCGCCCTGCTCGTCCTGACCGTGGTCTGCGGGGTGCTCTACCCACTGGCCGTCACCGGCGTCGCCCAGGGCCTCTTCCCCCACCGGGCCAACGGCTCGGAGATCACCTCCGGCGGCAAGGTGGTCGGCTCGGAACTGATCGGCCAGAGCTACCTCCTGCCGAAGAAGAACCCCTCCGACGCCTCGGAACAGCCCCGCCCGGACCTGCGATGGTTCCAGCCGCGCCCGTCCCGGGGCCTGGGTACCAACACCGTCAACACCCAGTACGAGTTGCTGCTCTCGGGCGCGACGAACCGTTCCGGTGACAACAAGGAACTGATCGACTGGGTCACGGCCGCCAAGGCCGCCGTCATCAAGGACGACTCCACCCCGGGCCACCCGGTCACCCCCGACGCCGTCCCCCCGGACGCGGTCACCTCCTCGGGCTCGGGCCTCGACCCCGACATCTCCCCGGAGTACGCCCGCCTCCAGATCAACCGCGTCGCGGAACGCAACCACCTTCCCGCCGACCGGGTACGCGCCCTGGTGGACGCCCACACGACGGGGCGGACGCTGGGCTTCATCGGGGAGCCGCGCGTCAACGTCCTGCGACTCAATATCGCCCTGAAGTCGTTGACCGAGGGGAGCGGGTGACGCCGCTTGCCACCGTACGGGAGGGTACGTACGGGTCCGTGTACGTGAGGGAAGGGCGACCCGTGAAGACCGTGACGTACCCCGAGTTTTGCGCGCGCCATGACGAGCTGCTCGACTCCGTCAATGACGACGGCGAAGAAGTGGTCGTCACCCGGGTCGGACATGACGCCGTCGTCATCGTCTCTCTCGCAGAGTACGAGTCCCTGAAAGAGACCGTGTACCTGTTGCGAAGTCCCGCCAACGCCGGGCGCCTGCTCGCCTCCATCGACGAGCTGGAGAGCGGCGGCGGTACGGTGCGTGAAGTGACGCCGGACGAGCAGAGCCGCGCGTGAAGATCTACCGCTCAAGCACGGGTTCCCTGAGGCCGCCCGAGCGCGGGGCGCGGGGCCGCTACCGTGCCCCGGCCCCGCGCCAGTCGGCTAAGAGTGCCGGTTCCGATCGGAAGCCGTCATGAACTCCCTCGGAGTCAACACGCGGGTGACGATGCGTGTGTCCCCGATCCAGCCGTAGAAGCCCTGGCCGAAGCGCTCGTCGAACTGGGTGGCGCCGATGACGAAGGGCTTGCCGAGCGTGGCGATGCCGGTCGACGGCTGGGTGGGGTTACGGGCGATCTTGGAGCCGTCCACGTACATCACGGTGCGCCGGCCGTCGTTGACGACGGCGATGTGCATCCAGCGGCCCACGGGGACGGCATGGCTCCAGGATGTCGGGTCGGCGTTCTGCCGGTGCGGGTAGACCACGAACTGGAGGAAGCGCTCGGGGGAGAGGTTGAGGCTGCAGGTGGGCTCGTCGGGGGACCAGCCGGTGGTCTTGCCCGCGTCGCTGTTACGGCCCTCCCAGCTCAGGATGCCCATCCAGGCGTGGTCGCCCTCGAAGGGCTCCGGAAGCCTGATGAAGGTCTCCAGGGTGTAGCCGGAGGTGAACTTCTCGGAGTTCAGCGGGGCCCGCGCGGATGTGGTCAGAACGGCGCCCCGGTCCGGGTTCTTGCCCCCGTCGAAGCGGAGGCTGGCGTGGCCCGGCTGACCCCGGTGGTGGTCGTCCGACCAGGTGAGCGCCCCGGGGCCGCTGTCGTGCAGACGAGCGGCGGTGAGGTCGTTGCCGTGGCCCGACAGATCCCGGATGACCGTGCCCGTACCGACGGGGCTGCCCGCGCTGCCCGCCCCGCCTGACCCGCCCGCCGCGGCGACGCCGGACGCGTCGAAGCGCCAGTACGCCACGGTGCCGCGCGGCATGACGGCCTCGGCGGGGCGCGGTCGGGGCGGCACGATCGGGGAGAAGCCCGCGAAGCGGCGTTCGAAGTCGATGTCCAGGGTGAACCGGTCGACCGGGCCGGTCAGTTCGACGGTCTCGGCCTCCAGTGGCGTCCGTTCGGCAGGGTCCCGGGCGAGAAGCCACGGGGAGAACGTCTCCACGTCGATCACATTGCGCGCGAGATCGAAGCCGTAGTGGCGGATCATCCCGGCGCCGCCGTAGTAGCGGTCCTGGTAGTTGGTGATCTGGATGTGGACATCGTTGTCGGAGTCGTTGGTCAGGACCGTACGGCCGGGCGGCCAGTAGTGGCCGCCGAGGGCCAGGAAGATCTGGTCGTTGCCGCGGACGAGGCCGTCCCACAGGCGCCTGCCGTTGTCCGAGAGCTGCGCGGCGCCCTCGTCGTCGGCCCACGCCAGGTCATGGGTGGTGAGCACGGTCGGCAGCGTGGGGTGCGCGTCCAGTACGCCCTGGGCCCAGCGCATTCCGTTCTGCGAGACCCGCCAGTCCAGGGCGAGGATCAGCCACCGGCGCCCGGCCGCCCGGATCACATGGCAGCTATTGTACCCGTCGGGCGAGGCCCCGCCGAACGTCGGCATGCCCGCGAAGCGTCGCGGCCCGAAGCTCTTCAGATAGGCACTGTCGCCCCGCTGGTCGTCGGTACCGGAGTTGATGTCGTGATTCCCGGCGAGCACGGAGTAGGGGACCTTGCCGTGAAGGGTCCGGAACGTGTCGGCGGCCAGCCTGATCTCGTCCTCGGTGCCGTGCTCGGTGACGTCACCGAGATGCGTCATGAACGCGATGTTCCCCCTCCCGCGCTCCGAGACCAGATGGCGGAAGCTCGCCCGGAGCGGCTCCGGGTCCGCACTGTCGGCGTCGAAGAGGTACTGCGTGTCCGGCAGTACGGCGATACCGAAGCGCGGGCTCGCCTCGTCGAACCGGCTGCCTCCGGTCGACCCGGCAGCCGTGGCCGCCGCGGGGGCGGCGGCCTGCGCGGACCCGGCGCCCAGCACCGGGACGGCCGCACCGGCGGCCGGAATCGCGACGGCCGCCTGCAACACGGCACGTCTGCCGGGGCTGTTGCGCTCTGGTGCACTCATGCGTACTCCTGTGAAGGAACGGGAGGGACCAGACCGAACTGTGGTGAACCACCGTGGCCGTGCGGCGGCGCGGAGCTGAACAGTTGCCGATACGTGGCACGCGGGCGGGAGTTGGGGCCAGGGCGTGTCTGTTGATTCGGTCGTCCGGTCAGCGTTCCACCCAGTCCGGTGTCCACACGTCGTGCGGGGTTCGCGGGCCTGCGGTGCGCAGATGGTCGCGTAGCGCGGTCAGCACGGGGTGCTGGTCTCCGCTGCGGAACAGCAGCATGTGCGAGTAGACCGGGGTCGGGTCGTGCAACGGGATGCGCCGTAGGTCGTGGGTCTGCGGCCACAGGTACCGGTCACGTGCAGACGGCGGGCGGCGGCGATGTGCGCGGTGACCTCCGGCGGGTCGCTCAGGGCGTGGGCGGCCACGGCTTGCATGGGCGCGGCCGGGCCCCGTTCGCAGCGGCTTGCCGCAGGGCCTGTTCCAGCAGTTCGGGGTCGGGAATGCCGCCGGCCTCGGCCGGGATGGGTACGGAGATGACGCGACGGCCCAGCAGGGCGGCCTGGGCCGCGTAGGAGACCCACGAGGGGCAGGGCAGCACCACGTCACCGCCGATCGCGGCCAGCAGGGCGAAGAGCAGAGGCTTGCTGCCCGGGGCGAAGAGGATCTGGCCCGGTTCGGTGGACAGGCCGCGTCCGGTGAACCAGCCCGCAGCGGCGGCCCGGGCCTGTGGTGAGCCGGCAACCGGGCCGTACCCGTTGCGCAGGTGGGCGTCGGCGAGGACCTCGGCCAGGCCCGGGGCTATGGGCAACCCGTCCGATGGAAACGGCCTCTTGCCCCTGCCTCCACGTGCCGATGTCATGGCTGTCGAACGTGACCCCGGGGGGCGATGTGGAGGCAGGTGGCTATCGGCGGCGGCAAGGGCCGCCGAGTCTTCGAAGTGATCTTCGCGCTGTTCCGGATCGGCGCGCCTGCTTAACGCTCCGGATGTGATCGCGGATCGGACCGGCCCTCTTTCATGCGCAGGATCAAGGTGACCGCGTCCTCCGGGCGGGTTCCGGGAGTCAGGACCTCCTGCAGCAGGAGGCCGCGTATCGCGGCAACGGTGATGGCGGCCACATTCCGCGCCTCCTCCGTGCCGAGCCCTTCGCGTTCCGCGAGTGAGGACAGCATCACGGTGAGGTCGCCGATCGACTCCACGAACTCACGGAATCTCTCAGGTTCGTACGCGGCCAGTCCGACGACGTGGAAGAAGCCCCGGACACGCGACAGCTGTTCCGGCCGGGTGTACGTACGCCAGATCGCCGCGACGAAATCGTCGAAGGTGCCCTGCTGGGCTGCTCGCAGAAGCGTCTCGTTGTCACGGGACCGCTGCGCCGTGAGCATGGCGGCGAGGGTGCCCGAGAGCGACCCGAAGTGGTAGCGCAGCAGGGCGTGGCTGGTCTCGGTCCGGGCGGCGATCTCACGGAGCGACATCTCCGGCGGGGGAAGGGCCTCTCCGAAGGCGTCGAGAAGCCGTGCCAGGAGCCGCTCGACCGGCGCGCTGCCCTTGTGGTCTGAAGTTGACAGAATCACTCCTATGGTTTTTCCATTGGAAAAAAATGATAGGCGATCCCGTGCTGCTTCGCACACGGTCGCAGTCAGCTCGCAACGGCGGAGGGCCAACCTTGGGACCTGCTCAGGCAGTCGCGCGGCATCCGTCGATGGATCGGGGCGCGATCCCGGCAACCTCGACATCACTGTCGAGAACGGCCGCATACCCCAGCCCGGTTGCCTCCAGCGCGGCGCGCAGGCAAACCCCGTTCTGCGGAACGGCAACCTCCCCGAAGACGCGGAACCGCTCTCGACCCCGCCTACGCCGTCCTCGTCATCCAGGCCGGCCCAACCGTGAAGGACTTCAGATGAGCACCATGTGGCAGGGCTGCCTCGCCCACACCGACTACTTCGAGATGCGCTCCAGCGGTGGGCACGACTACGGCATCTGGGTCACCACCCCACCGAACTACGACCCTGCCGCGGCGCAAGCACCTGTCGTGTACGTCCTCGACGGCAACTGGACCGTGGGCCTGACCGCCCCGCTCATCGTCACTCAACTGGACCCCTTGCAGCCGATCCAGCCCTATGTCCAAGTCAGCGTGGGCTACGCGGGTGAGGAAGCGGAGCACTGGGAGCGGCTGCGCAACCGTGACCTGGTGCCCCCCGGCGAACCCATCGCGAAGGAGTTCATCGACGCAGTGGAGTCGACGGTCGAAGCAGGCACGATGACGCGCGAACAAGCCGACGCCTACATCGCTGAACTGAACGACAGTCGCGCGGACATGTTCCTGAACTTCCTCACCGACGACCTGCACCCGCGGATCGAACGCGACTACGGCACCGCCCCGAGCGGGCACGGCCTCTTCGGCTACTCCTACGGCGGACTCTTCAGCCTCTACGCCTGGCTCACCAACAGTACCTTCTTCGAGAGCATCGGCGCGGGCAGCCCCGGCATCGTCAACGGTGAGAGCCAAGTCTTCGCTCGTCTTCGAGAGATGGGCGACACCCTGCCCGCCACCAAGCTCCACCTGACACTCAACGACAAAGAAGTCCTCGGAGACCTGGCGGTCTATCAGAGTCTCTCGAAGAACGCGGCCTCGTTCCTCCACCACCTCACCGCGCGCAACGGCTCCGTCACCAGCGCACTCATGCGCGAAACGCACGTGACCGGGCTGCAGGCATCGTTCCTCAGCTACCTCAGGACCTGCCGCGGCCAATAGCTGCCTGCTCGCAGCCGTCGTCAAGAGCCAGGAGGCGCGCCGCCTCCACAGAGCCGGGAGCCAGTGGTGTCAGCTCCAGGCCGGCGACCGCTAAACGATGACCAGGTGCTCCAGCGCGACGTTCGACCACGATCGCCAGAGCCGTCGCAGCCGCCTGGAGCCGCTTGTCGTCCGACAGCGCGTCGCAGGCAGTCCACAGTCCGGCCGAGCCGAGCCCTGCGTGCCCGTACTCGGCGGCGATGCTGCGGAACGCTGACGACGGCTGGAGCGGGGCATCACCGTGCTCGGATCCCCCAACAGCACCCACATCGCCGCCATCTTCATCTGGTCAGCGAGATGATCCGAAGGAAATGCCCCCTAGGGCTGCGCGGCGGCGGCCTGTCGCCCGACCAGTTCGTAGGAACGTACGCGGTCGGCGAGCGCGTACACGGGCGTGACCAGCATCAGTTCGTCCGCGCCGGTCGCCTCGGCCAGCTCCGTCAGGCGGCCCGCGACCGTCTCGGGTGTGCCGACGGCCTGTTGCGCCCGGAACGCCCGCAAGGCGTGGCGCTCCTGCGGCGTGAACGCGTGCGCCGCCGCGTCGGCGGGGGTGGGGAAGGGAACGTCGCTCACCCCTTGCATCAGTCCCGCCTTCACCACGTTCATCGGCCCGCCCAGCCGTTCGGCCTCCTCCCGCGTCTCCGCGCACACCGTCTCCACACAGACCAGCACCCGGGGCTCCGCACACCAGCGGGAGGGGGTGAAGTCCGCGCGGTAGCGCTCCAGCGCGGACAGCGTGTGGCCGGGACGGATGTGGTGGGCGACCGCGATCGGCAGGCCCAGTTCGGCGGCGAGCGCGCCGCCGGCGGTGCTGGAGGCGAGCAGCCATGGTTCGGGGAGCGGGCCGAGCGCCATCTCCTCCACCAGCAGACGCAGCGTCGAAGCCACCTCGGCCCGGTACTCGGCGTCGGTGATCGGGCCGGCCCCCCGGCGCAGCGCCCGCGCCACCGTCTCGTCCAGCACCCCGGGGCCCCGGCCGATCCCCAGGTCGATGCGGTCGGGATGGAGCGCGGCCAGCGTGCCGAACTGCTCCGCCAGCATGAGCGGCGTGTGGTTGGGCGCCATGACCCCTCCCGAGCCGAGGCGGATCGACGAGGTCGACGCGGCCGTGTGCGCGGTGAGCACGACCGGCGGGAAGGCGCCGATCGCGGGGGAGTGGTGGTGTTCGGCGTACCAGAGTCTGCGGTAACCGAGGCGATCGAGGTGTCCGGCGAAGGCGGCGGTGTCGCGCAGGGTGGCCGCGGGGTCGGCGCCGGCCTGGACCATCGCGACTTCCAGTGCGGAGAGAGGCACATTGATCACGCGGTCAGCATAGGAAGCAAAGCCCCACCGTCATCGGTACGTTGACGGATTGCCGCGAGGGTCTCGATGTGTCGCGAGGGTCTCGACGTGTCGCGAGGGGCCCCGACTGTGCCGCGATGACCCCATCGCAGGGCGATCGGCTCATATGCTCGGGCGATGACCGAACGGGAGAGCACACAGGAGTACGGCCAGGGCCTGTTGACGGGCCGGGTCGCGATGATCACGGGAGCGTCCAGCGGGATCGGCGCGGCCGCCGCCGCGCTCTTCGCGCGGGAGGGCGCGGCGGTCGTCATGACGGCCCGCCGCGCCGACCGGCTGGAGGTACTGGCGGAGGAGATCACCGCCGCGGGCGGCCGCGCACTGGCCGTTCCCGGCGACGTCACCGACCCGGGCGACGTGCGGCGGGTGGTCGAGGCGGCCGTGGAACGGTTCGGCGGCCTCGACTGCGCCTTCAACAACGCCGGCTACGCCACCATCGAAACGTCCCTGCACGAGACGGACGACGAGGTGTTCGACCGCACGATGGACGTCAACGTGCGCGGCGTCTGGAACTGCATGAAGCATCAACTGCCGGTGATGCTGGCCTCGGGCAGGGGCGGCTCCATCGTCAACACCAGCAGTACGGCGGGCCGTTACGCCACCGGCGCCTCCGTGCCGTACGTCGCCTCCAAGCACGCGATCCTCGGCATCACCCGGGCCGCCGCGGCCGAGTACGGGGAACTGGGCGTACGGGTCAACGCGCTGGTCGTCGGCACCACGCGCAGCGAGATGATCGACGCGGCGGTACACCAGGTCCCGGCGCTGGAGCAGGCGTTCATCGCCCCGCAGATCCAGAAGCGCATGGCGGAGCCGCGCGAGATCGCGGAGGCCGCGGTCTGGCTGTGCAGCGACCGCTCCTCGTTCGTCACGGGTACGGCGATGCCGGTCGACGGCGGGATCTCGGCGCAGGCGAAGGCGGGCTGACCCGGACCGATCCGGGCTGACCCGGGCTGACCCGGGCTGACGGCAGTCAGGGCGCCCCCGCCGGTCCGCGGCGGTCAGGGTGAGGTGGCCGCCCGGGGGCTCCGTACCGTGAGGCGCAGCGCCGAGCCGGCAGCGCCGACCCGCAGTCGCACGCGGCCCGCCGGGGCGTCGGAGTCGATCTCCGGGTGGTCGTCGCTGGAGACGCGCAGCACCAGCCGGTGGCCCGCCGAGAGCCGGTAGTGCGTGGGCCAGAGGTGTACGTCCAGGTCGTAGTACGTACCCGGGTGCACGCGCGAGAGCTTCGTATGGCCGTGCCGGTGGCTCGCCCTGAGCCATCCCGAGGTGATCCTCGTGGCGGTCCCGTCCGGCGCCTGGTCGAAGAGCACCGTCGCGATGTTGCCGTCGGCGGCGGTGAAGGAGGCGCGGACGCGGGCCGTGGCGTCGCCCGCGAGGACATGGTCGCGGCGCAGTACCGGTGTGGCGAAGCGGAGTTGCTGGTGCTCCGCCGGAGGGGCGGTCCCCGTGTTGACGTCGAAGGTGGACACCGCGGCGCGGCCGGGCGCCGAGCGCAGCGAGCCGTCGGGACGCAGCCGGAGCGTCAGGTCTCCGGCGTCCGGCGGTGGCCACCGGGCGAACCGCTGCCAGCCGGCGCCCGCTCCAGGGCCGGGCACCTCGTACGAGGTGACGCGCGCGGCGGGCAGGGGGGCGCGCCGGTCCTGTGCCAGCCAGTGGTCCCACCAGGCGAGGTAGGCGCCGGGGCCGATGCCGGCGTACTGGCCCTCGGGGTAGCCGTGCTCCCACGGCCCCGACACCAGCCAGACGTGCTCGGGCCGGGCGAGGTGGTTGTTCACCATGCCGTCCCGGTACCGGTCGTACCAGCCGTTGATCTCCAGGGTGGGCACGGTGAGCGCGTCCCAGCGGGACATCACGCTGCGGTCGCGCCAGAAGTCGTCGTACAGCGGGTGGGCGGCGTAGGTGCGGAGCGTGTCGGGCGCGGTCGCCTGCTGCCAGTCGCGGATACGGGCCGAGTAGATGCCGCCGCGGTAGATGGTGTTCTCGTACCAGTCGCTGATGCCGTTCATCGGGATGACGGCCTTGAGGTGCGGCGGCCGGTTCACCGCGGCGAGCAGGGTGGTGTGCCCGCCGTAGCTGACGCCCATCTGCCCGATGCGGCCGGTGGAGGCGGGGTGCCGGGCGAGCCATTCGACGACGTCGTAGTTGTCCCGCTGCTCCTGCGGGCCGAACGGGTCGACCGTGCCGGGGGACGCCCCCGCCCCGCGGACCTGGCAGACCAGCGCGTTGTAGCCGCGGCGGACGAAGAAGGAGGCGCCGTCCCCGAACGCCTCCAGGTTCGCGGCGTAGGCGGTGTACTCGTACACGATGCCCGGGAAGGCGCCGGGCACCGGGCGGCGCGAGGCGTCGCCGGGCCGGTAGAGCTGGCCCGCCAGGTATCCGCCGTCGCGCAGCGGCACGCGTACGTCCTGGCGCACCACGCCGTGGACGGCGGGGCGGGTGTACGAGAAGAAGGGGTCGGCAGGGACGGACGGGGCAGCTGTGGCGGCGGCGTCGGCGGGGGCGAAGGCGGAGGCGGCGGAGGGGGTGAGGGCCGCGGTGAGTGCCGTGGCCGTACCGAGGGCGCAGACGGTCCGGCGCCGTACGGGCCGAGGGGACTGCGGGCCGCTCGTGGAGGGGTGCATGCGCGGGTCTCCTTCCGGGGACGGGGACGGGGACGGAAACGGGGAGGGGGATGGGGACGGGGAGGGCGAGCGGGGTCCAGGGGCGGCCCTGGCCCGTATCAGAGCGAGATGGCCCCGGTGAGCAGGGCCGCGACGGTCATCACGAGGGTGGTGCCGAAGGCCCAGCGGAAGATGAAGCGCTGGTGCTCCCCGAGCTGCACACCGCTCATGCCGACGAGAATGAAGGTGGAGGCGGTGAGCGGGCTGAGCGGGAAGCCGGTCGTCATCTGGCCGAGAATGGCGGCCCGGGCGATCTCGGCCTGGTCGGTGCCGAAGCCGGCGGCGGTGTGCGACAGCACGGGCAGGACACCGAAGTAGTAGGCGTCCGGCGTGAAGGCCAGGCTCAGCGGCATCCCGGTGACGGCGACCAGGGGCGGCAGATGGCCGCCGAGGGAGTCGGGGACGACGGAGACGAGCGCCTCGGCCATCTCGGAGATCATCTTGGTCCCCGTCAGCACTCCGGTGAAGACACCGGCGGCGAAGATCATCGTGGTGACGAGCACCACGCTCTTGGCATGCTTCTCCAGCAGCGCCTGCTGCCCCTCCCACGTGGGACGGTTGACGAAGAGGGCGAGGGCGAAGGCGAGCGCGAACAGCACCGGCAGGGGCATGACCTCCATGACGAGAGCGACCAGCAGCACCAGCGTCAGCAGGGCGTTGAAGGCGGTGAGCCAGACCGGCGCCGCCGCGCGCGCAGTCTCCACCTGCGGGGTCTCCACGTGCGCAGTCCCCTGCGCAGTCCCCTGCGCGGTCTCCACCTGCGGGGTCTCCACCTGCGGGGTCTCCGCTTCCTGGCCGGCTTGCCGCTCCGTCCCCTGCCTCGTGTTCTGCCCCGCGTTCTGCCCCGCGTTCCGCTCGCCCGGCGGCGTCAGCGCGCCGAGCCGGCGGCGTTCGCGGCGGCCGATCCAGTACGACGCGGCCAGGACCCAGGCGATCCCGCACCCCATCGCGGGCAGGACCGGGGTGAACACCTCCGAACTGTCCAGCTTCAGCGCCGTCATGGCCCGGACCGTCGGCCCGCCCCAGGGGAGCATGTTCATCACGCCCGCGCCGAGACAGACCGTGCCGGACAGCACCAGCGGGCTCATCCCCAGGCGCTTGTAGACGGGCAGCAGCGCGGAGACGGTGATGAGGAAGGTGGAAGCGCCGTCCCCGTCCAGGGCCACGCACATCGTGAGCACGGCCGTACCGACGGCCACCCGCGCCGGATCGTTGCGGGTGGCGCGCAGTATCTGGCGTATCAGAGGGTCGAAGAGACCGGCGTCGACCATCAGGGAGAAGTAGAGGACCGCGAAGGCGATCATGATGCCGGTCGGTGCCACCGTGGTGAGACCGGCGAGGATCATCTCGCCCATGCCGCCCGCGAAGCCGCCGACGAGCGCGGCCAGCACCGGCAGCAGCACCAGCGCCACCAGGACGGAGACGCGCTTCGTCATGGTGAGCAGCAGGAACAGACCGATCGTGGAAAACCCCAGAGCTGCCAGCACGGGTGTCGCTCGCTTTCTCGTATACGGCGCACGGCGGGGAACCGCCGGGCGTCCGGTGAGCGGCGCCCCGCGTTGCGGACGAGTTTCGGAGCGGCGACAGATCGGCGTCCAGCATCAAACCGAGATCTGTCCATGCGATCTGCGCATCAATGCGCCGAACCTGTGCCTACACTCGCTCGCCATGGAGAGCACCCTGCGTCAACTGGCGGCCTACGCGGCCGTGGCCCGGGCGGCGAGCTTCACGGCCGCCGCCGCTCAGCTCCACGTATCGCAGTCGTCGCTCAGCCGCGCGGTCGCGGACCTGGAGCGGCAGCTCGGCGCACAGCTCCTCGAACGCGACACGCGGAACGTCCGGTTGACCGCCGCGGGGGTGGAGACCCTGCGGATAGCCGAGCAGATCGTGAACGCGCACCGCTCCGGGATGAAGGAGCTGGAACGGTTCCTGCTCGGCGAGTCGGGCACGGTCGCGGTGGCGACGCTCCCCTCGGTGGCCGCGGTGCTGCTGCCCCGGGTGATCTCCGCGTTCCGCAGGCAGCGGCCCCAGGTGACGCTGCAGATCATGGACGGGCTGGAGCGGTCCGTGCTGGGCCGGGTCCTGTCGGGGGACGCCGACTTCGCGATCACTACGGGCGAGCCGTCGGGGCAGCTGGAGCACCGCCCGCTGGTCCGCGACCGGTTCGTCGCGGTGCTGCCGCAGGACCATCCCCTGACCGGCCGGCCGGTGGTCTCCTGGGAGGACCTGGCCCGCGAGCCGTTCCTCGCGGTGGGGCGGGATTCGAGCGTACGGAGGCTCACCGACGCGGCCTTCGCCCAGGTCGACGCGCGGTCGGCACCGGCCACCGAGGCGGGGAACGTGGCGACGGTGGGCGGGCTCGTGGCGGCCGGCCTCGGGGTGTCCGCGATGCCCGCCCTCGTGCTGCCGCTCCTGGGCACCGGGCCGGTGGTCCACCGGCCGCTCGTCGACCCCGTGGTCGACCGCCGCCTGGACATCGCCCTGCGGACGCGCCGCCCCCTGCCGCTGGCGGCACAGCGGTTCCTGGAGACGCTGGAGGAGTTGCGCGCCCAGCGGCGCGACCTGCCGCCCGGGGTCTCCTGGGCCTGAGGCGCCGCCCCCTCGGTCCGCGTCCCGCCAACTCATGCGGAAAGCGCATGGATTGATGGATGTTTCTTGCTGGACAGGCATTTCCTCGCGTCGGCACGCTGAAGACACCGGTGTCGCGCCACGGCGCGGCGAACGACGGAATCGGCGAGGGAGCACGGTGGTGTCGAGCACAGATCCGGAAACCGGCGGCGGTCGTGGGCAGTTGCGCGGACTGAAGGTGGTCGAGTTCGCCCATGTGGTGGCCGGACCGCTGGCGGGCTCCATGCTCGCCGACCAGGGGGCCGACGTGGTGCACGTGGAACCGCCGGGCACGGGCGACGCGGCGCGCGGGATGGGCCCGAAGAAGGACGGCCACCCGCTGTGGTTCAAGGTCGCCGGGCGCAACAAGCGTTCGGTCACCCTCGATCTGCACCACGAGGCCGGCCGGGAGCTCGCCCACCGGCTCGTGGCCTGGGCGGACGTCGTCATCGTCACCCTGCGGGCCGGCCGGCTGCGCGCGTGGGGCCTCGACTGGGAGGCCGTGCACCGGATCAACCCGAAAGCCGTGCTGCTCCAGATATCCGGCTTCGGCGCGACCTCCTCCCGGGCCGACGCGCCCGGCTTCGGCAAGGTCGGCGAGGCGCGCAGTGGGGTGGTGCATCTGACCGGGTTCCCGGACAGCCCGCCCGTGCACACCGGCTTCTCGCACGGCGACGCGGTGACCGGACTGATGGGCGCGTACGCCGTCCTCGCCGCCCTGCACCGCCGCGACCACGACCCCGACTTCGACGGCGAGTGGATCGACCTCGCCCTCTTCGAGCCGCTGTTCCGGCTGGTCGAGTGGCAGGTCATCGTCCACGACCAGTTGGGCTCCGTACCGGAGCGCTCCGGCAACCAACTGGCCGTCGCCCCCGCGGCGGTGATCAACACCTACGCGTCCCGCGACGGCGAATGGATCACGGTCACCTCCGCGACGCTGCGCTCCGTACGCAACATCGCCCGGCTGCTCGGGCTGGACGAGGACGAGTTCGCCACGGTGGAGCAGCAGCACGCCGGGCGTGAACGGCTCGACGACGCCCTGCGGGCCTGGGTGGCGGAGCGCACCACCGCCGAGTGCCTGGACGCCTTCGCCCGTACGGACGTGGTGGCCTCCCCGGTGCTCAGTGCGGCGGACATCGCCGCCGACCCGGTCTACGCCGAGCGCGAGGACATCGTCACCGTCGAGGACGCGGACCTCGGCGCCGTACGGATGCAGGCGGTGATCCCGCACTTCCGGCAGCGGCCGGGACACGTCTGGCGGACCGGGCCCGCGCTCGGGCAGGACAACCACCTCGTCTACCGCGAGTGGCTCGGCCTCGGCGAGGACGAACTCGCGGCGCTGGAGAACAGCGATGTCGTCTGAGCCCCTCGCGTCCGGCCCCGGCGCGTCCCACGCGTCGGCCGGCCCGCCGCCTGTGTCGGCTCTGCCGCCCATGCCGGCCCGGCCACCCGCGCCGGCCCTGTCGCCGGAGACCGGCCTGTCGCCTGAGACCGGCCTGTCACCCGTGCCGGCCCGGCCGCCGGCGCCGACCTGGCCGCCCGCGCCCACCCCCCGGCCCCCGCTGCGCTCCCTGCTCTTCGTACCCGGCACCCGGACGGACTGGCTGCGGAAGGCGCGGGTGGCGGGCGCCGACGCCGTGATCCTCGACCTGGAGGACGCGGTGCCGCGTGACGGCAAGGCCTCCGCCCGCGACCAGGTGGCCGAGGCCGTCGCGGGCGCCGCCGCCGATCCCGGCGGGCCGGCGCTCCTCGTCCGGGTCAACCCGCTCGACGGCTGGGCGGCGGCCGAGGAACTGCGCGCGGTCGCCCGCCCCGGGCTCAGCGGGATCGTGCTGCCCAAGGTGGCCGGTGTCCACGACGTACGGTTCGCGGACCGGCTGCTCGACTGGTGCGAGCGCGAGCAGGGCCTGCCGCCGGGTGCCATCGCCCTCGTACCCCTCCTGGAAACGGCCCGCGGGCTGCGTGACGCCCACGACTGCGCGGCGGCGGCCGCCCGCGTCGCGTACCCGGGGGCGATCACCGGCGCGGGCGGCGACGTCGAGCGCGCCGTCGGCTACCGGTGGAGCCCGCAGGGGGCCGAGACCCACGCGCTGCGCTCCCGCGTCCTGTTGGATGTACGGGCCGCGGGCGCCCCGCATCCCGTCGCCGGGCTGTGGACACGTATCGGCGACCTCGAAGGGCTCCGCTCCTTCGCCGAACAGAACCGTTCCCTCGGCTACACCGGGATGATGGCGATCCACCCCTCCCACGTCCCCGTGATCAACGAGGTGTTCTCACCGCACCCCGACGAACTCACCCGCGCGGCCCGCCTGATAGCGGCCGTGGAGGAGGCCCAGGCGCGCGGGGCGGGGGCCGCGACCTTCGAGGGGGAAATGGTGGACGAGGCCATGGCGGCGACGGCACGGGTGCTGCTGGAGCGTCACTCCGTACCGGATCCCGGCGAGCCGGCCTGATCCCGCGTATGCGACCTGCGATGCGGTCATTGACTGGCACGTGCTGCGTGTCCACCCTGGTCTGGTTGGTATCTGCGGATTCCGCTGACTGGGGTGAGGGCTGTGGCCGTACTGGTGGTGCAGCACGGGCGAGAGGAAGGCCCGTACGCGATCGGTGAGGCGCTGGCGGCGGCCGGGCTACGGGTGCGGCTGTGCCGCGTGGCGGCCGGGGACCCGCTGCCGGGGAGCCTGGCCGGCGTCGAGGCACTGGTGATCACCGGCGGCCCGGCAGCCGCGCACCACGACGCCGGATCCGCCACGCACCACGCCGAACTGGCCCTGCTGCGCGCGGCACTGGCCGCCGAGGTCCCGGTGCTCGGAGCCGGCTCCGGGGCGCGGCTGCTGGCGGTGGCGGCGGGCGGCGTGGCCGGTACGGAGCCAGGTACGAAGCCCGGCGGGCGAGCGCGATGCGGCGACGTCCGCACGAGCCCGGCGGCGGCCGGGGACCCGCTCTTCACGGACGCGCCCGAACGACTGCGGGCACCGCACCGCCACGGCGAGGCGCTGGAACTGCCCGCGGGCGCGGTGCCGCTGACCTCCTGCGAGCGGTGCCCGGCGCGGGCGTTCCGGGTGGGCGGGGCCGCGTGGGGGCTGCCGTTCCACCTGGATTCGGATTCGGATACGTATACGGAAGTGACCGGCGAGGCCGACGAGACCGACAAGCGTGGTGAGGCCGACGAGACCGGCATGCTCGGTGAGGCCAACGAGACCGACAAGCTCAGCGAGGCCAGCGAGACCGACAAGCTCGGCGGTAAGGTCCCCCTCGGCGAGTTCAGCGCCCCCGCACCCCGTGCCCCGGCCGGGCCGGCTCCGTACCCGGACCTGCTGCTCGGGCGGTTCGCGGTGCTGGTGGCCGCGCGGGCGGCGCTCACCGCGACCCGTGCGTTCTTCGCGCCGAAGGCCGACACCTGGGAGGCACGGTTCGCCGCCGACGGGCCCAGGTACGAACAGGCCGTCGCCCGCCTGGGCCTGCGCCCCGGTCAGACGGCGCTCGACCTGGGCTGCGGCACCGGACGCGCGCTGCCTGCCCTCCGCGCCGGGGTGGGGGAGAAGGGGGCGGTCCTCGGCGTGGACGTCACCGCGGCCATGCTCCTGGCGGCGGCCCGCGAAGGGCGCTGCGGCCCGGCCGGCCTGCTGCTCGCCGACTGCTACCGGCTGCCGTTGCCGCCGGGCACGGTCGACGGGATCTTCACCGCGGGCCTGCTCGACCACCTCCCCGACCCGGTCACCGCCCTGCGCGAATGGGCCCGCGTCACCGCCCCGGGCGGTGCCCTCCTCCTCTTCCACCCCTCCGGCCGCGTCGAACGCGCCGCCCGCCACGGCCGCCCGCTGAGTCCCGACGACCCTCTGGGTGAACCGAACCTGCGGCCCATGCTGGACGGCAGCGGCTGGCAACTGGACTGCTACGAGGACGCCCACGCCTACTTCCTGGCCCGAGCGGTCCGCCTCCCCTGAACCGCGCTGCCCGCCTCACCGGCCCCGCGCGCGCCGCTACGACTCGGTCGAACCGGGCGTGGCCGACACGGGCGTGGCCGAACCGGGCTGGACCGTAGGGATCCGGTGCGTGAAGAACAGCGCGACGAGGGCGCTGAGCGCGAGGACGGCGAGTGCGGCGCGCAGCCCGTCGAGTCTTGCTGCCGCGTTCGCGTCGAGCGCGGCGGAGGTCACCTCCGGGCTCGCTCCGGCGTCCTTGAGCGCGGTCTTGAGCTGCGCGTCCGACAGGAACGGCACACCGCTCCGGAGCTGGGCGTTCGCCTCGCTCTTGACCGTGGACGGGACCGCCGGATTCTCTTCGACGCTGGTCAGGAACGACGTGGTCAGTGTGGCGATCAGGATCGACCCGGCGAGGGCCGTACCGATCGAGGCCCCGAGGTTGGTGACGGAGTTCTGGACGCCGCCGACCTCCGCGCTCTGCGCGTCCGGCACCGCGGACACGGTGACCGAGCCGAGCTGGGAGGCCAGCGCGCCCATGCCGAGACCGATGAGCAGCAGCGGAATCGTGACGATCTCCGCGCCCGCGTCCGCGTCGAGCGCGGCCATCAGCGCCACCGCCCCCGCGAGCATGGAGAGGACCCCGAGCCGCACCACCCGCCGCGGCGAGACGTCCGGGAGAAGCCGCGGGATCAGGGTCGCGGCCGCCAGCAGCGTCACCGAGAGCGGCAGAATGCGCGCGCCGGTGTCGAGCGCGGAGAGGCCGAGCGCCACCGACAGATAGAGCGGTACGACGAAGAACACGCCCATCTGCACGAGGTACTGGAAGAAGAACATGGTCAGGCCGCCGGTGAGCTGCTTGTTCTCCAGCAGCGCCGGGTCCACGAGCGGCTCCCTGCCCCGTACGACGAGCCGCGCCTCCCAGCGGAGGAAGGCCCAGAGCAGGAACAGCCCCGCCAGCATCAGCCACACGACCGGCGAGATCCCCAGCCACGACGGGCCGTCGGGCTTCGGCCGGAACCAGCCCCATTGGTCCGAGCGCAGCACGCCGAACACGAAGATCCCGAGCCCGAGGGAGGAGAGCGCGACCCCGACGAGATCGATGCGCGGACGTCTGCCGGGCGCCGCGTCGGCGACCCGCCGCGCGAGGACCAGGATGCCGAGCACGAGCACCACTTCACCGGCGAACACCCAGCGCCAGGAGAAGTACGTCGTCGCCACACCCCCGATGAGCGGCCCCACCGCGATCGCGACCGCCCCGGCGGCGGCGACGAGCCCGTACGCGCCGGGGCGGCGTTCCACGGCGAAGTTCCCGGCGACGAGCGCCACGATCGCGGGCAGGATCAGCGACGCCCCGACCCCCTCCAGGAGCGCCCAGCCGACCAGCAGCACCGGGAGGTTCGGGGCGAGCGCCGTCGTCAGCGACCCGCACCCGTAGACGGCACAGCCGATCATGAAGGCCCGCTTGCGGCCGATCAGCGCGCCCACCTTGCCGCCGGGGATCATGAGCATCGCCATCACCAGGGTGTACGCGGTGATCGCGCCCTGGATCCCGGTCACGGTGGTGCCCACGTCGTCGGCCACCGTCGCGATCGACACGTTCATGACGGAGCTGTCGAGCGCCATCAGGAACTGGCCCGCCGCGAGCGTCAGCAGGACGATCCGCGCCGATGCCGCCCTCCCGCGCGTGCCCTGTCTGTCCGCCTTGGGGGTCAACGCCGTACCGTCGACGAACCGGCGGGCGGGGCGGCGCCGGCGCCGGTGCCGGCGTCCAGGAATTCACGGATCGCGAAGGCGACCAGCGTGAGTACCGCGGTCCACACCACGACCGCCATGGTCGGGTAGGTCCAGGTGAACAGAACGATGGCCGCGACCACCAGGATGACGACCCCGATCCAGCGCTTGAAGCGGTGCACGAACCGCCCGACCGCACCCAGGCGAAGCCCCGCCGATCCCGCCGTGTCACGCAGCGCGGAGATGCTTCTGCGGCAGCCCGTGCGGGTGAGAACGGCGATACGGGACGGACCGGCGAGGAACGCGCCGATCGCGGTGAAGAGAGCGACCGCGGCGAGCGCCCGTACACCGGCGCGCAGGAACTTGATCAGCGCGTCGTACACGGCTCCGGCAGCGGGCTGGGACGTACCGGGAGGCAGATGGTTGAGGTAGACGTCGCGCGCGACGGTGAGGGCGATACCGAGGACCAGCATGGCGACGAACACCGCCAGCGCGGTCCCGATCAGCGCGTGCCGGCGGTTGAACGCCACGTAGACCCCGGCGGCGGCGATCAGCAGGGCGATGACGGGCAGCCAGCCGCCGAGGATCTGCAGCACACGCAGCCAGGTCTTGATCTTGCCGACATCCTCCGACGCGAACACGACGAAGCTCGTGTGGACGGTGGGGATCTTCGCGGCGGGCCCGAAGCCCGCGCTGACCAGCTCGTCCTTGACCTTGGCGACGATCGGGGCCACGTCGATGGTGACCTGGTTGTTCTTCAGCGAGACCGCGCTGTTGGCCTGCCCGGTCAGTGCCTTGTCGAGAGCGGTGTGCGCCCGGCGGTTGGCCTTCACCCAGACGGTCTGGAAGGTACTGCTGGTGACCACCCGCTCCACCGTGCTGCTGACCAGCTGCCCGAGCCCCTTGGTGATCGGCCCGTCCAGGCTCTTCAGCAACTGCGCAGCCCGGGGCGGGACGCCCTTCTGCGCAGCCGCGGTCGCCAGTTCCTTGACCAGGGCGTCCACGTTGATCTGCGCCAGCACCACGCTGGTGACCCGGTTGGTGACCGCCTTCTGCACATCGGGGTTCTTGGCCAGCGGCCCGACGGTGGCGACGTAACGGTCGGTGTCCCGCACGATGCTGTTCGCCCACACCGCCACGACGGACAGCAGCGACAGCAGCGCGGCGAGGAGGATCAACAGAACCGAGCCGACCGAGCGCCACGGATGCCGCCCCGCGGTCCGCGACGCCCCGCCCTTCTCCAGGGCATGGAGCCGACGCCGCAGTTCGTCCAGTTCGCCGCGCTCCGGGTCCGGGAGGCGACCGTCGCCGTTGTCGCTCATGACCACAAGAAGATCGCCATGGCGGCAAACGCGCGACCGGGGCGAAGCACCCGTGTGAACGCACCAGCTGCGTAACTACGCCAGCCCCAGGATCACGCGGACACACTCCTCCACGCGGCGCATCTCGCTCGGAGCCAACAGGCCGAGGCGCCGCCGAAGCCTGGGTTTGTCGACAGTGTGCAGGTCGGCGCAGTTCACGTACGACTCGTCGTACTTGGTCGTCCCGCAGTCCGGACCGATCGGAACGTGGGTGGAGCCGGGGCCAGGGGTCCCGGTGATCACGGCGACGGTGACCGCTGACAGAGGTTCCGCGACGCGGTTCACCGTGAGGACGAGAACCGGATGCGGGCCGAGGGGGCTGGGGAGAGCGCAACCCCATACCTCGCCCCGCAGGGCGGAGCCGATATTCACCATTCGGTCTCGTCCGCCGCCGCCAGCTCGTCCGCGGTCGCGGGCAGAACGCCCGCGGGAGTCGGAGCCTGGGCGCCCTGGTAGAACTCGCGGATGTCTCGGGAAGCGGCGACCTCGGCTGCCTCACGGGAGAGCAGCCGAAGCCCCTCGCGCAGGGCATCGGACAGCGAGTGCAGCTTGAGGGTCTGCATCACCTGCTGCAGGTCCTCAAGCTCGTCCGGGCGCAGCCGCACCTGGGCCACGCTCGTCGCGCCGCCCCCGCCCTGCTTCGGACGGGCCGCGGACGTGGTGGGCCTCCTGGCCGTGGTACCTGAGGCACTGCTCTTCGAGTCGGGCTTCGAAGCCATTCCTGCCTCCCTTCCCCTCGTGTATGACAAATGTCGTACACCCAGTCTCATTCTCGTGTCTCCTTTGGTCAAGCGCTCTGAACCGACGGCTCAGGCGGTAGCCGGCAGGCGTTCCTCGGACGGCCGGCAGTCCCGGCAGTGGCGTACGGGTTCCGGTGCGCGAAAGGCGCGCTCGCAACCGTCGCAGGTCTGGAAGGGCAGCATGACGGGGCGCCCGGTGTCCTCCGGGAGGGGAGGTGGGGGAGGTGCGGGCAGCGGCTGCTCCCGCAGGCGGAAGGCCAGGACGCGGGCCGGGCGGGTCCGAAAGCGGTCGGGGAGTCCCGTGGTGAGCAGTTCGGTGATCTCGGGTGCTCCGACCCCGGCGGCCAGCCACTCGGAGACGCCGGGCGCCAACTGGGCGGCCTCGCGGGCGGACAGTACGAGGCGGGGATCGACGCGGCGCAGCGTCGACAGTACGGCGACTGCCAGCGGGTCGGCGTCGGCGAGCGGCGCCGGTTCCTCGGCCCGCTCGCGGACGTCCGGAGCGGGCGCGGCCTCGGGCGCGGGCGCCGCCTCCGTGGCGGGCACCGAGGCTAACGGGGCTTCCCCGGCGCCGCGCCGCTTGCGCGGCCGGGGCGGCTTCGACGGCCCGTCGGGGCCATCGGTTCCGTCGCCGCCGCCGGGGACGTCGTAGAAGTACGTCCGCGTACGAATCTGCCCGGTGGGCAGGCGCTCGCGGCGGCGCTCCAGGTATCCGGCCGCTTCCAGCTCCCTGAGGGCCCGCGAGATCAGGATCTCGCCCTCGCTGAAGTGCTCGCACAGGGCGGTGATGCTCACGGGGGCGCCGTCGGGCAGGGAGAGGATGTACGCCGCGACACCGACCGTGACCGCGCTGCCGCGCCGTTGCGCGAGGGCGTTGGAGATCACGGTGAAGTCGGCGGTGAGCCGGCTGCGGACATGAATCACGCCGGAGGTCGGAGCTCCGGCGGCAGCGCGCTGAGGCGCGTTAGACTGCGAATCAGCCATCGGGAAGGTCTTTTCTTCCTGAGAGGTCAGGCCCTCGATCGGGATTGCCGTCCCGGCCGGGGGCCGAAGTCTGTGTGCGGTTGTCGCGGCGAACGTAACCGCTCGTATCCCGCCCCTGCAAGCCGGTCACTCGGACGAGTGACGCGGGCCGTTCGGCCGGGGAGGGTGGGAGGGTGGGTAGTTCTTTTCCCAGGTTCTTTGGGGAGGTCAGTGGCGTGCCGGGCCCTCGCGGACAGGGGTCCGGTGAGCCCGGGACGTGGACGGCGACCGGAGCCCGGCCGCCTCAGGGACGGTGGTGTCCGGCCCTCAACTCACCTATGAAGGCGGCCCAGGCGCCGGCTTGGAAGCACAGCGCCGGACCGTGCGGGACCTTGCTGTCACGGACGGGGACGACGGCCTCCTGGAATCCGTCGGCCACCTCCACGCAGTTGCCGCCCTCCTGATTGCTGTAGCTGCTCCTGTGCCAGGCGGCGCCGTTCAGTTCGGGACGGGACCTTCGCGCCACGGTATTTTTCCTCCCACACGGATCGGATCATGTCCAGAGACATGGGCGGGGGCAGGGCTGCCGCCCGAAGCCGATCGTAGGACAGTGAGAAGCTCCTGACCTCGTCCGGATCCTCGATGAGTTGGCCGTAGTGCGCGCCCTCCGTATAGGCGATCTCCGTGCCGTCCGGCATGGTGAGAATGGTGAGCGAGCCGCCCATCGCATCGTGCTCGCCTTGGTCGAACGGCATTACCTGCAAAGTGATGTGAGGGGCCGTCTTGCTCGCGAGCAGTTGTTCCACCTGCTCGCGCATGACCGCTCGGCCGCCGACCGGACGCCTGAGCACCGCCTCGTCGAGGACCACCCAAAGCTCCGGCCGGTCGGGTGAGCGAAGCCGCTCCTGCCGCCCCACGCGAACGAGGACCCGTTCTTCCAACTGTTCCTTACTGCGGAGCGTCCGGCCGACACGCAGCACCGCCCGTGCGTACGGCGGTCTGCAACAGACCCGGCACCAGATGTCCCGCGTACTCACGAATGACGACCGCCCGCTCCGAGTACTCCATGAACTTCCGCGACCAGTCCGGAAACGCCTCCCGGTACACGTACGGCCACAGTTCCACCAGCAGCTCGTCCGCGCCGAGCGCCCCGTCCAGCGCCCGCGCCAGCTCCCGGGTGGGCTTCGCCCCGGACGCCCGCTCGATCTGGGTGATCCGGGTGCTCACCACATGCGTTCTGTCGCCCAGTTCGGCCTGGGTCAGTCCGGCCGCCGTACGGAGCCTGCGGACCCGCGCACCGAACAGCGCGGCCATCGATGTACTGGGATCAATTGCGTTGGCCAAAGCGTCACTTCCGTTCCTTACGGGGTGAAAAGTAAGGCCGAGTCACCTGTTGATCGTAGGCCGACCGGACGACTCTTGAGTGCGGAAAGTGATGAATTGTGCACACCGTGCGACATCTCCCCGCTCGACAGAGAAGGACGGAACACCCCCGTGCTGACAGAAACGACCGTCCCGGCGGATGAGCCCGGGCGCGATGCCGCGCCCCCAGTGGCGGAGGCACTTGCCCTCGCCGACGGACAGGGCGCACCGCCGCCGCTTGTCGCGCAGTTCGCCTCCTCGCCGCAGAGCGCGCGACTGGCCCGGCGGCTCGCCGTACGGCACCTGGGCGAGTGGGGGTATCCGCCGGCGTCGGACGTGTCGTGCGCGGTCGCCCTCGTCGTCGCCGAACTCGCCGCGAACGCCGTGCGGCACGGCCGCGTGCCCGGACGCGACTTCGGCCTCCGGCTCGCCCTCGACACGGCGGCGGGCCTGGTGCGCGTCGAGGTCGCGGACGCGGCGTCGGCGAAACGGATTCCCCCGACCGCGCCTTCGTCGGCTCCCGAGGGCGAGTCGGGCCGAGGGCTGCTCCTGGTGGACGTCCTGGCCGTGCGCTGGGGTTCGGCGCCACGTCACCCGCTGGGCAAGACGGTCTGGGCGGAGCTGGCCATCACCTCGCCAACTACCGTATGAAATAGCTGAGTCGGAGGGGGCAGCGCAGTGAGTCGTCTCGCTGCCTGAGGCCCGTATGTAGGCAGGTTCTGCCTGACCACGGACATGGCAGTGGAGACGAGCCGCTGCCCCGCTCACAGGTCGAACAGGGCGTCACCCGTGTCCGATGTCGCTTTCAGCGCCTTGGTCGCCTCTGCGGGCACAGGAAGGATGCCCGCTGTGGCCGGCTCCGTCACCGTGATCAGTGGACCCGGGCACACCTCATCGAAGAGGGCAGGCTGCGCCGGCTCCTCCCGCACGAGCAGGCCGAGGACATTCAGCAGTTCCAGCTGTTCCGTGGTCCATGCGGGAAGCCGGCGCGGAGCTACCACGTGGTCCAGTTCGAGGCGTCGCTTGCCGGCGGGTTTTCTCCGGCGGTAGCCGAACCACTTGTTGAGAATGTTCATTCCGGACACTTCGTACTTCCGGACCGCGAGGGGCACCGGACTGATCCGTCCAGCGCCGACCCACAGGTCCGGTGCCACAGGGTCGTACGCCGGCTTCTCCGGCATGGTTTCCGCGTCGTCCGGGATCTCCTCCACGCACCGGGGGCGGTCGTATGGCAGCAACACCCTGCCGTACGGCCTCCCGGCGCTCTCGTCGGCGTACCGCTCGCCGTAGGTGTGCAGCCACAGGACAAGCTGACCGATGGCAACGCTCCGCTCCCACAGACGGGGGTCCCCGGCGAGGGGGATCCGCGTACCCGGGACTTCGAGGTCTTCCCGGAACCGGGTCGTGTACTCCGGGTGGGACGCGACCGCGGCGATGTTGGCGAGCAGATCTTCGGCGACGACCGGCACGTCGAGCCGCCTGGAGAGCAGGGGGAGCAGACCGGGCGTGACGCTGGGCATCGTGCCGGCGGCGTTGCGGTAGAGGGGGCGGGCACAACCGCTGCGGTTGTTGAAGTAGTCCATGTCAGTAAGGGGGAATCTCATCTTCGGCAGAGAATCTGGCCCTATGGATCTTCGACCTCTGGGCCGGTCGATTTCCGGAGCTGACCGCAGTCAGAGTCTCCGAGACGCCCAAGACGTGGGCCGAGTACCGGCCGGAGTGATGGCGACCGGCGGTTGACGTCCTGGGGCGGTCCGGCTGGCCCTCCGTGACGGATCCATCACGAACAGCGTCCCGCGCAGGCGAATCCACCCGATCAGACCATACGCGCGCAGCGGCTGCCCACCGCCCGCCGCACTCGGGAGGGAAGCCCCGTGCGGTCCCGCTGTCGTAGCTTCCCGGTAGACCCGCGGCAGCACCCCCACCACCGCACCCGCCGAGAACTCCGTGACCTGCGGACTCCCACCCCGGACCTTCGCCTCACCGGTCACCGTCGGAGCCACCACCACAATGCGGTCGGTCCGGGGAGCCCGGATCATAGCTACGAGCGAATCGAATGGACGACTACCCGTTCGGGCGCCGGCACGGGCCCGATCCGCAACGGATGAGGGGTCTGCGATGAAAGATTTCGCTGGGGCCAAGTGGGGCTATGTGACGCGCAGAATCGACGACCGGGACGCGACCGTGCCCGGTGGGTCGGTTCGCGAACCGCAGCTCGGGGATCTTGTGGTTGCCACCGTGGCCCACTTGGGCGAGCTTGACCATCTGGAGGATGTCCACGGTCGGCGCGTCCGTCTCTACTGGGGCGACATTGTGGTGGGTGCGTACGGCAACCGGTATGCCACGGACTTCTACGAGGGTTACCTGCCGACCGGGCCCAATGTTCATCTGCTGACGGCGGGCGGCCTTGTGGGAACGGTCGCCTCGGCGCATACGCGACGGCTGCCACCGACCGAGTTGAAGGTGATCGGCACGCTGAACGACCGGTCCGGGACGCCACTGTCGCTGGAACACTATGCGCGGACGCCTTCGCCGCACACGGCGCCGGAGTGGGGCACTCTGGTCGTGCTCGGCTCGTCGATGAACGCGGGCAAGACCACGACGGCGTCGGCCATGGTGAGTGGCTGGACGCGAGCCGGACTGGCTGCCGGTGCGGGCAAGGTCACCGGTTCCGGCAGTGGCAAGGACCGCTGGACGTACATCGACGCGGGCGCCAGCACCGTGGCCGAATTCCTCGACTTCGGTATGTCTTCCACGTTCGGCTATCCGGTCGAGCGGCTGCGGACCACGATGATCGCCATCCGCGATGCCCTGGTCGACGACGGTGCGGACGCAGTCGTCCTGGAGATCGCCGACGGGCTGCTGCAGTCCGAGACACGGGCGCTTGTCGAGGGCCTGCCCGGATTCGCCCACGGTGTCGTACTGGCGGCGGCCAACGCGCTGGACGCAGTCGCCGGGGTGACGATCCTGCAGGGACTGGGGGTCCCGGTCCGCATGGTGAGTGGCCTGGTCACCGCCAGCCCCCTCGCCTCGCAGGAAGCACACGCGGCCACCGGACTGCCGGTCCTGTCCCCGCCACAGCTGGCCAACGGCGCGGCCGTGGACCTGGTGCGCGCACCGGTCCGGCAGACCGTCGCCCCGGCGGGACCCATTGCCGACGCTGTTGTCCGGGGATGATGCCCCGTGATCCCGGCGATCGTCTACATACCTGACGGACGTCCCTGGCCCGGGCAGTTGCGTGAAGCCGCCCTGGACGTCATCGAGCTGCGGCCGGCCGAAGTGGTGCTGCCCGAGGCCACGGTCCGTGACGAGCGCGGCGGGCGGCTGTTCGACGGCTCCACGTTGATGTTCGACCCCGCGGCCGGTGGCGGCCCCCTGGCTGACGCCGTCGCAGACCGGCAGGCCCGAGCTTTCGGCGTGACCAATACGGCCTTCCACGTCCAGCGTGCCCTGCGGTTCGCTTCAGCCCTGCTCGGTCACCCTCTCCCTCGCCTGCTGGTCAGAATCGGGATGCACAACCAGCCCCGCCGCTGGCACGGAGGGCATTACCGGCTTCCCAGATCGTCACTTACGGACGAGCCCGCCACTCTCAGCTGTGCCGGTGAGGTCCATCTGGGGGGCGGCGCCGGATTCCTTCCGACACCAGATGGCAGCCGGTATTTCCACGCCCCCGCACACAACACCGCGATCATCTGTCACGAGGTCGGCCATCATCTGTGCCGGCACACCGCGGACTTCCGGCTCAACCGACTGCGTCCCCCGGCGCAGCAGACCAACCGGAAGATCGCTCTGGACGAGGGCACCGCAGATGTCCTCACGGCCATTCTGCTGGGCACCTCGGACATCTACGGCTGGCACCGCGGGACCATCGCCGAGTGGGACCCGCGGCGCCGCAAACTGCAGCCCCGGTGGACAATGGCGCACTTCTTGGGCGGGCGGGACCAGGACCCGCACGCCGACGGCACCGTGTGGGCATCGGCATGCTGGTCCGCGCGTGAGCGGGTTGTCGCCACGGGTGCCGACGCGGCACGCTTCGATGCGGCGCTGCTGCGCGGCATGGACTCGGCCGGAGCCGATGCCGCCCGGCTGACCAAGGAGGCCCTGAGCCAACGCCGCCAGTTCTCCCGGCTGCTGTCCGCGATCACGCGTGCCGACCCCGGACTCGCGCCGGTGGTGCTGACCGCCATGGCCGAGCACGGCATACGCCCCGGCGCGAGCAACGCAGCTCTCGAAGGCGCCGCCCGCGCGGACCTGACCGGGGAGGTGAGCAGATGAAGGCCCGCCGAGCCGATGTGGGAATGATGCGATACCTGTGGCGATTCCGTTCCTACGGCCGCCCGCACCTGGGCACGCTCGTGCTCGGCGTAGGACTGCGCATCGGAGAGCTGATCGCCGACCTGGCGGCACCCTGGCCACTGGCGCTGGTCATCGACAACGTACTCAA
The DNA here is from genome assembly GCF_042752355.1 of Streptomyces sp. NPDC059255. Taxonomy (NCBI): domain Bacteria; kingdom Bacillati; phylum Actinomycetota; class Actinomycetes; order Kitasatosporales; family Streptomycetaceae; genus Streptomyces; species Streptomyces sp. NPDC059255. Next base: position 118,813 of record NZ_JBHYZP010000005.1, read on the forward strand.
GGGCCGGACCAGCGGCCCACTGTCCTGGCTCACGGGCATCGTGGGCTCGTCACCGCTGGCCATGCTCAGCGTAGCCGCCGCCGCACTGCTGCTGATCACTCTCGCCTCGGGGACGTTCGACTACCTCGGTGACCGTGTGATGAACAGCGCCGGAGAGCGGATCACCGCGGAGATCCGCACGGACGTCTTCGCCCACATGCAACGGCTCCCCATGAGCTACCACGACCGGCAGGCCGTCGGGGAACTGACCAGCCGCATCGCGATCGACACCAGCCGGATCCAGGACGCTCTGGTCGACCTGTTCTCCAAACTTCTGCCCGGACTGCTGGCCTTCGCGGGCTACGCCACCGTCATCCTCTCCGTCGACTGGCGCCTGGGGTTGATCGCGATCGGGGGCGCCCCGCTGATATTCTTCACGGCCGCGCGCTACACCCGGTTGACCCGCCAGACGGAACGGCGGCAGCGCGCCGCCGAAGGACACCTCGCCACCTTTGTCACCGAATCCCTTCAAGGCATCCGTACCATCCACGCCTTCGGCCGCCAGGACCTGCACGACGCACATTTCGCCAGCAGCAACAGCACCACCCTCGACGCCGGCCTGCGCAGCGTCGAACTGCGGGCCCGATTCACCCCACTGCTCGAAGCCGCCGCCGCGGTGGCCACCGCGACACTGCTGTGGGCGGGCGGCCTCGGTGTCGTGAACCACTGGTGGAGCGTCGGGCTGCTGGTCGTGGTGACCAGCTACCTCAAGGACATGATCAAACCCATGCGATCGATGTCCCGCCTTTCGATCACCTTCCCCCAGGGCGCGGCCTCAGCGGAACGCGTTGCCGCCATCCTCGACCAGCCACCCCCGCCCCCGACACCACACCGGCGCCTGCCCGACCGCGCCACCGGCCGGATCGACCTGCGCGACATCACCCTCGACTACGGCCGCGGCCCCGTCCTGAACCACTTCGACCTCACCGTCCACCCCGGCGAACACCTCGCGCTGCTCGGACCCAACGGCTCCGGCAAATCCACCGTGCTCTCCCTCATCGCCGGGCTCTACCCGCCCACCCGCGGCCGCCTGCTCCTCGACGGACTCCCCCTCGCCGACATCCCCGCCATCTGGCGGCACCGCCAGATCGCAGTCGTGCTGCAGGACACGTTCCTGTTCTCCGGCACCATCGCCGACAACATCCGCTACGCCCGACCCGACGCCGGCCCGCACGAGGTCGCCTGGGCGGCGGAGGCAGCCCTGGTCACCGAGTTCACCGAACGCCTGCCTGATGGCCTGGGCACCCGGCTCGCCGACCGAGGCGCCGGACTCTCCGGCGGCCAGCGCCAACGCGTCGGCATCGCCCGCGCCCTGCTTGCCGACGCCCCCGTTGTGCTGCTCGACGAACCCACCACGGGACTGGACAACGCCGCCGAAGAAATCGTCGTCCGCGCGCTCGGCCGCCTGGTCGAGAGCCGAACAGCGGTCATGACCACCCACCGACCGGCCCTCACCCGCCTCGCCACCCGCACCATCCATCTCGACGACGGCACCCTGCGCACGTGCCCCGGTCCGGCCTCGGTGTCGGCCCGGCGGGAGGCTGCGCGGGCGCCCCGGCGAGCCGCCTGACGCGTCCAGTCCCTGAGGGACACTGCGATTGCTGTACGCTTTCTGCCGGCAAACGCGTCAGAGGGCCTATCGGATCTCTCCGATAGGCCCTCTGGCCAGCGTCGGGGTGGCGGGATTTGAACCCACGACCTCTTCGTCCCGAATGAGGTTCGGGTGGGAGTGGCACCGGCTGTGTTGCTGTTTTGCCTGTTCAGGACCTTGGCGTGCGGTGGTCTCGGACAGTCTGGGAAGGTTCTCGGGAGGGATCCGGCTCCCAGTTGGCTCCCAAGGGGAGTCATCACTCGGACGCGTCGCTTAGATGCCAAGGCTATGCCGGTGGTGTGGTCGACGGCGGTGCCCCGAACCGTGTGGCATGAGATCAGTCTTGGCACTCGCCTCGCCTGTAAGCCGGACCGCCGGAGCGAGTGTCACGTAAAGTTCGGAGCTGTCGCACGCTGGCCTATCCGTGAATCAGGGAACACTGATGACCCAGCAGCTCTGGACCAGTCAGAGACATAACACCGTCATCGGTCGTGTCGGCCTGTCGCTCCTCGCTCGTCGTGCCGTTGGCGACCTTCAGCTGGAGCCAGGCACGGGGGCACTCGATTACGGGTGTGGACGTGGCGGCGATGTACGAGCATTGCTGCACCTCGGCCTCGATGCTGTGGGCTGGGACCCGGTGCACTTTCCTAACGGGCGGCGTGAGCCGGCCGAGGTGGTCCCTCTCACCTATGTCCTGAAAGTGATTGAGAATCCCGCCGAACGGCGCGAGACGCTCCTTCGGGTCTGGGACCTCGCCAAGTCGGGCTAGTGGTGTCCCGCGAGGTTGAGGTGGGAGCGCAACCAGATCAAAGGCACCGAGTACGGCGACGGCATCCTCACCCAACGCCGTACCTTCCAGCACCTCTACGCCGCCGGCGAGCTTCGCGACTACGTCGAGGAAGCCACCGGTGTCCACTGCGTGTCGGCTGCGCCTGGCATCGTTTACGCGTTCAAGGACGATGCGGCGCAACTGAGTTATCTCGCCCGACAGGTCGCTCCTGACGGGGAGTGGCTGGCGTCCGAGGACACCGCCTCGGCGATCACCTCGGTCGTCGATCATCTCGAACAGCGCGGCAGGATGCCTCAGCTGGAGGAAATGCCGCAGCCCATCATCAGCCTCCTTGGCCATCTGCGCCCCGCTGAACTCAAGCGCCTTGCCGAGCAGGAAGCCGACCCCGCGAAGGTAGAACGAAGCGCCGAGCGCGGAGCCCTCGACACACTGCAGTTCCTCGCGCTGGAGCTGTTTCACGGCCGAGGCCCGGTTAGCAGTCTGCCCCTGCCGGTTCAACTGGACATCCGTGCCTTCTTCCCGTCGTATACCGAGGCGTGCCACCGAGCGGATCGGCTGCTGTTCAAACTGCGCGACGACACCTACGTCCGCCGGGCGATGAACGGATCAATCGCCGGCAAATTCACCGCGACCGCCCTGTACGTTCACCGCCGCGCACTCCATCGGATCCCAGCCGTGCTGCGCCTGTACGAGCAGTGCGCGAGCATTGCTGCCGGCCGTCCTGGCGAGTGGTCTGTCGTCAAGCTCCGCCATCAGGGCCGCGGGGTCAGCTGGCTCGACTATCCCGAGTTCGACGCGGATCCCCACCCGCGAATCGCGGCCTCGTATGCCGTCGACCTGAAGACCCTCAAGTCCTCCTTCACCTCGTACGCGGACTCCAACAACCGTCCCCTGCTGCACCGCAAGCACGAGTTCCTTGCCGAGGATGATCCCGACGCACCCAAGTACCGGAGGCTCACGGACGCCGAGGTCCGCGCCGGTCTTTACGAGAACCCGCACCTGATTGGCACGGAAGAGGGATGGGGGCGCGAACTCGGCCGCAACGAGCGGGAGTTGCGAGGCCATAGGCTCGTACGGCGCACCACCAGCACCTGAGCCTCGCTCCGGTTCTCGGCGCCGCAGTGATTGTCAGTGCCGTGTGCCACGCTCCACCCATGACCACCACCTGGATGGAGGGCTCCTGCCTGCCCTCATACCGAACGCTGTCCACCCTCGCGCTGTCCGAGCCCGAGGACCATGTCCGCGAACTCACAGACTGGGTGGAGCATGCCTCCGCCGTCACAGGAGTCCCCGGGGCGCAGAACGGCTGGGACACGGCCTACAAGTGGCTGCGTCTCGCCCAGGGCCTGCGTACGGTGACGTTCGACATGTCCTACGACGACGGCGGCATGTGTTCAGCGGGCCTCGACTTCGACGCCGTCTGGACCGAGATGATGGAGGAGTGGCAGCAGCACCAGGTCCGTCTCGGCTACCTGCGCGCAGCACTCGAAGGATTCGTCCGGCTGCTGCACTCGGACACCACGGAGCCTGGGCTCGCCGTCGAGGCCGCTGAGCAGCGGCTGCAACAACACCCCGACACATGGCCTGTGCACTCGCATGCGGTCGCCAACCATCTGCGGACGCATGCCCGGGACGGCGTGCCGGGCGCTGGCACGCCGGTGGCGGCAGCGGTGACTCAGGCGATTGCCCAGCACGAGATGGCGGTCCGGGGCCATGCGCCCATCCCCGAGCCGGGCAGCGACGTGGACGGGAAGGTCTTTCCCACGGGGCACACCGAGGTCTGCACGGTCAAGGAAGCCTCCACGGTCCTGCTGTTGGGGATGCAGCTGCTGATGGCGGCAGCGGTGAAGGAAGACCGTGTCGCCGTCTTCGACGACAAGTACCTTCTCGACGGCATGTGGATTCCCGACTCCGCAGGCGGCAGCCGATGGGTGGACGAAGAAATGCCCTACGGCGAATACCTCGCCGTCCTCCACCTTCAGCCCGGCGAGCCGCCCGAACTCTGATTCCGGCACCTGCAGTGCCCTGTGGCGGCCATGTCGGCATCCCAGGGGCAAACGATGGGTGGGGCCCGAAGCCATGGCTTCGGGCCCCACCCATCGTGGCTTGCTCGGTACGTATCAGGTCATGCACCAGCCGGAGTCACACGCTCCCTCATCTTCATCGCCGTCACCTTCCCCCGGGCTCTCGTCGGGGATGGCCTGTGTGAGCGGGACGCCGTACCTCGTGAGGTAGACGTCATCCCGGCCGAGCGCGGCCCGTCGGCGGTTGATTGTCTCCTCGAGCCGGACCGACCGAGCGAACAGCTCGGGCTCGTGCCTGCGCTGGTGACGCCAGGCGTCGACGGTTCGGAAGGGGCAGAAGAAGCAGGAGCTCTTGGGCGGTACCGGCAGGCCAGCCTCGGTGATGATGCGCTCGCAGTCGTCTCGGCGCAGCCCGAGGTCGAGGAGAGGGTACTCGATGACCTCGTGGGCTTCCCTCCGCCGACGGTTGGCGCGATGGATTTCGTCGAGCGAAATGCCGATGCCGACCGCCGCCGGTGCCTTCGTAGTGGCGCCATGCTGCCGGAGCCACCGGCCGACCACCTTGATCTTGAAGTCGGCGGTGCAGTTGCGGCGGCCAGGAGCGCCGTTGGCCATGCGGACCGGAATGGGGATAGACCGAGTGTCCGGCCGGTTCAGCCGCTGCATGAGCGTTTCCGTGGCTCCGTCGCGTCGGTGTCGCTTGAGCTCGTGGACATCCAGTCCTGCGCGCGCGGCGTACGGGATGGCGATCTCACGCACATACGCGAGGGTCGCCGGATGCTCGCTGTCGTCCCCGACGTTGGCGAACAGGAAGGTGCGGAAGTCGATCTCTCGCTGAGCGGCCAGCACGAGCAGGGCTGTGCTCTGGACACCGCCTCCGTAGGAAACAACCTTCATGGGGCGGCGGTTCGGCTTGCTGGCAGTAGTTCGAGGGACGGAGGCAGTGGGATCGGCGTGATGGGCTCCGGTGGTCTGCTGCGAGATCGACATATGAGAGACAGTATGGATATAGCCCGACGGCATCAAGTGTTCCTCTCACAGCTGGTAGCGAACAACTGCAATGGCCGTCCGTGAGTGTTGGTGATCGCGTGTTATGAACGGCGCTCTAGCGCTGCCGTTTCGCCTCGGGTGGCTGGGCTGGACTGATCGCGTTGGAGCGGTGATACCGGTTGCTGGCCTGCCAGTGTGCATGGCCGGGCTCGGCGGTGGGCGGGGTCCTCCGGGGCCTTCGAGTCGTGGCCGGACTCTCGTGATGGCGCCTCGGCCCGCCCTCAACCGAATCGGCGGGAGGCGCCTTCAGCGCAGCAACGGGTTGGGGCTGCGGTGCTGCTCCGGAATTCCGGAGCAGCACCGTGATTGAGCGGCCCTCGCGGCAACGCGGCCAGCTCGTTGCTCCCGAATCCATAGGTGGAGTCCGCAGTGACCCGGGTATCCATGAGCGCTCGATGAGCTACTCCTGGTGATAGGGCCATCGTTCGACGAGGTCGAAGCCACGGTCAACTGTTTCTGGGACAAAACTGAGATGATCGCTCCGTCGTACGCACGCTGACCTGCGGTGGAGCCCTCCAGGTTTTTTGTCCCCAGATCGGGACGTCGGTGCAACAAAACGGGCTGGGTGAGGCCAGCGATTGGCCTCCGCGCTTGGGTGCCTGTCACTATCGATCTCTGCGTACGGGTGGCGTCGGCAACCGCTGCCGAGACGCGTGCAGTTGGAGTCCGCAGCAGACAATGAGAAGGGATATCCCTTGAGTCGCAAGCCGCAGCGCGCACACTGCGCCGAGCCCCAGATTCGCCCACTGACGTTCCCAGAAGTGACCCTCATCATCGTGGTCATCGTCGTGGCGGTAGCTCTTTCGCTGTCCGGGATGCCTACGTTGGGGGTGCTCGTTCTACTGGGAGAGGCGTGTTCCTTGGGTGTCCGTCTCGTGCGTCGCATGAGGAGTACCTCACTGCTTCTTCCGGGTATCGCCCGTAACTAGCGATGGGGCGTCGAGAGAACCCGATCGACACGCCCAACAAGCCCCTGGCACTTCTGGCGTCGTGGCTTCGGGCTACGCGCCGGGAGGCTGGCGTCACCTACGGGCAGTTGGCCCGACGCACCCTATTTAGCGCGGCAACGCTGGCTCGGGCTGCCTCCGGACAATCTGTGCCGAAACTAGAGGTAGTGGTTGCCTTTGCTGAGGGGTGTGGGGGTGATGTCCGTGCAGCCAAGTACATGTGGAAACGGGCTTTCCGCGATCGGGTTCAGGCGAATGGTGGTCGTCGTCGAGCCCGTACCGTACACATATCTTTCGTACGGGACTTTTCAGAGCTTCACGAGGCAATGCTTGACCTGTATCGAGGGGAAGGTGCGCCTTCTTATAGGGAATTGGATAGTCGTGCACGCGGCCGCGGTGATCGTATTCCTCGTTCAACACTTGGCAGGTTCTTGAACCGTACCAATGTTCCGAGTCGGGGGTTCGTTATCGCGTTCTCCCGAGCGTGCGGCGTTCCGGACTTTGAGGTCGAGATGTGGGGGCAGGCATGGGATCGTGCCAAACTTCCACGGCGAGCGAGAAGACCCCTCGACGTGGACGGCGGTGGGTAATCATGTTCTGTCGTCCAGTATGCTGTCGCCCGCTCTGATAGGTGTTCCCCGTCGACGGTCAGCCAATACTTGACCGCTGACACTCCCGGGCCTGTAGCGTTTAGCCCGGTTTTTTGAAGGTCTGCCAGACGCTTGACGAACCGTTTGATGGAACCCCGCCGGTCGGAGGTCACTGGCCTGAACATGGCCAGCTCCGCTCGCAGCATGTCCACGTCCGCCAGGCGGTTCCTGCGCAGCGCGCCAGCGAGGATGACCATTTCCCGCGCCTGGGGACGGCCTGCGGCTTGCGCACCGGGCGAATGCGGCGTACATCGCCTTATCAGGCTGGTCTTGCGGATCGCCTCCACCAACAGCGTGGGCTCGGCTTAGAAAGTCACCTCGCGCCCGCCTACCTCGTCACGGAAATGTGGGTGCGACCCGATAAGCTTCTTCGCCTGGAAAGTGCTTCTTTCCTCGCAGCCAACAGGGCCCCTCAGCGAGTCCTATAGTGACAGGTCAAGAGCGCCTCCCGATTTTCTGATCAAGCCTCGGGCAGCCCACCTTATGAAAGCCCAAGGCTAGCGTTGAGGCTTAATAACGACAGAGTAACCCTGGGCCAGCGCGGATGAGAGGAATTCAGCGGCGGCGGCCTGGTTGGCAACGGTGAACGTCTGGGCTGCGGGCAGCGGTTCGTGATGCGGGGGCACGGCGGGGGTGCCACGTCTGCGTCCGCGAGGTTTCTGAGGGGCACGCTGTCCTGCGCGGAGCTTGGCAACCTCGGCGGGGAGGATGGCCCGCTGCCGTTCATGTGCGTCGGCCAGGATGGTTTCCAGCAGCCAGAGCGGGGAGCCGGAGAGGATCAGGTCGGCCTCGACGATCTGCCGCCGGTTGCGCCATCGGGAGATCGCCTGCGCGTCTCGCGCGAGGACGTGGGCGACCTCCTGGATGCCGAGGATGACGGGCAAGTCCTGCTTGTTCTGGACGTCGTAGCCACGGGGGATGCTGGCCTTGTAGGACGTCAGCCGGTCCTGCGCCACGTGGCGGTTACCGACGCCGTGGAGCCGCATTACCGTCGCCAGCAGCCAGTACGGGTTGCCGGACGCGACCAGGTCAGGTGGGGCGAGGGCGCCCTCTGTCCGCCATTTCTGCGATGTCTGGCGCTCCACTTGATAGAGGGAGGCGATTTCGGCATGGCCCAGCAGGAACGGGACCCGCACCTGTGCCATGAGGGGGCCTTCCCATCACCTTCGTCTCCGTGGGGTGGCGATGAGCGGGGGAGTTACTCCGCCGCTCTACGCCGTGCACGCAGATCTTAGGTGTGCTCCCGTCCTGGCCGCAGCTCCCACGAGCCCACCTCGGTGTAATAGCGGCCGAAGTGCTGCAGCCAGGCCGCGAGGGTCTCCGTCGTCCTCCGCGCCTGGTCTTCCGGGTCCCCTGTCCGTTCCACGATGGCCTTCTGGAGCTCGATGTTGCTGAGGCGCTCGCCGACGAGCAGCTTGTGGAGTTCTGGGATGGCGTGCAGCTGAGCCTCGACCGCCGTGTTGAAGTCGTGCTCCGCCAAACCTGCCGGGACGTCGAGCATGGCAAGGTCCTGGATGATGCCGGCCTCAACGGGGGAGGTGAATCGTGTTCGCCCGCTGTAGAGCGCGAACACGTTCTCCGGGCGTCTCGTTTCCGGGTACCAGAGAGAGGCGGGTTCGCCCTCGGCCGGGGGCGTGATGCGTTCTTCCTTCAGTAGTTCTGCCTGCTGCCGAACAAGGGCGGCCACCAAGGGCGTGGCCGCTGTCGAGCGGGCGTCGATCTGACTGAGGACGCGCTGCACTTCAGGATGCGTGACGGGTGCATCCAGCAAGAGCTCCACGTTGGCGTTGGGGACTCGGCCGGTGGCCTTGCCGGTCAGGTTTGCGGATCCGACCAGGCATCGGTCGTCGGCGACGTAGATCTTGGCATGCAGCGACGGGCAGAGAGAGATCTGCACGCGTTCGTCCCGCTCCGCCGCCTCGATGATCTCGGGATCGGAGACTCCGGCGGCTACCTCCGCGGGAGTCCAGCGTGTGGTGCATTCGATCTTCTCCACCGAGGCCGGCACCGAGGCGAGGGTCTCCTCGAAGACGGCCTTCTTGATGAAGGGCGCAACGAGGAGCACTTGCGTGGTGGCGCCCTTCATCAGGTCGGCTATCTGCTGCCAGACGTGGTCCGGCTGCGTCACTCGTCATCGCTCCCGTCTTCGATGAAGTCACGGGCGTACCGGCCCCAGTCGCGCCGCGCGTCCGAGATCCTGGTGCGGTCCCGCTTGTTGGGGATCTCGTCCTCCATACGGGCCCAGGAGAAGACGAGCAGTTTGAAGGTGTCGGAGGCGCGGGCCAGGCGTTGGCGGAGTTCGGCCTCGCTCGCGCCTTCGGGCACGTCTTCAAGGACGGTCATCAGCTCGCTGTAAAGGGGGTGTTCGGTGTTGAAGATCACCTGCAGCATGCCGGCCATGAGGTCGATGTTGAAGAACGCCGTGGAGTCCTGTGGGCTGGAGATCCAGCGGACACGCCAGTCTTTCTCCATCGCCTCGTCGACCATGGACTGGGCGGTGTCCTCGTCGAGGTGATGCCGCTCGGTGAGCGCCGCGAACTGCTCCTGGCGCTTGTCCTTCTCGGTGGCCTCCTCTGCCAGGCGGTCGGTCGTTCCCGTGTGACCGTCCTCCTGCCGGCGCTTCACCGCGTCGGTCGCCTTTGACGTGACGACGTCGTCGTGGCGCTTCTTGCCTCCCCGGTTACCCAGCGTTTGCTGCCTCAGCTTCCGCCGCATTGCGGGCAGGAGGTTCTTCTCCAGGTAGACCGCGAGATCGATCAGAGGAAGGCGCGGGTCGCCGAACTCGGCGATGCGGTCCTTGAACGCTTTGGGCGTTTCGTCCCCCTCGGCCTCGGCCGTCCAGTCGAAGTGAGCGAGAGACGAGAAGACCGTTGCGGTCTGCTTGTTGTTCGTGACGCCGAAGATGTCGTCGAGCTCCGGAGGGAATTCCACCTCGATGCCCCACCAGCGCTCGACGGGGTCGTACCCGATGGCCCACTTGGAATCGAGGTCAAGCTCGCGCCCCTGCCGGACCAGGGAAATCCCGATGTTCCGACGAGCGTGCTGCCCCCACGGGTGATGACCGGGATTCCCGTGGGGGCTCGCGTTGTCGGGCCACGGGTGGCCTTCGACGTCGGCGCGGCGGGCCTCGGGCCGGGCGATGGATGCCCGCACCTTCACATTGTGCTTCGTCCCGTCGACCGTGATCGGGAAGTAGGCGACTCCGGGTTCCTTCTCGTTGCCCATGTCGAAGGGCTCGAACATGGGCTTGTTCCCGAACGGCGGCGGCGTCCCGGTTGCGTCCATGAGGTACAGGGGATCGTTGGGCTCGGCGAAGTAGGCCCCGTTGTCCCCTTCGAGGACCTTTCCTTCGCGGACCGGCGCCATCTTGATTTCCACCCTGCCGTCGTGGAGGTAGTGCCGGTACACACGGCCGATCAGCTCGGCTGTGTTCCGCAGGGTGGCGCCGGCGCCATGCCATTTGACCCGGTCAAGGTCCGACCAGACCACGAGCGTGCCGGTGGTGCCTAGGGGTGCCTCGCTGAGGTCGCTCCAGTACTCCGGCACGGGGCGGTGTACGGGAGGGGGGACGTCGTCGAGTCCGCCGTTGATCTCCTCAAGATCGAGGTAGGTGTACATGGCGTTCGGGGACCCATTGGTCCAGGACCAGACCTCGACCTTGGTGCACTGGGACATGCTTGAGTTGGGCAGTCCCATGCCGAAGCGTCCGATGCGATTGCGGTCGCCCCCGAGGCCGTCGCCGTACTTCAGGGCGCGCCGCAGGAGTTCGGCGTCCATGCCCTTGCCGTTGTCGAGGACAGCTATGGCGTCCACCCGGTGCCTCGTCTGGGTGGCGCCCTGCACCGGGCTCTCACAGGCGAAGACCTGAACCAGTGTGGCTTCCGCGTCGATGCTGTTGTCGATCAGCTCGGCGAGCGCGTAGGCGGTGTTCTTGTAGCCGCTGTCGCGCATGGCCTTGACGGTCAGCGAAGGGCTGACGATCCGGTATTTGCTTCCCTCGCCGGTCACGCGGTCTCCCATACGTCTTCCCAGTTGGTGAATGCCTCGGCCACGTCTCCGAACCCGGGAAGCTCCGGGTCGACGACGGTGACGATCTCGCAGGTGGCGGTTCCGCCGGCCTTGGGGCCGCGGATGACCCGGCCGACCATCTGGCTGTACAGGACCAGCGACTTGGTCGGTCGGGCGATGATGGCAGCACTGGCCGCCGGGGCATCGAAGCCTGTGGTCAGGACCCCGAAGTTGCATAGAATCATGGGGCGTCGGCCAGCGCCCTTGAAGCGTCTGATGGCGTCGTTTCGGTGCCGGGGAGAGGACTCGCCGGTGACGAAGTCGGCATCGAGGCCGAGCGCCGACAGGACGGCGGCGATCAGGCGGCAATGGTCAACGGAGGCCGCGAATACCAGGATCCTGCGGTGCTGGCGTTCCAGTAGTTCCAGCACGGTCTGGACGACCTTGAGGTTCCACTGCTCGTCGCTGGCCAGCGACGCGATGATGTCCGACGGGATGTCGAAGGACTTCGCCAGCAGTTGCTGATCGCGTGCGGACAGATGCAGGCCGGCTTCGGAGGCGACGGTCTTCATGATGGGCTTGGCCAGGTAGCCCTGTTCGATGAGGGCGGTTACCGGGTTGCTGTATCCGTCGATCTGCAGCATGACCTTCTGGCGGGCGAAGAAGTCCGACAGTCGCTCATCTTGCGTGACGTCCGCCCAGGTCCGGCCGGGGGTGGCCGTCAGGCCCAGCAAGCTGGCATCGGGGCGGATGGTGAGGGCGTCCACCACTCGCTGGTAGGTCGGCGCGATGATCTGATGAGCCTCGTCGAAGACTGTGAGAGTGCTGCGCGACGCGAGTTTGCGGAGAAGCTCCGGATCGCTCTTGTCCGCGGAGACGGCCTTCTCCAGCCCCAGGATGACAAGGCCGTCTGTCAGCGCCTCCACATCGGTGGGCGCCTCGCCCCACATCCGGACGACCGCAATCGGACGGTCGCCGAGCTTGGACCACGCGCGCTCGAACTCCGCAGCCGCCTGCTCCAGCAGTTCCTGCCCACGCGCCAGCCAGACCACGAGGGTGGGCTCGTGCTGCCGCAGATGGTCGGCGATCAGGTTCATTCCGGTCCGGGTCTTGCCAACGCCTGTCGGCAGGTGAAGGACAACCCGCCGCGGTCCGTCGTACAGCAACTCCTTCACGCGTGCGGCTGCGCGCCGTTGGTGGGGGAACAACCCATACTCGGGTTCGGAGTCTTGCCGAAAGAGCGGAGGCAGCGCAGGCGCCCTGTCGACGCTGAAGCCGAAGAACTCCAGCAGCTCCCGCTGTTGCTCACTCGCCCACTTCAGACCGTCCAGGTAGACCAGGGCATCGGTGCCCGCGCCGTCCGCCCCAAGACGTTGGGCAAGCTCTATCTGCTTGTCGGCGGGCAGGAGCCGCAGCAGCTCCTCGCGGTCCGTCTGATCGGACACGAGCTTCTCGGCGTCCACCGCCACGGCAGCGACTGCTCGGAGCTGCTCATCGCCGGCGCTTCCGCCGTCGATGAGGTCGAGCAGAGCGCACATGTGCTTGCCGAGGCGCTCGCGGATGTACGGCATGGGAGCGCTGTCCAGCACGGCTTGGAAGGACAGGCCGGGCGACCACGCTGTCATCGATTCACCACCCTTGCGGAACAGGGGAGATTTTCCCCAATGTCTGAATGACCATCAACTTGCGGAGCGCCCGCCTCAGTTCTCTGCATGCAGAGCTGCCCGCAACTCTGAGTCGCCCCAGAGTTACAGTGCCCGATCACCATAAACCCACGCACTGACACTCGGATCTAAGCGATTGATATTCGCAGCTCAGGGGCGCTGATGAGGTGCGGTTGGCCCCATCGGGGATCCCGTGCTGCCTCTGCGCCGATGCCCTTTCCCGATATCGGTTGCAGGCACCCAAGCAATAGGGAACATTAGTTCGAGTTACAGTTTGCGCTCTGGCTGAGTATCGGTTTCGCGGACTGATCGATCTCGATCGCTACGATCACGACTCACTCCTGGTGCCGCCCCCGGTGCGCACGTCCGGGTTCCACCAGGAGTAGATTGTGTGCGGTGCTGAGCGAGACTGAGGTGGGGCATGAGGGATGAGTCTGATGGGCCGGTTTCGGCGTATCTCGACTACAACGCGACGGCGCCAATTCGGCCCGAGGCGTTGGCGGCCGTTGTGGACGCCCTGCAGGCCGTCGGTAACGCGTCGAGTGTGCATCACCCCGGCCGGGACGCCGCCTATCGCGTAGAGGTCGCTCGTCGGCACCTTGCTGACCTGCTGACCTGCTCGCCCGGGGAGATCATCTTCACGTCGGGGGCAACCGAAGCGAACAATCTCGCGCTGCGCGCGGCTCATCGCTGCGGTGCCCGGATTGTGACGGGTAGTGCAGAGCACCCTGCGGTGCTGGAGACAGCCCGGGATCTGGCCCAAAACGAGCCGGGATCGCTGACCATCTTGCCGATGCGGGCGGACGGGCTGGTGGAAACCGTGGCCCTGGAGGAAGAGCTCGGCCGGGGCGACGTCGGTCTCGTCTCCCTGATGGCGGCCAATAATGAAACCGGGGTTCTCACCGACCTCGCGCCGGTCGTCAAGGCGGCGCATGCCGCAGGCGCGCTGGTCCACACGGACGCCACACAGATGATCGGCCGGCTGCCCCTGGACCTTTCCGAAGTGGACGTCGATCTTCTGTCCCTGTCGGCCCACAAGTTCGGCGGCCCCCAAGGCATTGGCGCACTGTTCGTGCGACGCGGTACTCCCCTGCCGTTCAGGCCGCTGATCACCGGTGGCGGGCAGGAGAAGGGGTGGAGGGCCGGCACCCTCAACGTGCCCGGGATCGCCGGTGCCGGAGCTGCCGCTACGGCCGTCAGCCGTGACCTTGCCGACGACATCGCCCGCGTGACCCAACTGCGCGATCAGCTCGAACACATGGTGACCACGGCTGTGTACGGATGCCGTATCAACGGGCAACAAGCCCCCCGCCTGCCCGGTGTGGCGAGCATCACCTTTGCGGGTGCCCAGGCTGACGCAGTCATGGCCGCCATGCCGCGCATAGCCGCATCCGACGGAAGCGCCTGCGCCTCGGGAGCCCCAACTCCCAGCCATGTCCTGCTCGCTATGGGGCTGAGCCGGGAGGAATCGGAGTGCACTGTGCGCTTCTCGCTCGGCTACGCCACAACCGAGGAAGAGATCGCCGCAGCCGCCGAGGCGGTGGTGCATGCGGTCCACCAGGTGCGCGCCGCCATGGCAGCGACAGCCGGCGCGGCTGCTCACTGACTTGAGCATTTCCCTTTATCTCTTCGTGCTTTGAGAGGCCCTCGTATGGCAGACAGCAGGCTCGCGGAAGCCGCACATTCCAGCTTCGCGCGCCATGAGACCTTCGCTCCCCGCTTCGGATGGCTGCATAAGGCGTACATGCAGGTCAAGGAGAATCCGGCAGCTTTCCTTGCTGAAGATGCCCCGGTCCTGCTCGGTGTGGGTAAGAACATGGTCCATGCCATGCGGTACTGGTCAAAGGCGTTCAAGCTCACCCGTGAGCATGCCGACCCGTTGGGTAAGACGAAGGCCCAGTACGCCTCACCTACTTGGGAAGCGCGATGGCTGCTCGACGAGGATGGCGCCGATCCCTACCTTGAGGAACCCGGCAGCCTGTGGCTGTTGCACTGGTGGCTCGTGTCGTCGCGGCCGGGCGCCAAATGCTGGGCCCCCGCGTGGTACACGGCGTTTCACCTTGCTCCGTTCTCTCGCTTCACCATCGCGGATATGACGCAGGTCGTCACGCGGCATGTCAACTTCTCCTTCAGCGATGGACCGGTGGAGGCGTCGATCACCCGGGATGTCGAGTGCCTGACCAAGATGTATGCGCGCACGCCTGTCGAACAGAGCGGTTCCCGCGCCACCTATGAAGACCTCTTGGCCTGCCCTTTCCGTGAGCTGGACTTGCTGACCTCCGTGGGCACCCGGGGCAAGCAGGAGTGGCAGTTCACCACTGGCACGCGCACCTCTCTCCCGGCCCACGTCCTGATCTATGCGTGCCTCGACTACGCCGCCCGCGACACCCAGGGTTCCGGCTCCATCTCCCTGGCGCGGCTTGCCAACGAGCCCGGAGCGCCCGGCCGGGCCTTCCGGGTCCGCGAGCCTGAGATCGTCGCCGCCCTGGACAAGGTCGCCGTGGGTCGCCCGGAACTCAACAGGGTGGACGCCGTCGGCCAGCGGACCATGTCCTTCGCCAGCGATCCGAGGGCACTCGCCTGGGACATCCTCGACGAGCAGTACGACCACGTCACCCTGCGCCCCGGCTTTCCCTCCCGGGACGAATGGAGCGCTCAGTACCCGCAGTTGGCCGAAGCAGAGAAGGCCGAGAAGGCTGAGAAGGTCGAACGTAAGCCCCAGGACCACCAGCTCACGACTCAGGAGATCGCGTGACCACCGCAGCTCCCACGCGGACCTCCCGCACCCCGCAGGACGAGGCAACCCCTCAGTTCCCGTCCGGAATCGAACTGGTTGGCTCCCAGATGCGGTCGACCAACCTCGAACGCGACGTCGAGGACGAACTGCACGGACCGTATGTCGGCGCGAAGGCAGTTGACGTACTGGAGCGCATCGCCAACGCAGTCAGCGACCTGCGACGTCCCCGCGCGTGGTCCTTCACCGGCCCCTACGGCTCCGGGAAGTCCACGCTGGCTAACCTGATCGAAGCGCTTCTCGGCCGCGACGAGGACCGCCGCGACGAGGCTCACCGGATCCTTGCGGGCACTAGCCCAGCCCTCGCCGAGCGTCTCGCCACGGCTCGGGCTGAGCGGACGGGAACCGGGTTCCTCGGAGCCGTGGCCACCGCGCGACGTGAACCGCTGGTCGCCACTGTGACCCGTGCGCTGGAGACCGCGGCAAAGCGCCGCTGGGGCAAGCGCATTCCGAAGAACATCGCCGCAGCACTCGCGGCCTGCGAAGACCCGACGACGACCGGGCCGAAGACGAAGCAGGTCATGGCCGCTATCAAGGCCCTGACCGACAATCAGCAGCCGCTCTTGCTGATCATCGACGAGTTCGGCAAGACCCTGGAACACCTTGCCGGACACAACGAATTCTCCGGTGCCGAGCACGATCTCTTCCTCCTGCAGGAGCTCGCCGAGCACAGCGCCGGGCCCAACGGCCTGCCCGTCTTCCTGGTCACCCTGCAGCACCTGTCGTTCATGGACTACGCGTCACGGTCCAGTGAGCTCAAGGTCCGTGAATGGGCAAAGATCCAGGGCCGCTTCGAGGACGTCACCTTCGTCCCGCACCACGGCGACTCCCTGCAGCTCCTGCGCCGGCGTCTCGACCACTCCGCGGTCGACGCAGCGGGCCAGGACTTCATCCGCGCGTCGGCCCAGGCATCAGCCCTCGCGTGGAAGAACCATGGTCTGAACGTCCTTACCGAGCTGGCCAGCGATGACTTCGCCGGCCTCTACCCGTTGCACCCACTGACGGCGATCGCTGCGCCGATCCTGGCGGCGCAAATCGGCCAGCACGATCGCAGCCTGTCGGGCTTCCTCAACAGCGGAGAGCCCAACACTGTCCGCGACTCGCTGGCCGCACACTCCCGGCCGGATGCCGAACTCGCCAGCACAGTGCAGCTACCACAGCTGTACGACTACTTCCTCAACTCCGGCCGGACCTCGCTGCTCGCGGCCTCCAACGCCGGCCGCTGGATCGAGGTCGACGCGCGCATCAAGGAAGCCAACGGACTGCCCGACGCCGACCAGGCGCTGCTGAAGACCATCGGCGTTCTGAACCTCATTGACGCCGACGGAGCGCTCAGCGCCACCAGCGAGATGATCCACCTCGCGCTCCACGACCCCACCGATCTGACCGACGCGGGCGCTTTCGCCCGCCTTGAGGAGCAGCTCGCCGACCTCGTCCGCCGCGGCTTCCTTGTCCACCGGGAGTTCAGCGGTGAGTATCGCGTCTGGCAGGGCACAGACTTCGACATCGACGCCCGCCTGAAGGAGATCATCAGTCACCTCGACGATGCCTCCGTCGTCCAACGCCTTGGCGCACACCTCCCCAGCGCCGTGGTCGCCGGCCGCCACAGCCAGGTCACCGGGATGATGCGGGTGTTCCTCACCGCCGTCAGCGGTCGAGAGACCCGCGAAATCCAGGCGCCGGACGAGCTGAAGGACCCGGCCGACGGCCTCCTCGTTTTCCACCTCGGCCCCCGGGAGCAGCTGCCCACCGTCAACTCGACGCTGCCGGTGATCCTCGGAACAACCACCCACTCCGACGTGGTGCTCAGCTCCGCCACGCACCTCATTGCCCTGAAAGAGCTACTCGAAGACAAGGAACTTGATCACGTCGCCCGGCGGGAGGTCACCGACCGCGCCGTCCAGGCGGAGGCCGAGCTGCGGGAGGTCATCCAGGCGGCCTTCTACCCGCCGACCCAGGACGCCACCTGGGACCTGTGGAACGCCGGACTCGCCCCGGGGACGGACCCCGACAGCTCGAGCCTGCCAGCCCGCAGCCTCAGCGGCCTGGTCTCCCTTGCCTGCGAGAGCGTCTACCCGCACACCCCGCACATTCGCAACGAGATGCTCGGACGGCACTCACTCACCAGCAACGCCGCCCGTGCCCGCAGCGATGTGCTGGACGCGATGCTCACCCGCTCCGGCGAGCAGTACCTGGGCTTCGACGCGACGGCCGGAAGATACGGTCCCGAGCGAGCCATCTACAGCGGCGCGCTGGCCTACCTCGGCCTGCACCGGGCCAACGGCACAATCCAGGCTGAGAATTCCCCCAACAGCTTGCTGCCGTACGGTTTCTCCGCTCCAGGCGAGGGCCACGAGCATGCTCAGCCCGTCTGGGAGGCGCTGCAGGAGGCGCTGGACGCAGCAACCCGGCGTACCAGCCTCGACCACATCATCCGGGTCCTGATGAGCCCGCCCTACGGGGTGAAGGCCGGTGTCTGGCCGCTGCTAGTCGTCACCGCCCTGGTGATCCGCCGACACGATGTCGCCCTCTTCGAAGAAGGCTCCTACCTGCCCCGGCTGACGCCGGACGTCGTCGACCGCATCCTCGCCGCCCCCGCTCGTTTCGACGTGAAATACACGCCAGTCGGGCAGGGCCAGCGCGCCAGCGTGATCAAGAAGCTCCTGGTGTCCCTGAAGGTCGAACCACCACGGTCACAGGCACTGCGCAACCCCGATCTGCTCTCCGTAGCCAGGGCGCTGCTCGAACGCGTCATGGTCTTGAACAGCTACGCTCGCAAGACCAAGCGCATCTCTCCGGATGCACTCGCCGTGCGCAACGCCCTGGCAAACTCCCAGGATCCGGACGACCTACTCTTCCGGGCTCTGCCCAAGGCGCTGAGCCTCGCCCCCATTGAAGCCGGCACCCGCGCCAACGCGGCAGCCGCCACGGAGTACGCCGACGGGCTGACCGCAGCGGCAGACGAGATCACCGGAATCGAACGCACGCTGCGTGAAGAAGTGGTCGCGGTTCTCGCCGAAGAGTTCCGTCTGCCCACGACTCTTCGCGAGCTGCGGTCGACACTCGCCGCGCGGCTGAATGGCTTCGCCACGGTGTCACTGAACCCGGAGCTGCGGGGCTTCGTCGACTTCGTGCTCAGCGAAAGCCTCGCTGACGAGGACTGGCTCGACCCGATCGTCGTCCGCCTCACCAACAAGGCACTCGGAGACTGGGACGACCGAGACGCAGGCATGTTCCCTCGCCTTGCACGCGAGATGTCCGCATCCCTCGACCGCGTCGCCCACCTCTACCAGGACAGCAGCGAGACCCGCGAGCAGGAAGTAAATCTGGAGGCGCGGCTGTTGACCTTGACGGACAAGACAGGAGCGGAACGACGGACGCTGATCTACGTGCCAGAACAGTCCCGAGGCCAGGCTGACCAGCTTGCGGCCGACGTGCTGCAGCAGGCTGAGCAGGCCCTCGGACCCGACGGCGCACGGATCCTGCTCGCCGCTCTCGCACAACGCGTTGCCGACGGGCCGTCTGTCACAGCAACTGAAACGAAGGAGGGGGCATGACGGATCCAGTCACCCAGGAGAAGGTTCGCCACGTCCTGGGTATCTCAGGCGGCAAGGACTCGTCGGCGCTTGCCATCTACATGCGCGATCGCGTGCCGGAGATGGAGTACTTCTTCTGCGACACCGGTGCTGAACTCCCAGAGACGTACGAGTACCTCAACCGGCTGGAAGCGGCACTCGGTAAGCCCATCGAGCGACTCAACGCCGACCGGGACTTCGATCACTGGATGGAGGTCTACCAGGGCACCCTGCCCAGCCCGCAGATGCGCTGGTGCACGAAGAATCTGAAGATCAAGCCGCTGGAGGAGTGGGTCGGCGACGACAAGGTCATCTCCTATGTGGCCATCCGTGCCGACGAGAACCGCCTCGGCTACGTCAGCACCAAGCCGAACATCGATGCCGTCTTCCCCTTCCGCGAGGATGGCGTCGACAAGGACGGCGTGATGCGCATCCTCGACGAGGCTGGCATTGGACTCCCCGGCTACTACGAGTGGCGCACGCGTTCGGGCTGCTACTTCTGCTTCTTCCAGCGCAAGCACGAGTGGGTTGGCCTCAAGGAGCGCCACCCCGACCTGTACGACAAGGCCGTGGAGTACGAGGACAAGGTCCGGTTCCGCCACACCGCCATGAAGGGCCGCAACTACACGTGGTCACAGGGCGAGTCGCTCCCGGAACTCATAGAGCGCAAGGACGAGATCGAAGCCAAGCACCAGGCAGCACTTGACCGCGCGGCCAAGCGCATCAAGCCCAACCGTCCTCTCCTGGAAGTCCTCTCAGACGCACTGGACTCAGATGACGACGAGGCCGGCTGCTCCGTCTGCCACCTCTGACGCGCAACCACACACAGCGGCCCCAGCAGCTCGAGCTGGGGCCGCTGTTGCTTTCCCGACTTCCAATCAGTCTTGTCCCGCTTGCGGATGTCACCTCGCCCAGATTCCCTGGCCCTCTCGAAGGAACGCAGCGCACTCGCCTACGACAAGTCGAGTTACTCTGCGATGGAGTGACGCATCGTCACATGTGGGGCATGATGGGCGCATGGCGCCCCTGCTACCACTGACGACCACTCATATGCCACCATGAGTGACGGATCACTCACACAGGTGTGGAAGGGTGCTGGAGAGAGAACGGATATGGAAACTCGCGGGTTTTTGATGCGGCACGGATGTCAACTTCTCAGTTCCTCAGTGAGCCCATTCAGGGGCTCTATGTCCGCTCCTGCCAGTGCTCATGCGGCTGGAGCTGCCCGAGATCAGGCGATTTCTCGGTGACGTCGCGCATGGTCTTGACAGCTTGCTGAGTTCGAGGGGCTCGAACTGTTTCTTCGGTACTGTCATCGCGCTTCGCGACATCAACTACGCGATCGTTGATCCGAAATGCAGATTGCAGGTCCATTCCAAGGTCACGCCAAATCTGATCTGATCGAACCTGCTGAACGAAAAGGGGCTAGGCATGCCTACGCAGGCCAAGGAAATATTCGAGGCGCAGAGTAAGAGTGTCCGCGAGCTGCTGTCTGACAATGGCCTGGGCCTCTACCTGCCGCCCTACCAGCGTCCGTACGGCTGGGGCAAAGACAAGGTCGAGAAATTGCTCGACGACACACTGCATGGCCTCAAGAATCTAAGCAAGGCCCCGGACAGCTTCACCTTCTTGGGGACCGTTATCACCATCCATGATGTCAACCATGTCACGGTGAAGCCAATCGTCAAGTCCGAGGTCCCGGCCAAGGTCCTAACCGTGATCGATGGGCAACAGCGTTTGTCGAGCCTTCTTATCCTGCTGGTGGGCCTGCACAACCTCATTCGTCAGCGTGCTTGGAAGGTCTTCAAGGGCAACACGCCGGATTCGACCGACAGTGCTCGAACTCACCTTTACTCGGAAACGAGTGACATGCTGCAGATGCTGGCGGCAGCGTTCTACGAGCGAAAAAACTACGGAATCAAGCCGCCGATCTACCCGCGCCTCATTCGAGCCTTCGTGGATCAGTGGGCCAGGGACGAGAAGCTCAAGCAGTATGAGTCGCCGATCGCCAACCTTATCTACCAGTACTCATTGCTAGTCGATAATGAGCTGGCATCTAGGCCGACCGACTTCAGGCCGGCGGCGCGACAGAATGCGGGCGAGGGCGAAGGCGACCTCATCAAGAGGTACAACGAGATCCGTACGGGGTTGGCCAAGCTGTCGCAGCGAAAGTCCGTCGAGGAGCTGGAGGATCTGCCGCCGCTAGCAACCCTTGCCACCAACATCGAGTTCCAGCGTGCGCTCTTCAACCACGAACTCGACCCCGAGCTCTGCACTTGGTTGGGGGAGCTGCAAGATGGGCCCGAGGCCGAGCTCATGAGACTCGTCATGTTTGCCGCCTATGGCTTGAACCGCATCGCTCTGACGGTTGTGCAGGGCAAGGACGAGGACTACGCCTTCACGATCTTCGAGTCGTTGAATACTACGGGCGAACCTCTGACCGCCTTCGAGACCTTCCTCCCTCGGGTGGTGATGGCAGAGAAGATTCAGGATTACCAGGACTCAGACGCACACGCGTACATGAAGGCAGTTCAGGGCTACCTGGACCGTTTCGACGTCGGAGACAAGCTTCAGAACGCAACTCGAGACCTGCTGGTCACTTTCGCGTTGGCGGAGACCGGAGAGAAGCTCTCCAAGCGCCTTCCGGATCAGCGGGTCTACATGCGCGATACCTTTGAGGGCCACAAGGACTCAGCAGATGAACGCAGCGCTTACTTGCGCCACCTATGCGACACTGCGGCCTTTATTGGGAATACCTGGGAGCCCGCGAACAACTCTCCTCGCGCGCTACCCGGGCTAGAAGCGACCGCCATGACGGACACCGTGAAGTTGTGTCTGGCCTTCCTCAATTCGCTCAATCACACCATTGCCATCGCGCCGCTCGTGCGCTTCTACTCCGAGGCTGTACACGCAGACGAAGGGGAGGCGAGGGAGAAGCGCATCGCCGAGTTCGAGAAGGCAATCAAGGCCATCACTGCCTTTACGGTCTTCTGGCGAGCAACCCGACGCGGCACGGGCAACATTGACAGCCAGTACCGGGCGGTCATGGCCGGTCCCTCGCTGACGGGAATGGTTCCGCTCGCTCGCCAGTCGGCAGTGCCCAGTGCATCGAGTTCTGATCCGGTCGTCGATGCCGAGGCGCTCAAGAAGGAACTTGTGGCGCGCTTGTCGCACCCTAAGCACGGCGCCATCCCAAACCTGCCTTCGTTCCTGGCAGATGCTTCCGCGCTGCCGCTCTATAAAATGGCCCGCCCGCTAACGCGTTTTCTTCTTCTGGCTGCGTATCACGACACAATTGAAGATCCGGGGAATCCGGGACTGATCATCCAAGGCAAGGCGGGGGTCGCCTCGTGCTTCACTGCAGACGGTTGGGCGGACGAGACGCACCTCACGGTCGAACACATCGCACCGCAGCAGGCCACGAGCGGGTGGGACAAGGATTTCTACGGCGATAAGGAGACCGTCCACAAGCTGGGCAATCTGGTCCTGGCACCAAACGCTGCCAATGCGTCACTCAGTTCGCGGCCTTGGAACGAGAAGAAGGTCCTGTATGCGGCACTTGGTGCCCCGACGGCCGACGACGCCAAGTCGATCCTCACCAGTTCCGGCTTGACTTTCGCGCAGTCGACCGAAGATCTCACGGCCCTGTCGCGCTACCTCCCGCACCTGCGTGCACTGGGCCAGCGTGAGGATGAGTTGAATCCGGCGTTCATGGATCAGCGTGCTGTTGTCCTCCTACGTCTGGCCTATACCCGACTCAAGGGGTGGCTCGGCCTGGAGCTGTCTGACTCCAGCAGTGATCTGGTGGTCAAGGTCGAGATCGAGAACGGTGAGCTCGACGAGAATGAGGACGCCACGGGCGCGGTTGGAACGGCGTGACATCACGGGCCAACTGGGCGGCGGAATGAGATTTGATCGGTGATGTCGGATTGCGCCAGGAGGCGATGGCTTAGAGGGTGAGTCTGAGGGCCATGAGGTCGGCCAAGACGAGGTGGATGATGGCTTCGGAGCTGACGGAAGCGCCTCGTAGTTGCGGTTGAGTCAGCAGTAGAGCATGCTCCATCCGTTTTGCTGAGCTGATACTGCTGACGCTGCAAATCGAAGACCGCGAATACTTGGCTACCAGCCGGGAGAATTCGATCTACCTCGCCATGCTCCTGCTGTATCGGACAGTAAAGGACCTGCCCTGAAACAGGGTTCAGTTACGGCAGTGACCTTCGTACTGCATTTACCAGCGATGTCGCACGCGCATCGTCGCCACCGATGATGCAGTTCATGACGTAACCGAAAGCGACGCCATGTTCCGGATCGGCGAAGCCGAGTGAGCACCCTCGGCCTGTGTGACCGAAGGCATTCTGGCCAGTCATGAGGTTGGTCTCAGTGGGCAGCATGTATCCGGTGCTGAAACGGCTAGGACTTGTCCGGTCGATCACGTTCGGAGCCAGATGGTGAGGGCTGCGGCGGTTGCGGTGCCGAGGTAGACGTAACGACGCTTGTCGTAGCGCGTGGCCACCGCCCGGTGCTGCTTCAGGCGGTTGATGGCCCGTTCGACGGTGTTGCGTTTCTTGTACCGCTCTTCGTCGAAGCCGGGTGGCCTTCCGCCGCGTGAGCCTTTGCGCAGGCGGACGGTCTGGCTGTCGGTCTTCTCCGGGATCGTGTGCCGGATGCCCCGGCGCCGCAGGTACTCGCGGCAGGGGCCGTTGCTGTATGCCTTGTCAGCCGCGACGCTGTTCGGCTTCCTGCGGGGCCTGCCCGGGCCGGACTTCGGGACGCGGATCTTCTCGAGTACCGATTTGAACTGAGTGCAGTCCGCCCGCTGACCTGGGGTGACGATCAGGGACAGCGGGCGGCAGCGACCGTCCGCGCTCAGGTGGATCTTGGTGGTGAACCCGCCGCGCGAGCGGCCCAGGCCCTCACCTCCCGCACCACCTCCACCAGGCGGGCGACGAGGCTCTGCCACGCGGTTTCGCCCTGGTGTTCTGGAACTTCGTCCCCCTTTGAAGCGGGTGCCGGCGGCGGGTCGGTGCGGGCGCCGGCCGCGTGCTGGTGCGCCCGCACGATGGTGGAGTCGACCGAGATGTCCCAGTCAATCTCACCCGCCGCGTCGGCGGCGGCCTGGACCTGCTGGAGCAGACGCTCCCATGTCCCGTCGCCCGACCACAGTCGGTGCCGTTCATAGACGGTCTTCCACGGGCCGAACCGTTCGGGCAGGTCACGCCACTGAACACCGGTCCGGACCCGGTGCAGAATCCCGTCGATCACCTGCCGGTGGTCCCGCCACCTGCCGCAACGCCTGTTGCTGACCGGCAGGAACGGCCGTAGCCGTTCCCACTCACCGTCTGTCAGATCACCCCGCCCCATGTCCACATCAACGACCCAGACACGAAGTAGTCACATGATCGACCGGACAAGTCCTAGGTATCAGCATCACTTGGTCCTCCCCGCGGGTCTGCTCCTTGGTCGCAGACTCTGGAATTTCCGGCGTGAGTAGGCGCACGCCGTCCACCTCGCCTATGAGCGCGGCGTACATGCGTGCCAGTGCTTGTGCGGTGCCGATGCCGTTAGAGGCCGGGAGTTCCGCAGCCTGCACCTCGGGCGAGTCGAAGTCGATCTCAGCAGGGACGGTGACTGCGTACGCCCTGTTGCTGAACGACTTCGGATCCCGCCAAGCGGCGACGAGTTCGCGGAGTTCTCCGGGAACCGACTCGGCGGGCACGGTGGTGAGATCGACGGCCGGTCGCTGGTACACCATGCGGCTGGCCCGGTCGCGTTCACACGTCGGCAGTCCAATGAAGAAGTCCAGTCCGAGGGGGTGGCGATCTCGTCGGCGAAGAAGCGGCCCGGCGTCTGGCCGGATAGCCGGCGGATCACTTCCCCGACGAGCCAGCCCCAGGTCCGACCGTGATATCCGTGCGCCGTCCCCGGAACCCACTGGGGACGCTGAGCGGCCAGTGTGGCCGCCATCGGGTGCCAGGCCAACGCCTCGTTCAGCGGGACGGGTTGGTCCAGTGTGATCAAGCCGGCCTGGTGGGACAGCAGCCAGCGCACCGGGATGTCCGCCTTGCCGTTCGCGGCGAACTCCGGCCAGTACTCGGCCGCGGGCGCGTCCAGGTCCAGCGCACCGCGCTCGGCCAGCATGTGTGCCGCGGTTGTAGTTGCCCCCTTGGTCGCCGAGTAGACGAGCTGCAGCGTGTCTCGCGTCCACGGACGATCGGTCTCGGGGTCTGCGACGCCTCCCCATAGGTCCACCACTGGGCGGCCGTACTGGTACACGCACACCGCGCCGCCGACAGCGATAACGCCACTACAGGGGACATGGCCTCGACGAACTACCGGTACCCCTAATCGTGTCGCTTCAATCAGCCTCGCGGAGCATGCTCAGGTGATCTGTGCTGAGAATGGGACGAGACATAGGGGGGTGATATTGGCCCGACTCGGTTCTAGGCCGAAGCGCCCGCCCGTGCAGCCCAGGGTGCATGCTGTGGATCGTGGCCGAGTGCGACGCCGCGACCAAGAACGAGAAGGGCGCCGTCCTGCCCGCGAGCGCTTGTACCACTTACACGTCAAGGCATGGCTGGACGCATGGGACGCAGGAGCTCTTGGCGTAAGAAGGACGGCCCATTAACTCTTAGTGACGGGCCTTCTGGGAGCAGGGGCACAGTCCGTACTCTGGCCGTATTGCTCCAATCAGCGAGGGGATCTCGACATGGGTGAGAGCTTGATGCTGGGGGACCGGCTCCGGGTGGCACGTAAGACGCGGGGGTTGTCCGCCGCGCAGCTTGCCCAGCGGGTCGCGGTCTCCGCCAGCCTGATCCAGAAGCTGGAGTCTGGCGCACGAAAGGCGACGCCGAGCCTGATATTGGCTCTGGCGCGGGCACTGCACTTCGGCCCGGATGTGCTGACCGGTCAGCCGTACTACGGGGCCCCGGAAGCCGAGGACGGTGTCCACGCCGTTATTCCGGAGCTGCGGCGCATCATGCTGTGCTTCGATACGCCCGATGAGTTGGAGACCCGCCCGCGAGCCTTGCCGGTCCTGGCCTCCGAGGTTGACCAGATCGCGGCTCTCCGGCGTGACGCACGGTACGTGCCGATGGGCCCGCTGCTGCCCGCGGTGATCACGGAGCTGTCCCACGTGGCTCTCGGCTCGCGTGGCGACGAACAGCAGAAGGCTTTCTGGCACCTGGCCCGCGCCTACCGCGCGGTCAACAGCCTCGCCCACAAGATGGGGCACCACGACCTCGGCAACACGGCGTTGGAGCGGGTGCGGTGGGCCGCTGACCGAAGCGGTGATCCCCTCATGCAGGTCACGGCCGCCTTCCTGGTGGCAGGGGCGATGCTGCGTCAGGGCGCGACCGAGTCGGCCCGCCGTAAGCTCAAGGGGCTGCGCGGGGAGCTGGAGCGGCTCCAGTCGGAGCGTTCGTACACCGACGACGCGCTGTCGGTCGACGGAGCGCTTCTGCTGAAGCTCGCGGTGGTCGATTCGCGGGAGAACAACCCGGAGGGAGCGGAGGAGCTTCTGAGGGAGGCGACGCAGGTCGCGCGCATGGCGGGTAACCGGGACAGCCTCGCCTACGAGATGAGCTTCGGACCGACGAACATCAGGATTCACACGGTGCACGCGCTGATCGACACCGGCGACAGCGAGCAGGCGCTGGCTCGGCTCGCCGAATGGGGCCAAGGCGGAGCCGAGTGGGCGCCGCCGACCGCGACGGTTGGCGAGCGATCCAGCCACCACCACATCGATGTGGCGTCCGCGCGTCTCGCGGAAGGCGACCGCGGCGGCGCGTTCGTCGAGCTGAAGCAGGCACGGAGGATTGCTCCGAACCACACCCGATTCCACCCATCAGTACGCGAAACCGCTGGTTCCTTGCTGCGTATGGACGCGCACCCGTCCGCCGAGTTGTCGGCGTTCGGTGCCTGGGCAGGTGTCGCATAGCACAACCCACGCTTGCAAGAGTGAAGTTGGCTCGATTCGGGTGCGGACAGTTTGTCCGCGCACACCTGCCTTGAGACTGGAATGGTCCTCTCACACCCAGTTGTGAGGGGGCCTTTCCTATGCCGGACGCGATCCCGGCCGCACGGATGCCGAGGTGGATGCCCGCAGGCAGGGAGCCGGAGCTGTGTCCCGCCGGCAGGTGGTGGGATGCCATTCGTGCGCCTGAACATGTAGGGCGCCGGGCCGTAACGCTCATCGAGGAGCAAGGGCGGCCCGTCGGCCCGGTCATTCTCGATGACGGCGGCCGTGAGCCGCGGATGTACTTCCTGACGCCACTCGGCACCGCGGCGCGGTGGGACGAACCGGGAACGGTGGCGCTGGGGCTGAGCTGCCACGTAGTTGTTCCGCAGGCAGATCGCACCGCAGGCCCCGGACTGTACTGGTACCGGCTGCCGGCCGGGCCTCGCGCCCTCAACCCGCCCGATGGGCTGAACCGTGCCCTGGTCAATGCGCGCAGAGAGCGCGAAGGCCCCCTCTAGAACTTGCTCTGCGGCCCGGGGCCCACCGATCCCGGTGCCGGATCACCGTGCTCGGTTGCCGCAGGGCAGTCAAGTGCCGCTTCGCCCGGAACTCCCCGAGCGGAGCGGTCCCCGCCGGCCCCCGGCGGACGCAAGGGGGCGTTCCAGTACATCCAGCACACAGAGAGGATCAGCCATGCCTCAAGCCAGGCGAGAGAAGAACGACCACTTGATCTACGCGGACGTCGTGGACTCCAAGTCCAAGGCGGGCGTGTGGATGGGCGAGCGCGCCTCCTTCCAGGAAAACCAGGGCCGCATCATCGAAGCACTCAAGGAGGGGACCGACTGGGTCGAACTGAAGGACGCGATCATGGTCATAGGCAGCGACCCGGCCGGGATCACGGTCATCGTGCCGAACCCCACGCTGCCCGGCGTGATCGTCCTCTCCGACGGCGGATCGCCGGCCACGTCCGCGAAGCTGCAGGCCGCCGCCGAGGAGAAGGTCCGGACGGTCATGGGCGAACTCGGTATCGCCGAAGAGGAAACGGCGGCCTGACCACCATGGCCGTCCCCCGGATGCTGTGGGGGAAGTACTTCCAGTACGAGCGGGACGGGGAAGCGGTTCTCCTCGACCCGGTCGCACTGGACAGTGTGTTCATCGACCCCGGCGAGGTCCACGACCTCGCCGGGGTCCCCCCGACCGCGACTCATGAAGCCCTCGCAGGGCTCGGCTTCACCCCCGAAGGCCCCGTGGCCGACCGGCGCGAAGCGCTCCGTAACCGTCTTCGATTCCTCGGTCTCGACCGAGCCCCCAGCCGCATCAGCGGTCTGCGCGTGGTCCTCACCAACCGCTGCAACATGGCCTGCACCTACTGCTTCGTCAATACGAACACCGGCGAGCCAGACATGACTGAGGAAGAGCTCAATGAAGGGCTGGAGTTCCTGTTCGAGCAGAACGCGGGGCAGGAGGAGGTGTCCATACAGTGGTTCGGTGGTGAGCCGACCATTCGGTTTGACCTCATGCGGTACGGCGACCAGCTCGCCGACAGCCTTGCCGACCGCTATGACGTGGCGAGGGTGCGGCGCACGGTGGTCACCAACGGCGCCCGCCTGACGGACGAGGCTCTCGACCACTTTGTCGCGTACGAGTACGGCGTCGGTATCTCCATCGACGGCCCGCCGGGCATCAACTCCGCCCACCGCCTTTTGCTCGGCGGACAGCCCGCGGACGACCGGATTCGCCGAAACGTCGTCCGGTTCACCGAAGCCGAGGGCCTGCATGTGGGCTGCAATCTCACGCCGACGGCCGCGAACATCGGCCGCCTGGCCGAGACCGTCCGATGGATCATCGATGATCTCGGTCTGGGGTTCATCTATGTCAACACGCCCATACCGACCTCGGGCCGCTGGCAGGTCAAGGGCGTTGACCTGGCCCGTGAGCTGTACGAGGCCCGTATGGCCGCTCTGGGACGGGGCGGGATGCTGTTCTCCGTGCTGGACCGCGCCTACCAGGCTCTGGATACCCGGCGTCCGATGCTGTTCGACCACATGCAAGGCGATCGCAGTCTGAACGCCGCCCTGCTCCCTGGCAACCGGGTAAGCCTGTGCGACATCAACTTCATCGAGCCGTCGTTCTTGCACACTCTCGACGAGCTACGAGCCGACCCCGGCCTGCTGGTCGGCGTGGCGAAGAAAGTCGCGCCCATCCCCGAGTGCGGGGACTGCCCGGCCCTCGCCGTCTGCGGCGGACCGGCGCGCAACGAGCAGGCCCTCATCGGTGGCAGCACCCCGGACCCTGAGATGTGCGCCTTCTACACGAGCACCGTGGAGATCGCGGTGTGGGACCACACGGGGGTGCAATGAGCACCGATGTCCGTACGGCGCTGATCTCCACGGCCGGCCACTGCAA
Source organism: Streptomyces sp. NPDC059255 (assembly GCF_042752355.1). Classification (NCBI taxonomy): domain Bacteria; kingdom Bacillati; phylum Actinomycetota; class Actinomycetes; order Kitasatosporales; family Streptomycetaceae; genus Streptomyces; species Streptomyces sp. NPDC059255. The sequence continues at coordinate 148,308 of NZ_JBHYZP010000005.1, forward strand.
GGTGGCCTGTGGGTTCTGTTTCCGGGCTGACCGCGCTCATGGCTTCCTCAGCACAGCGACCTACACCCGTACCCTGTCCCGGCTGAAGGAGACGGGCGTGGAGGGGATCTGTCTGACCGGCGGGGAACCGACCCACCACCCGCAGCTCAGGCAGCTCGTTCGGCTGGCCCATCAGTTCGGCATGTTGGTGTCGATGGTGACATCGGCTCGCACAGTGACCGAGGTCATCAACCTCTTCGAGGTGTCGCCTTTGCTGGCGAATGTAAGCGTCTCCGCCGATTCACAGGGCGCGATGCTGCTGGGGCGCACCAACCGTACGGCGGCATCGGGCATCGCGACCTTGCGCGCCATCAGCACCGAGACCAAGATCCTTCACGTCACCTGCTGGCGTCTGGGAGACGACGAGTGCCGGGACCTGGCCGACCTCGTGTCTGAGTCGGGGGTGGAGATCCAGTTCAGCCCCGTCGTCCTCGATGAGCGTGCCCTACGCAGGGACAGTAGGTCGGTGAAGGACTATCTGGCGCAGCAGCACCTCGACGCCAACGTTCTGGGCCGCTACTTCACTCTGTCCGACCGGTACCGGACGTATCTCGGGGAGCTGCGGGATCTGCAGCTCCCCGCCGCCGGAGCCGAGCGGTGGCCGTGCCGCTCGGCGACCGCGTATGTATCCGCCGACGGTCAGATACGGCGCTGCCCCTACGGCCAGGCATCAGTCAGCGTTGATGGGCCCCGTGCCGCGATCAAACAGTTCTTGACCGCTCCGCCGCAGGACCGGGTGACCCCGGACTGCACGGCCATCTGCCGCTCCCCGGCCACGTGCGACGACCAGAGTGCGTCGTCCTCGGCGCCGGGGCGAGGGCGGCACGACCACACAACCCAATGGACCGCTCCATGACGATCAGCACACCCGACGACTTCACCCAGCGGTGGCGGCAGCCGCCGAACTTTCCGATCGACATCCTCTTCGACTACACGTTCCTGCCCGCCGTCGATGTCCTCGACCTCCTCCGGAAAGACCCGGAGGTCCGGTTCACGATCCTGGGCGACGAAGACTGGCAGGTGCGTATGGACCGCACCGCCGCGTTTCGTACCGCGCCGATGGAGGAGATCGTCACCTGGCCGTTCCGGCTGGTGCACTTCAACCTCAGCCGCTTCTACGCCGATCTCCTGGACGGCTTCCAGGAAGAGGTCGTGATCCCCTGGCGCGTCCATCTGTCCGCCCGAGGATTCACCTGGCAGCGCCTGGCGCCCATCTTGTTCCTGTCCACAGAGGGCGCGGCCTCGACGTACCACAACGACAACTCCCACGGCCTGGTCTGGCAGGTCCATGGCATCAAGACTTTCCATAGCTACCAGGACCCGGACAAGCATCTTCCGGCCGAAGCGGCGGTTATCGGCGAGACCACCGGCGAGGACCCGCCCGATCACGATGCGGCCGACCGTCAGTCCGTCACCATGCGGCCCGGAGACCAGCTCTGGAGCCACGTGCTGACACCGCACTGGGTCACCACCGAGTCGGCGCTCGCGATGAGCGTCACCCTGTCTCACGGCGGGCTGTGCCACCAGGGCCGCTTCTCCGAGAGGGAGCTGGCGCTGCGGGCCTACTGGGACAAGAACCCGAGCGAGGCGTGGACGCATGACCTGCGCAATGTCCGCTACTGAGACCGCCTCCCACGACACAAGGCGCTGGCCCGTGTCGTGGGACGCACCCCACAGCCGGCTACGGGGTCAGCCGGTTAGGTCCGCGGAAGAGGAAGGTGGCCTCGCGGATGGAGTCCAGGCCGAGCAGCACCATCAACACCCGTCCGAGGCCCATGCCGAGCCCGCCGTGCGGCGGGCATCCGTACCGGAACGCGTTGAAGTAGTCCTGCATCGGCTCGGGGCTCATGCCCTTCTCAGCGGCCTGCTTCAGCAGCACGTCGTAGCGGTGCTCACGCTGGGCGCCGGTGGTGACCTCCAGTCCCTTCCACAGCAGGTCGAAACTCAGGGTCACGCCCGGGTCGGCGGCCGACCGCATGTGGTAGAAGGGCCGAATGCCGACCGGGTAGTGCGTGATGAACACGAAGTCATGCCCGGTGGCCTTCTTGATGTGAGCGGAGATGTTCCGCTCGCCCTCCGGGTCCAGGTCCTCCTTGGCCTCCTGAGGGTCCCAGCCGCCCTTGCGCAGGATCTCGTGCGCCTCGGCCATGGTGATGCGCGGGAAGGGTGTGGTGGGGACGGTGACCTCGACGCCGAAGAGCTCGTGGATTGCCTGCCCGTGCGCGTCGGCGACCTGGGTGATCGCGTGGGCGAGCATCTGTTCCTCGAACGCCATGACCTCCTCGACGTCGTCGATCCAGGCCAGCTCCACGTCGACTCCCGTGAACTCGGTGGCGTGCCGGGAGGTGAACGACGGCTCGGCGCGGAAGACCGGTCCGATCTCGAAGACCTTGTCGATCCCGGACGAGATCGCCATCTGCTTGTAGAACTGGGGCGATTGAGCCAGGTAGGCGCTACGGGCGAAGTAGCCGAGTTCGAAGACCTCCGCGCCGGACTCCGAGGCGGTGCCCATGAGCTTGGGGGTGTGCATCTCCGTGGCGCCTTGCGCGTAGGCGTACTCGCGCATCCCCTGCTCCAGGGTGGTCTGCACGGCGAACATCAGCTGGGTGGCGGGACGTCGGCGCACGTCCAGGAACCGCCAGTCCAACCGTTGCTCCAGGCCGGTGTGCTCGTCGATCGGCAGCGGGGCGGCGGCCAGGTTCAGGATCTCGACCGCTTCGGGGACGATCTCCAGGCCGCCCAGGTTGACCTGTGCGGCGTCGACGACGCGGCCGGTGATACGGACGGCGGACTCGGCGGTGAGGGATTCGAGCTGGGCTTCCAGCGGCCCGTCGTCGCGCTTGTGGGTCACCTGCACCAGGCCGGTGCCGTCCCGCACGATGACGAACTGCATCTTGCGCTGCAGGCGCAGGGTGTTCACCCACCCGCAGACGGAGACGGTACGGCCCACGTGTTCTCGCAGGTCGGAGACGTGTACGCGGCTGTGGATCATTTCGGTCCTCCGGAGGACGTCGTCATGATCCCTTGGGAGTGCGGGCGAGAAGGGCAACTCGCGGTACCACCGCACTTTCGCCGCCACAGAGTGACGGCCTCATTCGAGCCCGGTGACGGGGGCCGGCCGGCGGGGCATTGGACCACCAGATGGGGTCGTTCCTCCCCGCGCTCGGGAGGGTCTTCACCTCGGGGCGCGAGACCGCCTTCCCAGCTTCCGGCGGTTCTCTCGGCTCGCGTGATCCCTGGCTACTCATCTCCGTCAGCGCGTTGCCCGGAAGGATACGGACACCGCGACCCCGTCCGCAATCGGGAAACGCGCGACGACCGTAGCGCGCTTGCCTTCCGAGGCCGCGAGCCAGCCGGTCCGTACGAATGCGAATTGCGGGGCCAGGAAGGCAGGAGCACGACGCCCGGCGGCACGGCGGTCAAGCGGCCGAGAACGGACAAGGCGGTGAGAAAGGATGAGAGCGCCGCAACTTCTTGACACTCACCCGGCGAGGGGCGACGAGCCCTTGCGGCGGGCGCTCGATGACGCCGCTATGGGTCGGTGGGAGGGGCCGCGCGATCTGCTGACCTCGACCGGGCCGGACTGGGATCGCCGGATCTTCCGGCTCCAGGTTCTCGCCGAAGCCGGGGCGCGGCTCAGGTGCGCCGACACCTGGGCGAAAGCTGAGCCGCGCTCCCCGCACGCCCTCGCGCTGCTCGCGAACGTGCAGGCCCTGCGCGCGATGATCGCCGGACGCGACAGCGGCCGGACGCTGATGGAGGACGCCTGGGCTACATGCCGCGCCGCGCTGAACGTATGGCCGCAGGATGTCGCTCCACTGGTCGTCATGCTCGCGTTGCTGCGTACGCACGCCCCCAATCGGAACACGCTCGGCCGCGTGTGGGAGGAGATCAAGCAGCGTGACCCCTGGAACCGGGAGGCACATCATGAGGTGGTCACCTACCTGCTCTCCGGCCACCACGGCGCGCAGGGCGAGGCGGCGTGGTGGGCTGACGAGCAGGCATCCATCGCCCCCAGAGGGCTGCCCATCGCGGTCCTGCCCCTCGTGGTCCTCGCGGAAGCGCACCGGTCCCGCCAGGAACAGGACCCGAAAGCCTACGGGCTGACAATCCACCCCTGGATCGAGTGTCCGCAGGTCAACCCGGTGCTGGAGCGTTGGTGGCGTTACCGCGCACCGCGTCCGCATGCCTGTTTCGCCGATGACGCCAACTATCTCGCCCACGCACTGTCGTTCGCGAACCGCCACCAGGAGGCACTGGAGGTCTTCGACGCGATCGGTTCCTACGCCACGCGGGTTCCCTGGTCCTACTGCGGCCAGGCCAACGAACTGTTTCTGCGGCACCGCGCCTGGGCCTACAGCCCGCCGCGGCGCCGGCATAGCTGAGCACTGACACACCCTCCGACTGTACGAAGGACGGCACCCCTATGCCTCTTGACGTCTCCCGCGTCTCCGACGAGGAACGCCTCAAGCAACTCGGCTACCAGCAGACGCTCTCCCGCTCGATGTCCGGCCGTGCCAACTTCGGCGTCAGCTTCACGATCATCTCCATCCTGTCCGGCTGCATGACCCTGTACGGCTATGGCATGAACACCGGCGGGCCTGCGGTGATCATGTGGGGCTGGCTGTTCGTCGGCCTGATGACGCTGTTCGTGGGCCTGTCGATGGCCGAGGTCTGCTCTTCCTACCCGACCAGCGCGGGCCTGTACTTCTGGGCGCACCGCATGGCCCCCCAGCGCACGGCGGCGGCCTGGGCGTGGTTCACCGGGTGGTTCAACACGCTCGGGCAGATAGCGGTCACCGCGGGCATCGACTTCGGTGCCGCGAACTTCCTCAACGCCCTTCTCGAACTCCAGTTCGGCTTTGCCGTCACGCCCGGTCACACGATCACGCTGTTCGGGATCATCCTCGTCCTGCACGGCGTCCTGAACACCTTCGGCGTGCACATCGTCGCCTTCCTCAACGAGGTGTCCATCTGGTGGCACATCCTGGGCGTCGTCGTGATCTGCGGCGCCCTGGTCCTCGTCCCGGATCACCACCAGTCGACGCGCTTCGTGTTCGGCGAGTTCGTCAACAACACCGGCTTCTCGTCCAGCGTCTACGTGGTGCTGATCGGGCTGTTGATGGCTCAGTACACCTTCACTGGCTACGACGCCTCGGCCCACATGACGGAAGAGACCATCGACGCCTCCACCGCCGGCCCCCAGGGCATCGTCCGCTCGATCCTCGTCTCCCTCGTAGCCGGGTTCGTCCTCCTCTTCGGATTCACGTACGCCATCCAGTCCTACGAGGGAGCCCTCGAATCAGACACCGGCGTGCCCCCGGCACAGATCCTCATGGACACCCTCGGCACAGTGGCCGGCAAGTGGCTGCTGCTCGTGATTATCGTTGCCCAGCTCTTCTGCGGGATGGCGTCCGTGACCGCCAACTCCCGCATGATCTACGCGTTCTCTCGTGACGGCGCTCTGCCCTTCTCCTCGACGTGGCACAAGCTCAACCCCGCCACGCGTACCCCCACCAACGCCGTCTGGCTCGCCACGGGCGGCGCCTTCGCCCTCGGCCTGCCCTACCTGTGGAACAGCACCGCCTACGCGGCTGTCACCTCGATCGCGACCATCGGCCTCTACATCGCCTACGTGATTCCCACGTTCCTCCGGTTGCGTCAAGGGGATCGGTTCGAGCGCGGCCCCTGGCACCTCGGCTCCTGGTCCACCATCGTCGGCACGATCGCCGTCATGTGGGTCTTGGTGATCACGGTGCTGTTCATGCTGCCGCAGAGCGCACCGGTCACGGCGAAGACCTTCAACTACGCCCCGATCGCGGTCGGCGTCGTGGTCGCCTTCTGCGGAATCTGGTGGCTTGCCTCAGCCCGCAAGTGGTTCCTCAACCCCACCCGTCCCCGCAATTCTCGGCCAGACCGCGAACGTACACGCAGGCGGGAAGCCGCTCGCCCATAGGGCGCGGCGCCGTCGAGTTCTCGACGAGGCACGGCTGGGGCTGCGGCCCCAGCCGCGCACGTGGCACGGGGCCTGGCTCACGTCGTGAGACAGGAGGTCCTGGAGCGGCTCACGCCCAGCTTGTCTGTGCTGTCAGATCGCCATTGACCGACTCGACGCCGTGCGCTCGCCTCGCAGCGCTACCCTGTTTCGCCAACTCGCCAGCGACCTGCGCCGCCGACAGCGCAACTCCCGTGTGCGCGACTTCCTGCCGGCCCGGGAGCACGTCCTCGCCGAGCACGCCCCGTCGTTGCCGCCGGCCGTTAGGGTCGGGACCATGACGGCAGGGGAGCGCGTTGCCGTTGTCGGGGCCGGGGTGGCGGGGCTCACCACCGCCGTCGTTCTCGCCGAGGCGGGGGCGTCCGTGCACGTGATCGCCGAGCAGGTGCCGGGCGTCACGTCACTGGCGGCCGGGGCGATGTGGGGGCCATACCTGGTCGAGCCGAAGGACAAGGTCGACCAGTGGGGGCAGCGTTCCCTGGAGATCTTCCGCGAGCTGTCCGAGGACCCCACTACGGGCGTCCGCCTCACCAGCGGCGTCGAGGCGTCCCGCACCGCCGAGGCGCCACCGGACTGGGCCGCCGATCTGCCCGGTTTCCGGCCGTGCGGCCCGGCCGAACTGCCGCCCGGCTTCACATCGGGCTACCGGTTCATGGTGCCGCTGATCGACATGCCCGCCTACCTTGGCTACCTTTCGCGCCGACTGGATGCCGCCGGCGGAACGGTCGAGCGGCGACGCCTGGCCTCACTCGCCGATGCCGGCTCGGCATCTGTGATCGTCAACTGCTCCGGCTTGGGTGCCCAGGAGCTGGTGCCGGACCCGGCTCTTCGGCCCATCCGCGGCCAGCACGTCGTCGTCACCAACCCAGGGCTCACCGAGTTCTTCTCCGAGGACACCGGCCTCTCGCCGGACCTGCTGTGCATCTACCCTCACGGCGACACCGTCGTCCTGGGCGGCACCGCCATCGACGGCGAGGGAGACCTAGCCTCCGACGACAACATGGCGGCCGGCATCGTCGCACGCTGCGCCGAGGTCGAACCCCGCCTCATGAAGGCCCGCGTCCTGGAGCACCGGATCGGTGCCCGGCCGACCCGCTCCACGGTTCGTGTGGAGGGTCAGCTGTGGGAGGACGGCACCATGGTGCTGCACAACTACGGGCATGGAGGCGCCGGCGTCACGCTGTCGTGGGGGTGCGCCGAGGAGACTCGGGCATTGCTCTCCGCCAAGTGATCCGAACCTGGAGGAACAGGCGTTGGGGCAGAGTGCGGGGACGCAGGCGGGTGTAGCCGCGGCCATCATCGTTCACGAGAGTCGTGTCCTGATGGTGCGTCGCCGTGTCAGCGAGGGTTCGCTCTCCTGGCAGTTCCCGGTCGGCAAGATCGAACCCGGTGAGACGCGCGAAGAAGCCGCCGTCCGTGAGACGTGGGAGGAGACAGGTTTGGCCGTGGCGGCTCTGCAGCGGCTCGGTGAGCGTGTCCACCCAGCAACGGGTCGGCTGATCTCGTACACCGCCTGCGAGGTACTGAGTGGCAAGGCCCATGTCGCGGCCCCCGACGAACTGGCCGATCTTGCCTGGGTGACGCGGGGCGAGATCCCTCACTACGTTCCACATGGGCTGTTCGAGCCTGTGCAGGCGTACCTCGATGAGGTTCTGCCTCCTGAGAGTCGGCTCGGCGAAGGGCAGACCTGGGTTTGCTGCCGACCTGACGCAGAGTCGCCCATGCGGGCCCGAGGCAGCGAGGCTTGGCGGGGGCCGTCGGTCCCGTGCGGAGCGAGATCGTTCAGGGAGTTCCGGCGCGCTTGTAGCCGACCCACAACCGGCCACCGGCCTGTCCGAGCACCTCCTCCACGATGGCCACAAGGGGCTCGACTCTCCCGCTCAGTACCTCTTGCAGGCCGTGACGGAGGCGCGTGCTGAGCCCTGGCGCGGTCGTCTCAAGACGGCGTGCCAGCCACTTCCCCCCACCACCCCACGAACCGCCGACGGCCAACGCCAGCTCACCGGTCCGTCGGACCAGTTCGGTCGCGACGAAGAGACGCTCGCTCTGGTCGGTGCTTCCCGCGAGGTCGTCCAAGAGGTCGGTGATCGCGTAGCGGCGGTCGTCGATCTCTTCCGCCGACTCCGGGGCCGGTCCCGAGGCGGTCAGCCTCCGGGCTTCCGCGGCGATGCGTGCTCCAAGTCCGTCGGTGTCGAAGAGCAGCAGCCCGTCGGCACACATCCACAGCAGCGGTGACCGGCGCCTGCGCAGTTCCCGCTCGACGTAGGCGTGCCACGTCGCTTCGGTGTGCACGAACATCTCCACCGGCCAGTCGGCGTACTGGACACTCGCGCGGTACGGGGCCGGGGCTCCGTGAAGCAGCACCACGATGTCGAGGTCAGACGTGGCTGTGCGGCGGCCTGTCACCACGCTGCCTCCCAGGAGGGCGGCTCGCGCGTCAGGGTGATGTTCATCTACGACGGCGCGTGCGGACTCGATCGCATCCATGGAGCAAATATCAGCATTGGCCGCGTCGCACGCACATCATTTCTTGGTTCGACCGTGATGTCTCGGGCCCCATATCGCAGTTCGCCGGGGGCAGACAGAAAAGAGCCACGAATGAGTGGCCAAGGTTGCAGCGGCATGTCAAGGTGGACGACCTTGCTCCATAGCACCAGGTCAAAGAGGTGATTGCCGGTGACTGCGGCGCCCCCTGGAGTCCGGATTCCCCACCGCCGTCGAGGTCCTTCGGTTGCGTGCCTGGCTGTTCGCCCCGGGCCAGGACGTGCTCGTGATGGATCGGTTCTCCGTCGACGATGTGCACCTGGTCGTTGACGACCGCGCGGACGTGCACGTCCGTTCGAAGAACCGTAAAAGACTTCCAGCCTTTGGAGGCGTACCTGCATTCCGACATTCCGTTCGGCCCGCCTGCCCCGGCCGGAGCCCCACCCGCGTACTGGGTCGGTCCTCGACATTTGGCCGGTGATGACGGGCGTCTGTACGAGGCTGTGGCCGATACGCTCGCGGATCTGGACTGGACGAGTCTGACGATCGTCCGCGGGCGCCAGGAGCCGGACGAGGCGGCGGAGGCCCCTCAGGTCCTACGCAGCACCGTCCTTCACATCAGTCCCGACTCGCTGCGGTGGGCGCAGTGGGTCTTGCCGGACGAGCCGTTCCACCTTGGGAATCTGCCGATTGCCTGGCAGGTGTCCGCTCGCGCGGAGCCGAGCAGCCCGCTCGCGCGGTGGTCGGCCTACTTCACTCCTGATGTGCCCGGCGAGGTCCTCTCCACCTTCCTCGCCGCACTCGACGCCCGCGACCAGCCCACTGTGCCGCTCGGTGGCCCCGAGCTGGTCCTCGACGCGGTGGCGGCGCACGGTTGGCCGCGTGACACCGGTCAGCCCGGTGCGGGTGCGGTGGATCCGACGTTCGCCTCGCACGTCCGCCTCGGTGAAGTGCCGCCCCTCATTCAGGATGGTGACCCACTGGCGCTTGTGGCCGAGGCGGACGACGCGGTCCTGGCTGGTTGGCAGGCGTGGTCTGAGCCGATGCTCGGCGCTGGATACCTGTGGGCGGCTTCGTTCAGCCCGAGCGTGCCGCACGACCTCGTCGCCGCCTTCGCCGGCGGCCTCTGTTCCCGCGCACCGGTCCTGCGCCGGGTGCTGCCGGAGAGCGCACGCGATCGGCTCCTGCGCGCTCCAGCCGGCTGAAGGCCATCCAACGCATAAGCCGGGCCTCCCGAGGGGAGGCCCGGCTTTGCGATGTGTCCTGTCCGGAGGTGCATCCCGGGCCGCTCAGCCCAATCGGCGATCGTCGGTGTGTTGCGTGGGCTTCCGGTCAGCGTCGCCGGTTGGGATCGTTCACAGTACCCAGCGACGGCAGGGCGCTGGACACCGAGGAATCTTGGCGCCGGTTGCCTCGGGCGGGTGTGTCGTGGCGGGTTTCGGTCAGGGCGGGCAGATGGGCGCCGCGCCGCAGGCGCCAGACGAGGACGTCACTGATGGAGGTGACGGTGCTCAGCTCGCGCCGCCGAGCAGCTTCGATCAGCAGAGCCGCCGGATCGTGACCGGCTCTGCGGGCTTCATCGAGGGTGGTGGCCAGGGCGGGCCAACCGGCTTCGGCCTGGACCCTTGTGGCCAGGGTCGGCAGCACCTGGTGGAGAAGGTCGGCTTGCCGCTGCCGGACTCGCGGGGCCAGATGTTGGCCCCGATAGCGGAGGGCGGCCATGGGTTCGCCCGCAGCGGCTTGGTAGGCCACGCGCAGGTGTCCGGCGGCTTTTCGGGCGGCGGCGGCCTGCTGGCCGTGGTGCCTTTTGGCATGCCAGGTCGCTGCGGCGATGGCGAGGAAGAAGGCCATGTCGATGAGCATGGCGGTGGTGGCGCCGTCTTCCCCGCGACCGAGGGCAGGACCGCTGTGGATGAGATCGCGGGCCGCTTGGCGCAGGGCGCGGTCGTGCCCGCGTACGGCCTTCACGTGGGAACGGCTGGCCCGCTCGAACCCGAGCGCCGCCTTCCGGAGTTCGGCGCGGGTGTGGGCGGCGGAGGTCTTGGCGAGCGCGTCCAGGATCTCCCCCGCCGCAGCGATCTGGGCCGCTGCCGCACCGTCGTCGCCCTGGTCGATGATCAGGAGGGCCTGCCAGGTGGCGGCGGAGGCCCGGCGCCGCGCGAACGCGGGACCAGTCACATCCGGCAGGGCGGGTTGTTCCGGCCGGGCGCTGTTCTCCGACGTGGCAGCCTCCGCGGAACGGGCCCAGCGTTCGCGGACGCGGGGCAGGGACAGATCGGGAGCGAGCGTGGAACCGGCGTAGAAGACCGGCTCATCGTCCTTGTTGCGGTCGTCGGGAAGAGCGACCTTGTAGCCGAGTAGGTCGCCGGAGGGCGCGACGCGCTTGCGAATCAGCAGCCCGGCTGCGGCCAACCGGTCGAAGAACTCCTTCTCGCTCGTCGCGCCGGCCACCGCGCGCCGTACCGTCTCCCGCAGCTCCTCGCGAGCCGGTCGTGGCCTGCCCTCGCGTTCGGCCTTGTGCCGTTCCGCGCTGGTGGACCGCTTGGCCGCGGTGCCGTCCCCGGGTGCGACCTGGTGCAGGCCGAGTTCCTTCTCGATCAGCCGGCACTCGGCTTGGGCGCGCTTGCCGGAGCGATGGTGGTCCGGGCGGCGGCCGTCCTCGCGGACCAGGGTGGCGATAATGTGGATGTGGTCGTCGGCGTGCCGGACAGCGACCCATCGGCAGCCGGCGCCGTCGCCGGGATCGATGCCGGTGGCGGCGACCGTACGGCGGGCGATGTCGCCCCACTGCTCGTCGGACAGGATCGGGTCGTCGGGGGCGGCGCGTACGGAGCAGTGCCAGACGTGTTGGTCGGGACGATGGCCCGCGTCGAGCAGCGACAGAGGCTGGTCGAGGAGGTGCTGGAGGTCCTTCTTCGTCACCGAAGGGTCGCGACCGGGATCGGGGGCCATGCCGTCGAAGGAAGCGACCAGGTGCGGGTCGATGTGCTCCTCGTGGGTGCCCTTGCCGTACAGGTAGTGCAGGAGCCCGAGCGTACGGCTGCCCTGCTGGTGGATCCGGGGGATCAAGCCGCTTGCTCCTCCTGTCGGTCGGTAATCCTGTCGGCCGCTCGTTGCACGGCCCGTGCGGCGCGTTGCAGGTCGGTGAGGGCGGTGGCGAAATGCGGCGCGTCGGCGCCGGAGTTGAGAGCCTTGACGGCCTGGTTGACGTTGCTGCCGGCCCAGCCGAGCTGACGGCGCACGCCGAACAGGGCGGTCAGGATGTCCCGTTCAGTCGCGATCATCGCAGCGGTGCGGGACTGGTCACGGGCGGCGGCCAGGGCGGAGTGGGCCAGGAAGCCTGCCACGCTCATGCCGACGTGGTCGGCTCCGGACTGGATGATGTCGAGTTCTTGCCCGTTGAGGCGGACGCTGTGCGCGGGGCGCTGCTTCTTGTCGCGCGGACGCGACTTCCCCTTCCCGGCCTTGCCCGGGCGGGTGATCTTGCCAGGCTGCGATCCGCCCTCGGTCGCAGCCTCCCCGCCCGACGCCCCCTGGCGCCGGACGGGTCCCGCCACCCCTGGGGCGGGTTCGGGCGCTCCCCCAGCGGGGGAGTGTCCGAACCTCCAACTTGCTCTCGTTGTGGTGGGGTTGGTGATCTCCGCCTGGGCGTAGTGCAGTTCATGGTGCGAGTCGTGCATCGAGCGGCCTTCCTTGAGGGCTGGAGGTATGAGTGGTCTCAGTACGGCTGGCCGACGGGCCTGGTCCCCAGGTCGGCTTTGACGCTGCGGACGACTTCTCCGGCGATGTCGCTGCCAACGCTGTGGCCGTCCGCGCGCACGGCCTCCTCCAACAGGTCACGGGAGAGGCGCCCGGTCTCGTGGTAGAGGCGCTTTGCGTACTTGGTGAGCAGGTCCGGTGTCGCCCGTGGCTTTCGGCCAGGGCGATTCGACTTCGCCCGTGCGGCCTTGCCAGGATCGACGTGCGGCGCTTCCTCGCCCGGTTCCGGTTCCGGGCCGACAGCGATGTGGGCGGGCTGTAGCGGGCGGTCTCCGGGCAGAGGGCGGGCTGCCCGGTCGAGGGCGTTACCGCCCGTGACCTTGAAGAGCGGGCCGCCCGGAACTTCCGCCCGCGTCGCCACTGCGGCTCGCTGGCGGGCAGTCGCGGCGCTGCCCGCCGGGCCCGCGTCCGGACTGGGCCAACGGGCAGGCAGGGAGACGGAGGCCAGGGTGAGAGCCTGCTGGCGGGTGGCGAGCTTGCGCAGCAGCAGCTCGTCCTGGCGCTCGTCACGGTCGACGTCGGCCCGCTCCAGTGCCTGGTGCAGACGGCGGGTGAGGCGCCGCCCGCGCCTTTTGGCGCGCCGTTCCGGCGTCATGGCCTCCGCCTGGAGTATCAGGGTGACGGCCCGGTCGAGAGCGCGCTCGCGGATGATCCGGGCAGCGTCCGCGTCCCGGTCGGCGATCGAGAGCCGGGCCAGCAGCCGTTCGCGTGATTGCCGGGCGAGGACGGCGGCGAAGCCGCGGGAGTCGGCGTGCGGGCTGCGGTGGCGTAGTTCGATGCCCATGGCCAGGTGCCACAGCATCGCCGCCAGGACCGGGCCGACGAAAGCCCGCACGGTTCCGCCCACTGGCCCGGACTCGGCATAGGCGGGCAGGATCTGCACGGCGGTGATCACCCAGGTGAGGGTGCCAGGTAGGCCGGGCGCCTGCTTCGGGCCGTTGAGGTTCTGCCGGGCGAGCAGGGCGGTGGCGAACAGGGCGAGCTCGGCGGCGGCGAACATCGCCGCGCGCTCGACGGTCCCGCCCATGTCCAGGTAGTCGGCGGCGAACCGCCAGCTGGTGTCCGCGCTGTAGGCGGTGCAGCCGATCGCGGCGACGGCGGCGACCCGGACCGCGGCGGTGCCATGGCGCGGCCCTCCGGTGTCGCGCTTACGGGCGCGCTGCCACAGCCATCCAGCGGTCAAGGCGAGGGCGACGAGCACGATTACCGCTGCCGAGGTCGGGGTGATCCAGTGAGCGAGGGACGCCGCGGTTGTCTCTGCGGCACTTGTGGGCACGATGTCGCCGGAAGTCATGCAGGGGCTCTCCAAAGGCTCGCGCGAGCGGGGCATGCCGGTGCGCGGGGCCGGGATGCGGTGAGGGTGGGAAGGGGGACGCGCGGCTGATGTCAGGAGGCGGGCGCGTTACGGCGTCGATCGGGGCCGGTGAGGACGACGCGCTCGGTCATCTCGGCCAGGCGTGAGGCGACGCGGTCGCCGAGCGCGGTGCGCAGCTCGGCTGTGGGGAGGTTGGTGGTGATGAGGGTGGGGAGCATGTGCTCGTACCGGTGGTTGATCAGCCGGTAGGTCAGCTCCTCGGTCCACTCACTGGTCTTGGCCGCGCCGAGGTCGTCCAGGATCAGCAGTGGGCAGCGGGCCAGCGTCCGCAGGTCCCGTTCGCCGTCGTGGCCGGCGCGGGGGCGAAGCCGCGCGTGCAGGTCGGCGGAGGTGGTGGCCTCCCATCGCAGGCGGACGCCCCGGGTGAGGAGGGCGCGGACGGCGCCGTACGCCTGATGGGTCTTGCCCGTGCCGGTGGGACCGGCGATCAGCAGCGACGGACCCTCGGCGATTCCGGGTCCGCTGGGACCGGGGCGTCCAGCTTGGGCGATTTGGTCGGCCCAAGTGGTGATCCGCGGGTGATCGGCCAAGGCGCGACGGTAGCGGGCGGGGATACGAGCGTCCGCGAGTTCCAGGGCTGTGACGGGCTCAGCCGGTGGCTCCTCCGCCATGACACCGGGGGCGATGCCCCGGTCGGCCAGGATCGTGGTGAGCCGGTCGGTAAGCGGACCGACTTGGCGGGGTTCTCGTGCGAGGGTGACGGTCAGAGCTCATCTCCGTACGCGGCGACGACATCGGTGGGGTTCGTCCACGCCCGATGGGTGGCGGGCGCGGCCGCGGAGGCGGCGTTCATGACCTCGTGGACGAGGCTGGGCAGGACGCTCGGGGACAGCCCCTTGGCGCGATGGCGTTCGAGGGCGCCTCGTAGGTGTGCGGGTGCGATGCCCTCGTCGAGCAGCTTGCGCACCTGTCCGCCCAGTTGGTTGAGGAAGGCGTCCGGCGGGCGGTGGTTGCACGCCGCGACGTACTCGCGAAGGAGCTGCTTGGCCGAGACGGTGTCGGGCGCGGGGGTGCTTGCGCCCCCCGAAGGGGTACTTCCTAGATCCATGGTCCTAGGTCCTAGATCCGGGCGGTGAGGTTTCACCGACGGCTCCGGGTGTTCTGCGTGAGCCCTCACGGAGGACTCCATGAAACTGTCCTGACCTGTGGATTCTCCATTGACGCGCGGATTCGGCGCAGTCTCACGCGCAGCCTGTGCGCCCTCACGGAATCCTCCGTGAGGCGGCAGGGAGGGCTCCGTGACGCTGACCCTCGGGGTGTTCGGAGGGCCTCCGGCCGAGGCGCCGTGATGAGGGCAGGCAGGGAGGCGGCTCTTGCTCGGCCGGTTGATCTTCTGATGCAGGTGCCAGGTCACGATATGCAAGTAGCGCTTCTCGTCCGGGCTCTTGTAGCGGCAGATCAGTCCGGCGTCAGCCAGCTGGGCGAGGTCCGTCTCGACATCGGACGGGGTGTGCTCCGGCCGCAGGACCCACAGTTGGCCCGCGATGATCGCGGCGTGGTCGCGGTGTCGGCCCTGGTCGTCGGCCTGGGTGAGCAGGCCGAGGAAGGTCCGCTCCGCGGTCAGGGAGACGGCGGCCAGGGACTCGGAGACGAAGGCTTCGGGCTTGATGGTGCGGATTCGTGCCAAGAGGGGCGGTTCCTCACTCGGTTGCAGGTGGGCGGGCGCCCACGGGATCACCGTCGATCGTGGCGGTACGGGCGTCAGGGGGACCGGTCGACGGCTCGGGGGCGCGCTGGTAGCCGCTCGCGCTCCCTGGGGGGTGTCGTCAACACAGCCATACTCAGGCCGCGCAAGTCCAGCCCAATCCCGCGAAATCTCTCACGGCAGAAGGCTGCCGAAAAGGCAGGCGGTAAAAGGCGGTCTCAAAATTGTAGGGCACGATCGGCGGCTGACGAAATAGTTGCCCCGGACGCCGAGCCAGAAGCATCACAGTGGGAAGCCGTTGACGTGTCGCCGACGGGGAAGCTACAACACAACTCCCCACGTCAGAGCATCCTTGGAGCGTCTTCGATGGCCCGTCCCGACCTTCTCGAACCGCTGTGCAGGGAGCCACGGGAGCGCAATATAGACCACGATCGCCGGTTACCCAAACCGGCGAACCGGCGCTTCAATTGAAGTTATGCCCAAACGTTCATGGGAAATCGGTCCTGCAGAAATGCAGGCCGCCCGATCCATCGAAATCCTGCGCAGCGAAATCGGCCTTTCGCAACGTCGGCCGGCCTGTCGCGTGACCGCTCCCGGCCACCTGATGTCCAACATCACGTTGTCCGGCGTCGAACGCCTCCAACGACGCTGCGACGTCAACGACCTCATCGTGATCGCCGAAACCCTCCTCGTCTTGCCTCTCGTGCTCCCGCAGAGGCCGACCGCCACGTGACGATTGCCGCCCAGCGACACCGACCGAGCAATCCCCCAACCGAGTGAGGACCCGCCCTTCTTGAGCCATTCCGAGATACCGCCCGCCCTCGTGCGCCACCTTCCTGCCAACGAGGGCGGCGCCCCCTTGCCCCGCCTCTACCGCCCCGAGGAAATCGCCGAAGCCCTCGGCTGCTCCGCCTGGTGGGTCAAGGACCGTGCCCGGCGCCGACTCATCCCGCACACCCGCGTCGGTCGCTCCTACCGCTTCACCGCCCCACACCTCGCCGAGATCATCCGCCTCCACGAAGAGCGTCCGAAACGATTCCTCAGCAACGCGCCGACCGACCCAACGGTAACAAGTCCTCCCGCTGCCCGAACTCGTTCCACCCAGGCTTCTCGGCCGACTACGGCCGCGATGACGGCACGTCTGCGGGCCCGGCCACCACGCCGCACCCAGTACGAGACCGTCGTGTAGCGCGCCCGCGCCCATCCACAGACCAAGAGCGAACAGAGTGAGGGAAGTTGGGCTTCGCGGAGAAGCGTGGGAACTACTGGCGCGGCCGGTACAAGACGGCGCCCGGCAAGCACCTCACGGTCGTCGACGACAACGGCAAGGCCATCCGCTTCGCCACCAAAGGCGAGGCCCAGCGCGCCGCGAGCGAGGCGGAGAACAAATACCGGCGAGGTGACTGGCGCGACCCGGCACTCGGGCAGGAGACCTTCGGCGAGTACGCGAACCGCTGGTACGCGGCCCAGGACCTCGCCGCCTCGACCATGCAGAACTACAAGCGCCACATCGAGGAGCACCTGCTCCCCGACTTCGAGGACAAGGCGCTCGCCGGCATCCTGCGCACGGATGTCGACCTCTGGGAGAAGAAGGAGAGGGCCGTCTACGCGACCTCCAGCGTCAAGACCTGGCGCTCGACGCTCCACCTGATCTTCGAGGACGCGATCGACGAGGGTCTGATCACGTCCAACCCGGCCACCAGGCGACGCGGACGCGGCAAGCGCGCCGGCCGCTCCCGTGACCGCGGCCCGGAGAAGGTCGTCACTGATCCGCTCGGCATCCTGCTGACCGCCGAGCGCGCCGCCCTGCTCTCCGGCCGCGACGACGAGTTCGTCGCCGTGGTCCTCAAGGGGTACACGGGCATGCGCTGGGGCGAGATCGTCGGCTTGGAGACCGCGTTCGTCCGCCCTGGAGCCGTCCGGGTCGAGTGGCAGCTGTACGAGCTCGACACGGGGGAGCTGGTGCGCTGCCCGCCGAAGGACGACAGCTACCGCACCATCGACTCGATGGACTGGCTGTCGGCGCTGGTTGCCGACCACATCGCCCGTACGAAGCCCAAGCCGTGCCCCTGCCACGAGAAGACCTACGTCTTCCGAGGGCAAGGTGCGGCGCGCACGGGCGGTCACCAGGGCGCGAAGCTCGTCGACGTCGCGCGTCGTGCCAGCGTTTCGACCGGCACGGTGTCCAACGTCCTCAACCACCCCGAACGCGTCGCCGAGGCCACGCGAGAGAAGGTCGAGCAGGCCATCGCGGACCTCCGGTTCGTCCGGGGCGGCGTCGTGCCGGAGCATGCCGCCCACTGGCGCAGGAACGGTTTCGCGACCTGGCTGTTCACGCCGGCGGTCTCCGGCTGGTACCCGAAGAAGGCACCGCAGGAGCCACGACCCGTGCCGGTGCTCGGCGAGCCCTGGCCTGGCATTCCGGCAAGAGGCCGAGGCGCCAGCGAGCGCGCCGACGCCTGCTGGCTCCCCGTCGCTAAGGGCCTCACGCCTCACGGCCTTCGCCACACCCACCGGACACTGATGGAGGAACTCGGCACCGAGAAGGTCCTTATGGATGAGCGGATGGGCCACATCGACGGCTCGGTCTCGGCGCGGTACGCCCATGTCACCCACGGTATGCGTGGACGGCTCATGGCTGGCCTGACCGAGCAGTGGGAAGCGGCCCTCAACGCCCGTACGACCATGGGTCCTACGTCGCCGGTGCGGGTCCTTAACGATCTCCTGAGGGCGCGTCTGGCTGTGGAACAGCAAGCAAGGGCGCAGTGAGGACCCCGGCTCCGCGCAGGCGTCGGAGCGCAGGCGAGCTCGGATTCTGGCCTACCGGTCGAGGATGCCCCGTTTAGTTGTATGGAGGCGGCAGGCTGCTACGGCGATGACTGGTGGCCCTCCCGCAGCAGCACGGACAGGATCCGCTCGGCCTCGGCAGCGTCCGCGATGTCCAGAGCCCGACGCGCGCCGCCCACACTGAGCTCCAGTCGCCGCACCAGGCCCTGCCTTTGCAGGGTGGCCAGAACGGCCGCAACTCGACCCGCCTGAAGCCCCGGCAGCGCCACCGCGACTGCGTCGCGGCCTGGCACGAGAGACACTCCAGTGGTCACCCCTTCGTCAAGGAGCCTGCGGGCCAGCCGCCAGAGCACCATTGGGTCCTCATCCTCGATGATGAGCCACTCGCGGTCCTCCTCAGGCGCGATGGCCATCAGGCGAGGCTCGCGGGGCAGCGCGCTCTCGTCGGCAGCGAGTCCGTAGTGCCTGCCGTGCACTGGCGCGCTGCTCAGCACACGCCACTGAATCTGCAAGGCGCTCGCGTCCGCTTCCACGTGGAAGGGCAGAGAGTTGCCGGGGGGTGCTTTTTTAGGGGCCCGGGGCTCCGGCCTTTCCGGGTGAGCGGCGGTGAAAGAGGAGAGCGACGACGGCACCGATGCGCGCAGGTAAGGGGACAGAACGCGGTGCAGCGCCTCACCCGGATGCGGTGCCCGCGGTTCCAACGGCGGGCGGGTCAGCTCTGCAGCGAGCAGGTCCAGTCCCTCGGCCACCAGTGGGGTTCCTCCCATCTCGGCGAGCTGGGCTAGGGTCGAGGCGAGGTCCCGCCACTCACCTCGGCGCCGGGCGAGCCATGCGTCGATGGTTAGGACGTCGATCCGGGCTGGGCCGTCCTCATGGCGGTTCCCGGTCACTTGCCGCCACTGACCGGCCTGTTCTAGATTGCCGCGCCGACATGCGAGATAGGCCACCGCGAGATCGAGGAGCGGAGTACCTCGGACGGCGGGTTCATCCCACCAAACCCGCTCCACGACGGCGGCCCAGCTCCACTCTCCGAGCCGCAGTGCCTCAAGCAAGGTGAAACCCGAGTCCGCTACAGGGCGGACCTCCACCGGGCCCTGCGGCCGACGCTCGGCGGGCTGCAGGGCGAACAGAGCCCCCTCCGGTACCAGCGTGCACACCGGCCGCCGACGGCCGCCGCCGATCTGCAGGACGGCGGGGCCGCCCTGCGGGATGGCCACCGTCGCGGCCCTGCCCGTCGCCATGTCCGCTGGGTCCTGCACTGTCCAGCGGCCGTCCGGCTCCCGTCCCCAGAGCCGGATCCAGCCGCTCGCGGCCCGGCCAGGCTTCTTGGCGTCTGTGCTCTTGCCGGTTGCGCGCCGTGCGGAGAGCACGGCCTGCTGGGTGCGGCCACCGGTTACCACGACGGGCTGGACAGATAGGTAGGGTGACCAGCCGTGTACCAGGCACCGTTCCTCGTGTGGGATATCCACCGGGGTCGGTATCCCCGCGCGCAGCGGGACGCGCGCCAGCCGGCGGTTGACGCGATCGAGGACCTCGGCTGCGCCGACGACCGTGCCCAGTGCGGCACCAGGCACCACGGGAGCCACGATGTCGACGTGTGCCGTAGCAACGCTCATAGCTCCTGTACCTCCACTGTCCGCGCACGGCAGGGCGCCTGCATCCAGACGTCGTCGCCACGGCCCCGGAAGCGACCGTCGGCGAACGACACCTCAACTCGCGCCGGGCCGATGGGGCCGTGCCCGATCCAGGGTTCTGGCTTCGGCGGGCGGGACGCGTACACCTTCCGGTGCTCTTGGTCCATGAGCGTCCACTCAGCGTCGGACAGCGACTCCCCGGGCGAGGTGTCGAAGTGGAAGGGCACCGAGGGAGCCTTATCGAACGAGAAGAGAACGCCGCCCGCGCTCGTGCTCAATGAGGAGAAGTCACAGTGCTGTTCCGGCATGTCGAGGTCATCAGGCTGCAGCCCCGGCCAGGCCATGAGCTCGCGCACGAACTTCCCGACGGTCTCTGTGGTCACCGCCCAGTTTTCGCCCGTGGAGTCCGAGTCGGGTGTCAGCAAGGCACGCAGGACCGCTTCGGTGAAACGAGTGACCCCTCCAAGCGGGCCGTGTGCCTTGGTGCCCGGGAGGGTGGAGTGGACGACGACTCTGTCGCGGGGGCGCGGCCGGCGTGGGGGCGTCAACAGATGTGTGGCACGCACGTCCCCCTCCTCGTACAGCTGCTCCGGAGCGAAACGGCAGGCGTCGACGAAGAAGCACTGGACTCGGGCGCTGTTTCTCTCCATGCCCTCCACTAGGACGCGAAGGTCCACCGCGGTGCGGAAGTAGTCCCGCACGTTCTCACCGGTGTCTTGGAGCAGCAGAATCTGCGAGCCTCTTCCGACCTGGATCCCGTGGCCGCAGAAAAAGAACAGCGCCACGTTGTCCGGGTGGCTGTCGCACCTGTCGTACCAGGCATCGAAGGCTTCTTCCACCCCCGCGAGAGTGGCTGACCTGAGCGTCACCTCACTGCCGTCGTCGCTCTTGAGGACCATCTCCTCGTCGGCCGAGGCGACTGCTTCGAGGCTGCCGAGTGACATTCCACCGGGCAGGTCCCGAAACCCTTCGAGTAGTCCCTCGCACAACGCACGCGCGGACGCCGGAGGAGAAGCCAGCTGAGTGAACTCCTTGGAAAGGCGGTCGCCCTTGCGGCCCTTCACGTACCGTGCTCCGCCGCGGAACCAGTCATACGCGCCGACACCGATCACCAGCGCATGTGCGGCAGGTCCCGCGAGGCCACTCTCCCAAACCGTGGTCATGTCGGCTGTCCCACCCTGCGCGCCAGCCGCGAGTGGAAGTCGCAGGATGTGAGATAGCCCGTGTGCGCCCACCAAGCGCCGGTTCGGAAGACCACGTCCTCCGCACCGGCGAAGACCGGCGCTGCCGCGAACGCCAGCGGGTCGGATCGGTCCAGGACGTTGAGCCAGCGGCCTACGTTCGGCGGCGCAGCGGCCTTGGGGCGATACGCGTTCGGCACCTTGTGGTCGCTGGACGCGAAGAGTTTGAGCTCCTCGAAGAGGCCAACCTGGGTGCCTACCGTCACCAGTAGATCTATTCGCACATCGGGCCGGAAAGCGGACAGCACGTCATGGACGATGTTCCCGCCCATGCTGTGGGCGAGTATCACCAGCGGTTCCCCACGTAGCGCGGCGTCCCGCGCCGCCTCGTCGATGGAGCCGGCAATTCGCTCCACGATCCGCCCGGGCGCATCGAGCGTGCCGCGCTCAGCGAAGTACCCCATGACGTCACCCATCAGCAGAGCCAACGGGCGGGCGGCCCAGCGACGGACGCCGGCGGCCAAGGGGCGCGTGCGGGTAGAGACGTGGAGGGCACGCAGCCGATGGACCGCGCGGATGGCGCGTGCGGGGGGGGCCACCTTCGAGAGCGAAGCTCTCCCACTGCCTCGGGCTGGCCACTGCAGTGCCGCAGTCCGTGCGCCGCTCCCAGTCGGCGACCTCGTCATGGAGGCGGTCGAGGAACTCGTCATCCTCCTTGACGTCTTTTAGCCAGGCGAAGAAGGCCACGCCGTCACCCCGGGCGCCCTCGCCGGTCTTCTCAGCCCAGTACGCGGTGGCCCGCGCACAGAAGGCCACCAAATCCGCGAGGGCGCCCGGCTCGGATCCTTCGTCGTCGCTGCCCGCCAACGCGAGTAGATCGATCGCCCGCTGCAACGATAGGTGGGCGGTCGCCGTCAGGACCTGCTCGGTGTCTCGCTCTTCCGGCCCCGTGGCGGCGTCCGCCAGAGCTTCGGTGATGGCCTCCTCCAGCGGCTCCTCGCTGCCCAACGACTCCACCTCGTCCGGGGCCAGCGAGGCCCACCCCCAGGCCGGGTCTGCGACGAGCTCGCCCCACCGGGGACTGGACAACAGAGCACCCGGAGAGTGGCCGGTCGCGGGGAGGAGATGTCGGCGCAGCAGTTCATCGCGCAGAGCAGCAGAGCGCCCCGCAACATCGGCCTTCCGGTTTCCGATGCCATGTACGTGTACCAGTGCCACCGTGCCCCCCGACTCCCACTCATCGACACTTCATTGTGCGACATGGGCGGTTCCTGAGTGACCTGTCCACAGATTCGTCCACCACTCTGGCGCGACAGTTAGTGCAGCATCAAGTTCCGCCTCGGTTTGTGGGCCGAGTGGGGACTGGGCGCGGGACACGCTCTCTCGTGGGGTGCACGCTCATCTGGTCAGCGAGATGCTCCCGCGCTGCCTCACAGGGTGGTGGTGGAGGCATCGGAGCGAGCTCTGCGTGGCCACTCGGCAGAAGGCGAGGTAGCGAGTGTCCTGGTCGGGACCGCGCTGAGGGATGAAGGCAGCGAGTTCGTTGAGCACTCATCCGTGCCGGTCGTCTCTGGCGCGGACGGCGTCCAGGGTGATCGCTTCGCTCTGGAAGCACGTGTCTGCTTCGAAGAGCCGACTGGGAGCAGACTCTCCTACTCGGCTCCCAAACGGCTCCCAGACTGGCCCCCCGGAACCACTCAGGGGCCCGACCCGCTAAGCGGATCAGGCCCCTGACCTGGTACTTCAGCGTCGGGGTGGCGGGATTTGAACCCACGACCTCTTCGTCCCGAACGAAGCGCGCTGCCAAGCTGCGCTACACCCCGATGTCGCTGTTGTTCCGGCGACATCGATTACTTTAGCCCACCGCTGGCCGGAGACGAAATCCGGTTTAGGGGCCCCGGGGCGTCCACCCGGGCCTGCTGGGCCCGGTCAGGCACGGCCGGTCAGCTGCGGGCGGCGGTCAAGGTCAGCAAGGTCGCTTCCGGGGGGCAGGCGAAGCGGACGGGGGTGTAGCGGCTGGTGCCGCAGCCCGCGGAGACGTGGAGGTACGCCGTGTGGTCCGGCGTGTGGTGGGTGGAGACGCCCTTGACGCGGTCCGTGTCCAGGTCGCAGTTGGTGACCAGCGCGCCGTAGAAGGGGATGCAGACCTGGCCGCCGTGGGTGTGGCCCGCCAGGATCAGGGGGTAGCCGTCGGCCGTGAAGGCGTCCAGGGCGCGCAGGTACGGGGCGTGGACCACGCCGATCGAGAGGTCCGCGTCCGGGGCGGGGCCGCCCGCGACGCGCTCGTACCTGTCCCGCTTGATGTGCGGGTCGTCGACGCCGGTGAAGGCGATCTCGTGGCCGTCGATCTTCAGCCGGCCGCGGGCGTTGTTCAGGCCCACCCAGCCCGCCTCGTCGAAGGCGTCGCGCAGCGGCTCCCACGGGTTGTGCACCACGGAGACGGCCGGGGCGTTGCCGTTCAGGCCGTGGCGGCCCTGGGCCTTCTCGAAGAGATAGCGGACCGGGTTGCGGAGCGTCGGGCCGTAGTAGTCGTTCGAGCCGAAGACGTACACGCCCGGGTACTCCATCAGCGGGCCCAGCGCGTCCAGCACCTCCGGCACGCCCTCCGGGTCGGAGAGGTTGTCGCCGGTGTTCACGACGAAGTCGGGGCGCAGCCCGGCCAGCGACTGGAGCCAGCGCTGCTTCTTGCGCTGTCCGCTCACCATGTGGATGTCGGAGACCTGGAGGACGCGAAGATCACGCATACCGCGCGGCAGCACCGGTACGGAGATTCTCCGCAGCCGGAAGGAGCGGGCTTCGAATCCGGCGGCGTAGGCGAGGCCGGCCGCCCCGACAGCTGCGATACCGGCGGTGACTTTGAGGGGAACCCCGTAGCGTGCGCGCATGCGCCCATGGTCGCAGACGCGCCGGGTGTCAGTGATCCACGGGGCGGTTATCCACAGGCGGGGAAATCCGCGGGCGGCCACCTCGGCGCACCTGCCACACTTGGCCCCATGACCAGCCTTAAGTCCAGACTGAAGGAAGACCTCACCGAGGCCATCAGGGCGCGGGACGAGCTCCGCTCGGCCACGCTCCGGCTCACCCTCACCGCGATCACCAAGGCGGAGGTCTCGGGCACGTCGGCGCGCGAGCTCTCCGACGACGAGGTGCAGAAGGTGATCGCGAAGGAGGCGAAGAAGCGCCGCGAGGCGGCCGAGGCGTTCGCCCAGGGCGGCCGTGAGAAGCAGGCCGAGCGCGAGAAGGCCGAGGGCGTGCTGCTCGACGCGTATCTGCCGAAGCAGCTCACCGACGAGGAGCTGGCCGGGATCGTGGCGCAGGCCGTCGCGGAGGCGAAGGCCGCGGGTGCCGAGGGGCCGCGGGCGATGGGCGCGGTCATGAAGATCGTGAACCCGAAGGTGGCCGGTCTCGCCGACGGCGGCCGGGTGGCGGCCCTCGTGAAGCAGTCGCTCGCCGGCTAGATCCGGCCCGGTCCGTCGGCGGTCGCGCGGGGACTGCGGCCGAGCCGGCAGCCTGGGCTGATGTCTCTGGGGGCGGGGGACGGCGACGGTGTGCCGCCCGTACCGCGCCGGTGGGGGGCCCGCGTGTGGGGGGCCCACCCTCCGGTCGGTTACGCGGTCAGAAGCGCGGGGCGCGGTTACGGGAAGGCATCGCCGCCGCCGTTCCCGTTGCCGCCGCCGTTACGGCCGCCGCCGAAGAAGTCGAAGCCGCCGCCCGGCTTCCCGTCGCCGTTGCCGCCGTTCCCGTTGCCGCCATTGCCGTTGCCGCTGTTGCCGCCGCCGTTCCCGTTGCCGCCGTTGTCGGAGCCGCCGTTGCCGTCGCCCGGGTTGTCCCGGTCCCGGCCCTTTTCCTTGTCCTTCTGCGCGTCCGGGATGTTGATGGTGTTGAAGGTCGGCGCCTCCTTCCCCTCCAGCGCCCCGGTGACCGCGTCCTTCCAGATCGGCCCCGGCACCTGACCACCGAACACCTTGTCGTGGTAGGTGCCGCCGATGGTGATGTTCTCCATCTCGACCTGCTGGGAGGGGCTGCCGACCCAGACCGCGCCGGACAGGTTCGGGGTGTAGCCGACGAACCAGGCGTTCTTCCTGAGGTCCGTCGTACCCGTCTTGCCCGCGTTGTCGCGGCTGGTCAGACCGGCCGACTCACCGGTACCGGAGTCGACCACACCCTTGAGCAGGGTGTTGATCGTGTCGGCGGTCTTCTCGCTCATCGCCCGCGAGCAGCTCGTCTTCGGAACCTTGAGGCTGTCGCCTCCCGCCGTCTTGATCGAGGAGATGGCGATCGGCGTGCAGTACGTGCCGCGGTTCGCGTAGGCGGCGTACGCGCTGGCCATCCGCAGCGGTGAGATGCCCTGCGAGCCCAGGGTCAGGGCGGACGGCGCCTCGGGGAGCTTCTTGCCGTCACCCTGGACGACGCCCAGCTTGGAGATCGTCTCCGTCACCGGGCAGAGTCCGATTTGCCCTATCATCTGCACGAAGTAGGTGTTGACCGAGAGGGCCATCGCCTCCTTCAGCGCGTACGGACCGACCTCGGACTCGTTCTCGTTCTCGGCCGTGTCGCCGCCGGTGTTGACCCACGGCTTGCCGCTGCACGTCTGGATCGAGGCCGGGTACGGCATCTGGTACGGCGACGGGTACGACTGCGTCGGCGGGACCCCGCGCTCGATCGCCGCCGTCGCGAGGAACGGCTTGAACGTCGAACCGGTCGGGAAGCCGTAGTTCGAGCCGCCCATCCCGTGGTCGACCGAGAGGTTGATCTGGGTCTCGTTCTTCCCGAAGCCGTACGGCTTGGACTGGCCCATGCCCAGGATCTTGCCGGTGCCCGGCTCGACCAGGGTCACAGCCGTCGCGACCTTGTCGCTCTTGTTGACGTGGCTCTTGATCGACGCCTGCACCGAGGACTGGGCCTGCGGGTCCAGCGTCGTACGGATCGTCAGACCGCCCTGGCTCCAGACCTTGGCGCGCTCCTCGCGGCTCTTGCCGAAGACCGGGTTGGTCAGGAAGGCCTCGCGCACGTAGTCGCAGAAGAAGCCCGCCCCGCTGACCGCCGTGATGCAGCCGTTCTCCGGGCGGCTCACCTTCAACTCGATCGGCGCGGCCTTGGCACGGTCCGCCTCCGCCGCCGAGATGTCGCCGACGGTGGCCATCCGCTGGAGGACGGTGTTGCGCCGCTTGGTCGCCTCTTCCTCGTCGTTGATCGGGTCGTAACGGGTCGGCGACTGGACGGTGCCCGCGAGGAGGGCCGCCTCTTCCAGCTTCAGGTCCTTGGCGGACTTGGAGAAGTAGCGCTGCGACGCCGCCTCGATCCCGTACGCCGACTGCCCGAAGTACGTGATGTTCAGGTAGTTCTCGAGGATCTTCTTCTTGCCCAGCTCCTCCTCGACCTGGATCGCGTACTTCAGTTCCTGGATCTTGCGGCCCAGGGTCTGCTGGGTGGCCTGCGCGACCTTGTCCGGGTCGTCGCCGGCCTCCTCGACGAACACGTTCTTCACGTACTGCTGCGTCAGGGTCGAGGCGCCCTCCGCGACGCCGCCCGACTGCGCGTTGCGGTTGACCGCGCGCAGTACACCCTTGAGGTCGACGGCCCCGTGCTCGTAGAAGCGCGAGTCCTCGATCGCGACGATCGCCTTCTGCATGTACGGGGAGATCTGCTTGAGCGGCACGACGGTACGGTCGCGGAAATAGACGGTGGCGATGCGGCCACCCTGGGCGTCCAGGATCGTGGTGCGCTGACTCAGCGGCGGAGTCTTGAGGTTGGCGGGGATTTCGTCGAACCCCTCGACCGACCCCTTCGCCGCGAGTCCCAGCGCGCCGAAGGCCGGCAGCGCGATTCCGGCGAGGACCGCTCCCGCCAGCACACTGACACCGAGGAACTTGGCGGCCTGCTGGGTCCCGGTCAGACCCCCGCCCGAGCGCTTCTTTGGCATGAGGGCAGCCTACGTTCTCAATCGCCGGACACGCGTCAAGGCTCTGGCCTAAGCTGTCCCCAACTGTCACAGCAGTGCGGTCATGCATCAAGGGCCCTCGATGAACTTCCCGTGAACCCGAAACGTGAGAAGTGATGTCCGAATCACCCCGATACGCTGTCGGACGTCCGTTGTGACTCGACTGAAATAACCCGACTCTTTTGGATTGTTCCTTTATGCCCTGGGGTCACTCCCCTGGGTGATCTGCCGCGTACGCATAGTCCGTTCGGGCCATTCAAGATTGGGCCCGAAGGGGGTGTTGCGCTGTGCCCGCCTTCCGTAACGTCCTCAACTGGCAACGGTGAATATGCCGCTGCCGCCGTGGGGGAGCCTCGATTCGGGAGAGGACGGCGCCGGCATGGGCTGGGTAACCGACTGGAGTGCGCAGGCAGCTTGCCGCACTACCGATCCAGATGAACTGTTCGTACAGGGTGCGGCGCAGAACAGGGCCAAGGCGGTGTGCACCGGATGCCCGGTGCGGACCGAGTGCCTGGCAGACGCGCTCGACAACCGCGTCGAGTTCGGCGTGTGGGGCGGAATGACGGAGCGGGAGCGCCGCGCGTTGCTGCGCAGGCGTCCGACCGTCACTTCATGGCGCCGACTGCTGGAAACGGCGCGTACGGAGTACGAGCGCAGCGCGGGTCTGCTGCCCGTGGGCTTGGAGGATGACGAGACGTACGAGACCTACGCGGCGGTCGGGTAGATCCCTGGCCGTCCCGGTGCTGGGGCGGATGCGTTTCGGTCCCACCGATATCGAAACGGACTCCGCCCTGGCCGGGAGCCTGTCGGGAGCGCCGAGTGTGGCGTGCGGACGGGCGACCGCGAGGAACACGATGCCTCGCGTCGCGGATTGTGGGGGCCATACATCCCCGTGGCCCCGCAATGTCGTCTGCGTAATCCCGGCTACTGCTCCACATTCCTGTCCCACGTCTCAAACAGCACGCATTGCATAGCGGCACGCATTGCATATACGCGGGTATGGCGCGGCTCGATCAGTCGCGCCGTCGGCGTGTCCCCGTGTGCCCCTACGCCTGCGAGGCGTGTCCCTATGCCTCCGAGGCGAGGCGCTCGCCGATCATCCTGAGTCCCGCCAGGTCGTGCACATCTCCTGGCAGGGCTCCCACCTCGACCACCGCCACCTCGGGGTGGAGCGCGGTGAAGCGATCGCGCGTGCGCTGCTCGCGTGCGAGGACCTGCATGCGCTCGGCGTGCAGATACAGCAGACCGGCCGTGAGCTGTTCCACAGTTGTGACAGAAGGGGGCGCGTCCGTCGCGGCGGAAACGGACACATCCGCCGGAATGTCCCGGGGGGTCTTTGACGTCTCGGTGCTCTCCGGGGGGTCCGGGGTCTCTGATGTCTGTGGAGCCGGCGTCGTCACCGGGCTGTCTGACGTGTCTGGGGTCTTCTCGGTCCGGTCCGCGTCGGCGGCTGACGCGGCGGCTGGCTCGGCGGCTACGGGGGGCTCGACGGCTTCATGAAGCCCGTGCGGCTCGGACGCTTCGGGAGAGGAGCTGTCCGGGGTGGTAGCGCCACTGCGAGCATTCCCCCGTATCTGATCCACCATGCGCCCCTCCTCAAGATTTTCTGCCGCCGCGCGCGCCCGCTCCGCCGACAGCCGGTCCGCCCCGCTCCCGTGGACCCGGTTGAGGACCAGCCCCGCCAGCGGCATCTCCTCGGCCGCCAGCCGCTCCACGAAGTACGCGGCCTCCCGCAGCGCGTCCCGCTCCGGCGCCGCCACCACCAGAAAGGCCGTGCCGGGCGCCTGGAGCAGCCGGTACGTCGCGTCCGCGCGGGTGCGGAAGCCGCCGAACATCGTGTCCATCGCCGTCACGAACGTCTGTACGTCGCGCAGGAACTGACCGCCCAGCAGCTTTCCCAGCGTTCCGGTCATCATCGACATACCGACATTGAGGAATTTCATCCCGGCCCGGCCGCCCATCTTCGCGGGGGCCATCAGCAGCCGGATGAACTTCCCGTCGAGGAAGGACCCGAGCCGCTTCGGCGCGTCCAGGAAATCGAGCGCGGAGCGCGACGGCGGGGTGTCGACGACGATCAGGTCCCAGGAGTCGCGGGCCCGCAGCTGGCCCAGCTTCTCCATCGCCATGTACTCCTGCGTGCCCGCGAAACCGGCCGACAGGGACTGGTAGAACGGGTTCTCCAGAATGGCGCGGGCCCGGTCCGCGTCCGCGTGCGCTTCGACGATCTCGTCGAAGGTCCGCTTCATGTCGAGCATCATCGCGTGCAGCTCACCGGGCCCCTCGACGCCCTTGACCTGCCGCGGAGTGTTGTCCAGCGAGTCGATCCCCATGGACTGCGCCAGCCGGCGCGCCGGGTCGATGGTCAGGACGACGACCTTGCGGCCGCGCTCCGCCGCCCGTACACCGAGGGCCGCCGCGGTCGTCGTCTTGCCGACCCCGCCGGAGCCGCAGCACACGATGATGCGTGTCTCCCGGTCGTCGAGCAGCGGATCGATGTCGAGCGGGGCGGCCGCGGAGTCCAGCGTCATGCGAAGACCTCACCAAGTTCCCGTAGCTCTCCCGCCAGCCGGTAGAGACCGGCGAGGTCCATCCCCTCCCCGATGAGGGGAAGCTCGTACGCCGGCAGCCCCAGCTTGGCGAGCACGGCCCGCTGTTCGCGCTCCAGTTCCACGCGCTGGGCGTGCTCGGCGGCCTGTTCGAGCAGCGGCCCGACCAGCTTCGTGGGCGCGGGCACGCCGGCCGCGGCCAGTGCCTTGGCCACCTCCTTGCGGCGGTCCCCCGCCGCGGCGCGTACGGCCGCCTCGTCCAGGAGGTGCGGACGCACCATGTTCACGATCACCTTGCCGACCCGCAGCTCGGCGCCCTTCAGCTCGGCGATGCCGTCCGCGGTCTCCTGGACGGGCATCTCCTCCAGCAGCGTCACCAGATGCACCGCCGTCTCCGGCGACTTCAGGACCCGCATCACCGCCTGCGCCTGATTGTGTATCGGGCCTATCTTCGCCAGCCCCGCCACCTCGTCGTTCACATTGAGGAAGCGGGTGATGCGGCCCGTGGGCGGCGCGTCCATCACGACGTAGTCGTAAGTGAAACGTCCCTGCTTGTCCCGTCGGCGTACGGCCTCGCACGCCTTGCCGGTCAGCAGCACGTCCCGGACGCCGGGCGCGATCGTCGTCGCGAAGTCGATCGCGCCGATCTTCTTGAGCGCCCGCCCCGCGCTGCCGAGCTTGTAGAACATCTGGAGATAGTCGAGGAGGGCGCGCTCGGCGTCGATGGCCAGCGCGTACACCTCACCGCCGCCCGAAGCGACGGCGATCTTCCGTTCCTCGTAAGGAAGGGCTTCCGTCTCGAAGAGCTGTGCGATGCCCTGTCTGCCCTCGACCTCGACGAGAAGGGTGCGCTTGCCCTCGGTCGCGAGGGCGAGCGCGAGGGCGGCGGCGACCGTCGTCTTACCGGTACCGCCCTTGCCGCTGACGACCTGGAGCCTGCTCACGTATTCGAGCCTAACCAGTAAGGCCGCGGGCTACGCACGAGGCTGCCACCCGGTACGACTACAGTCGCCCCATGACCAAGTGGGAATACGCGACCGTGCCCCTTCTCGTGCACGCGACCAAGCAGATTCTGGACACCTGGGGCGAGGACGGCTGGGAGCTCGTCCAGGTCGTCCCCGGGCCGAACAACCCCGAGCAGTTGGTGGCCTACCTGAAGCGGGAGAAGGGCGCATGAGCGGCACCGTCGACGCCGCCCTCGCCGGGCTGGGGCTGACGCTGCCCGAGGTCGTACCGCCGCTGGCCGCCTACCAGCCGGCCGTACGGTCGGGCGCGTACGTCTACACCTCGGGCCAGATCCCGATGGTGGACGGCAAGCTTCCGGTCACCGGCAAGGTGGGCGCCGAGGTCACCGCGGAGGAGGCCAAGGAGCTGGCCCGCACCTGCGCGCTGAACGCCCTCGCCGCCGTGAAGTCGGTCGTCGGCGACCTGGACCGGATCGCGCGCGTGGTGAAGGTCACCGGCTTCGTCGCCTCGGCCGCGGACTTCACCGGCCAGCCGGGCGTCGTCAACGGCGCGAGCGAGCTGCTGGGCCAGGTCCTCGGCGACAAGGGCGTGCACGCGCGCAGCGCCGTGGGCGTGGCGGTGCTGCCGCTGGACGCGCCGGTCGAGGTCGAGATCCAGGTGGAACTGACCCAGGACTGACTGACCCAGAGCTATGCGTGGAGCCGGTCCCCGGTGGTCCGGCCTCGTGACCCTGAGAGGTCCCGTTCGGTACGTGCGGTACGGCACGTACGGGGCGGGGCCTCTCCGCGTACGCGAGGGGCGACGCGTGACCGGGTGCCTCTCGAACATCCTCCCGCCAGCGCATAGCATCCGGCCATGTCCAATGGTCAGTGGTACCCGCCCGAATGGCCCGAGCGGATCCGTGCCCTCGCCACCGGTGAGATCACCGCGGTGACTCCCCGGCGGGCCGCGACGGTGATGCTCCTGCGCGACGATCCCGGCGGCCCCGGCGTTCCCGGTGGTCCCGCCGTCCACATGCTGCGGCGCCGCGCCTCGATGGCCTTCGCCGCGGGCGCGTACGCGTATCCGGGCGGCGGAGTCGACCCCAGGGACGACGACCGCCTCGTCCGCTGGGCGGGGCCCGGCCGCGACGTATGGGCGCGGCGGCTCGGCGTGGACCCGGCGTCCGCGCAGGCCATCGTCTGCGCGGCGGTACGCGAGACGTACGAGGAGGCGGGTGTCCTGCTCGCGGGGGAGACCGCGGACACCGTCGTCGGTGACATCGGCGCCGCCGCCGACGGGGGAGGCGGCACCCCTGGCGACGACGCTGATGCGGACCGCGGCGCCGCCCGTAACGCCGACAGTGCTGCCGCTCGCGACGCCGACCGGGACGGCTGGGAGGCCGACCGCGCCGCCCTCGTCGACCGGGAGCTCTCCTTCGCTGAATTCCTCGACCGGCGCGGCCTGGTCCTGCGCAGCGATCTGCTCGGCGCGTGGGCCCGCTGGATCACCCCGGAGTTCGAGCCGCGCCGCTACGACACCTGGTTCTTCGTGGCCGCCCTGCCGCCGGGGCAGCGGACCAGGAACGCCTCGACCGAGGCCGACCGTACGGTGTGGATCAGGCCGTCCGAGGCGACGGAGGCGTACGACAAGGGGGAGCTGCTGATGATGCCGCCTACCATCGCGACGCTCCGTCAGCTCCAGCCTTACGGTACGGCCGCCGGCGCGCTCGCCGGGGCCGCGGGGCGTGATCTGACGCCCGTGCTGGCCACGGCCCGGATGGAGGGCGGGGAACTGGTCCTGAGCTGGCCGGGGCACGACGAGTTCACCAAGCGCGTCGACCGGGCACCCGCGTACGACTCGAACGCCCCCGGCCCGGACGTCCCCGGCCCGAACACCCACGGCCCGAACACCCACGGCGAGCAGCACCCGGCCGGAGGTCCCCGATGAGCGACGCAGCGCTCCTCCCCGGCCAGCCGCGCGGCGGAGTGCTCTCCGGCCCCGCCACCGCCCACGCCGTGAACGTCCTCGCCCCGAACCCCTCCCCGATGACGCTCGACGGCACCAACACCTGGATCGTCTCGGAGCCCGGCTCGGACCTGGCGGTCGTGATCGACCCGGGGCCGCTGGACGACGCCCACCTCAAGGCGGTCATCAGCGCCGCCGAGCGGGCCGGGAAGCGGGTCGCGCTGACCCTGCTCACCCACGGCCACCCGGACCATGCGGAGGGCGCGGCGCGCTTCGCGGCTCTGACCCGTACCGGCGTCCGCGCCCTGGATCCGGCCCTGCGGCTCGGGGACGAGGGGCTGGCGGCCGGGGACGTCGTCACCACCGGCGGGCTGGAGCTGCGGGTCGTGCCCACCCCCGGCCACACCTCCGACTCGCTCTGCTTCCATCTGCCGGCCGACCGCGCGGTGTTGACGGGAGACACGGTCCTGGGGCGCGGTACGACGCTCGTCGCGCACCCGGACGGCAGGCTCGGCGACTACCTCGACTCGCTGCGCAGGCTGCGCTCGCTCACGGTCGACGACGGTGTGGACACGGTCCTGCCGGGCCACGGCCCGGTCCTCGACGACGCGCAGGGCGCCGTCGAGTTCTATCTCGCGCATCGGGCCAACCGGCTCGCCCAGATCGAGACCGCGGTCGAGAACGGCCACCGCACCCCCGCGGAGGTCGTGGCGCACGTGTACGCGGAGGTGGACCGCTCCCTGTGGCCCGCCGCCGAGCTGTCCGTACGCGCACAGCTCGACTATCTGCGCGAACACGGCCTCATCCCGGAGTAGCGGGCCCCGGGCACGCACCACGGGCATGCGGAAGGGCCCCGCCATCATGGCGGGGCCCATCCGCTGAACTTCGGCTCAGCGGCTCAGCGGCCCGGTCGCTCAGCGGCTCTGTCGCTCAGCGCGAACGCTTCGCGAGGCGCTCCACGTCCAGCAGGATCACCGCGCGCGCCTCCAGCCGCAGCCAGCCGCGCTGGGCGAAGTCCGCGAGCGCCTTGTTCACCGTCTCGCGCGAGGCGCCGACGAGCTGGGCCAGCTCTTCCTGGGTCAGGTCGTGGACGACGTGGATGCCCTCCTCCGACTGCACGCCGAAGCGGCGCGACAGGTCGAGGAGCGCCCGCGCCACGCGGCCGGGAACGTCGGAGAAGACCAGGTCGGACATCTGGTCGTTCGTCTTGCGCAGCCGTCGCGCGACGGCACGCAGCAGCGCCGTGGCCACCTCGGGGCGGGCGTTCAGCCAGGGCTGGAGGTCGCCGTGGCCCAGGCCGAGGAGCTTGACCTCGGTGAGCGCGGTCGCGGTCGCGGTGCGCGGGCCCGGGTCGAAGAGGGACAGCTCGCCGATCAGCTCGCCGGGGCCGAGCACCGCCAGCATGTTCTCCCGGCCGTCGGGGGACGTCCGGTGGAGCTTGACCTTGCCTTCGGTGACCACGTAGAGGCGGTCGCCGGGGTCGCCCTCGTGGAACAGCGCGTCACCGCGCGCCAGCGTCGCTTCACTCATCGAGGCGCGGAGCTCCGCCGCCTGCTCGTCATCGAGCGCCGCGAAGAGCGGGGCACGCCGCAGAACGTCGTCCACGTGTTCTCTCCTTGTCGACCTGCTCAGGGAACCATGGTCCCCACCTGCTCAGGGGACCGTGGTCCCCATGATGCCGTACGTGCTGCTTCTTCTCGGGTGGCTCGGCATCCCGGGCTTTCTCCACCCTTCACCGAGATCCGTTTGTTCGAATCAGCTGTTCGAAACCGTGCGATCAGTCACAAGTTTGACGTACGTACGTGCCACACCGTGCCCGGAGGGCCGATTCGGGTGGTGATCCGCCATGGCCGGGGCGGATGTCGGTGGCGGGCTTTACGCTGGCCGGGTGTCCAACTCGCCGGTGACAGCGCAGGCCAAGGGGGCTGGAAGAGTGTCCGCGGAGCGTAATTCCGCTGTGGGCGAACAGCCTTCGGCGAAACCGAAAAAAGCCACAAAAGGTACAAAAGGCAAGGCGTCGCCCGCCGTGACCGGGGCCAAGGCCGGACCGGAATCGCGGCTGGCGATGGTCCGCAGGGCCCGCCGGATCAACCGCGAGCTGGCCGAGGTCTATCCGTACGCCCATCCCGAGCTTGATTTCCGGAACCCGTTCGAACTGCTCGTCGCGACGGTCCTGTCGGCCCAGACGACCGACCTCCGGGTCAACCAGACGACGCCCGCGCTCTTCGCGAAGTATCCGACGCCCGAGGACATGGCCGCGGCCGTGCCGGAGGAGCTGGAGGAGGTCATCCGGCCGACGGGCTTCTTCCGCGCCAAGACCAGGTCGCTGATAGGGCTCTCCACCGCCCTCCGGGACCGGTTCGACGGCGAGGTGCCGGGCCGGCTGGCCGATCTGGTGACGCTGCCGGGCGTCGGCCGCAAGACCGCCAATGTGGTGCTCGGCAACGCGTTCGGTGTCCCCGGGCTGACCGTGGACACGCACTTCGGCCGGCTCGTCCGGCGGTGGAAGTGGACGGAGCAGGAGGACCCGGAGAAGGTCGAGGCGGAGATCGCCGAGATCTTCCCCAAGAGCGAGTGGACGATGCTCTCGCACCGCGTGATCTTCCACGGGCGCCGGGTCTGCCACTCCCGCAAGCCCGCGTGCGGCGCCTGTCCGATCGCGCCGCTCTGCCCCTCGTACGGGGAGGGCGAGACCGATCCGGAGAAGGCGCGCAAGCTGCTCAAGTACGAGTTGGGCGGCTACCCGGGCCAGCGCCTGAGCCCGCCCGCCGACTACCCCGGCCGGCCGGCGCCGCCCGCCGCCCCGGCGCCGCGCGATTGAGCAGGTGGAGGAGGCGCGCCGTATGGGGCCGTATGAAGGTGCGGGGCGCAGCGGGCCGGGGCGGCCGAGTGGAACACACGATCGAGTGGAGCCGGACGGGGGCGGAACGATCCGGCCGATGGTCGGCGTTGTACGACGGGGGTGCTCATGACGCGCGCTAGAGAGACCTACAGCAGCGGGACCCACGGCAGGGGGACCCACGACGGCGGGACCCGAGCCGGTGAGGCCCACGACGGCGGGACCTACGCCGGCGGGGCCCACGACGGCCGGGCTCGCCGCAGCGGGGCCGACGACCCGTCGGCGGACGACATCGCCGTGACCGCCGACGGGCTGCCCGCATGGCTGGCGCCGGTCGCCGGCGCTGCCCGTAACGTCCAGGGCGAGCAGCTCAGCCGCTTCCTGCCGCCGGAGAGCGGCGCCGGCCGCCAGTCAGCCGTGCTGATCCTCTTCGGCGAGGGCGACCGGGGACCGGAGCTGCTGCTCATGGAACGGGCCAGCAGCCTGCGCTCGCACGCGGGACAGCCCGCGTTCCCCGGCGGTGCCCTCGACCCCGAGGACGGCGATCCGGCCACCACGGGCCCGCTGCGCGCGGCCCTGCGGGAGGCCGAGGAGGAGACCGGCCTCGATCCGGCGGGCGTCCAGCTCTTCGGCGTGCTGCCCAGGCTCTACATCCCCGTGAGCGGCTTCGTGGTGACGCCCGTCCTCGGCTGGTGGCGGGCGCCGACCCCGGTCGGAGTCGTCGACCCGGCGGAGACGGCCCGCGTCTTCACGGTCCCCGTGGAGGCGCTGACGGACCCGGCCAACCGCGCGACCGCCCGCCACCCCCGAGGCCACCAAGGACCCGCCTTCCTGGTCGAGTCGGCCCTGGTCTGGGGGTTCACCGCCGGGGTGATCGACGGGATCCTGCATCACGCCGGATGGGAGCGGCCGTGGGACCGCTCCCGGCAGGTCCCGCTCGACTGGCGTGCATGAAAGGCTGACCCAGTGCCCTGGCCCGGTCCGGGGCGACCGGAGACATTTCCGCGAGGCAAGCGAGGCTATTGACGGTGAACGTGCTGGACATCCTGCTGCTGCTCGCCGCCGTCTGGTTCGCCGTCGTGGGCTACCGCCAGGGGTTCGTCGTCGGCGTCCTTTCGGTGATCGGCTTCCTCGGCGGCGGTCTCGTCGCCGTCTACCTCCTCCCGGTGGTCTGGGCCAAGCTCACCCAGGACTCCGAGGTCTCCACGACGGCCGCGGTCGTGGCGGTCGTCATAGTGATCGTCTGCGCCTCGGTGGGGCAGGCGTTCACCACACACCTCGGCAACAGACTCCGCCGCTACATCACTTGGTCCCCCGCCCGTGCCCTGGACGCGACGGGGGGCGCGCTGGTCAACGTCGTGGCCATGCTGCTGGTCGCCTGGCTGATCGGCTCCGCCCTCGCCGGTACGTCCCTGCCGACGCTCGGCAAGGAGGTCCGCGGTTCGAAGGTGCTCACCGGCGTCTCCCAGGTCATGCCCACGGAGGCGTCGACCTGGTTCACGGACTTCTCGTCCGTCCTCGCGCAGAACGGCTTCCCGCAGGTCTTCAGCCCGTTCGCCAACGAGCCCATCCCCGAGGTCACGCCCCCGGACCCGGCGCTCGCCGGCAGCCCGGTCGCGGCCCGCGCCAAGAAGTCCATCGTCAAGGTCGTCGGCACGGCCCAGAGTTGCGGCAAGGTCCTCGAAGGCTCCGGCTTCGTCTTCGCCGACCGCCGGGTGATGACCAACGCGCACGTGGTCGGCGGCGTGAGCGAGCCGACGGTCCAGATCGGCGGCGAGGGCAAGCTGTACGACGCCAAGGTCGTCGTCTACGACTGGCGGCGCGACATCGCCGTACTGGACGTGCCGGATCTCCCGGCCGCACCGCTCCGGTTCAGCGAGGAGAGCGCGGCCAGCCGGGACGACGCGATTGTCGCCGGCTTCCCGGAGAACGGCGCGTACGACGTCCGCTCCGCCCGCGTCCGCGGCACCATCGACGCCAACGGCCCCGACATCTACCGCCGCGGTGAGGTCCAGCGCGGCGTCTACTCGCTCTTCGCGACCGTGCGCCAGGGCAACTCCGGCGGCCCGCTCCTCACCCCGGAGGGCGAGGTGTACGGAGTGATCTTCGCCAGGTCGCTCGACGACGCCGACACGGGCTACGCCCTGACGGTCGACGAGATCCGCGACGACATCACCCTCGGCCGGACCGCGAACCAGCAGGTCGACACCGAGGGGTGCGCGCTCTAGAAGAGGGCGCACCAGGGGTGCGTGCCACGGCCGCTCGCGGCCGGGGCGCCGCGACCCTAGCCGCGTTGATGGCGCAGCCGGGCCGAGACCCAGCGCGCCCTGCGGCGGAGAATCAGCGAAATGCCGAGCCGGGCATCATGGCCCTGATCTTCGGAGCCGCCCCTTCTGCGGGTGATCGGCCCCGAGGCCGAGCGGCGGTTGCGTGCTGCGTCACCGTAGTCGTGCGTCCAGCCCATACACCGACGTCTGCCCGTGCCCCATGGTCGGTAACCGCGCCCGAGGCGGCCAATCGGCCTATGCGCGCGGCATTTGGCTGTTCATAGGACAAGCGTTCGTGACGTTCGCCCAATGGGGTGTGCGCCGGTCTGCGCGCCGGTCACTTCCACCGCCGTCCGGCCGTTCAACGGTCCGGTTCGGGGTCCTTGAGCCAGTTGATGAGCTCCGACGAGAACGCCGCCGGATCCTCCTCGTGCGGGAAGTGTCCCAGACCGTCGAACAGCCGCCAGCGGTACGGCGCCTCCACGTACTCCGCAGACCCGGCCGTGCTGCGCGTACGCATCGCCGGATCGAGTGACCCGTGGAGCTGCAGGGTCGGCACCCGCACGGGCCGTTTCATCCGCCGGTTGAACTGGATGCCGTCGGGGCGCGCCATCGACCGCACCATCCAGCGGTACGGCTCGATCGAGCAGTGCGCCGTGGACGGAATGGTCATCGCCCGCCGGTAGACCTCGACGGTCTCGTCGTCGGGCAGCCGGGGCCCCGACCAGTCCCGGATCAGCCGCCCCACCAGCGCCGCGTCGTCGGCGAGCAGTTGACGCTCCGGCAGCCACGGCCGCTGGAAACCCCAGATGTACGAGCCGGCCCGGCTCTGCGAGAAGTCGGAGAGCATCGCCGAGCGCCAGCGGCGCGGGTGCGGCATCGAGGAGACCGCCAGCCGGCGCACCAGCTTGGGCCGCATCACCGCCGCCGTCCAGGCGAGGTAGCCGCCCAGATCATGGCCGACGAGCGCGGCGTCGGGCTCGCCGAGGGAGCGCACCACGCCCGTGATGTCGAGGGCCAGATTGGCGGGGTCGTACCCGCGCGGCGTACGGTCGCTGCCGCCCACCCCGCGCAGATCCATCGCGACCGCCCGGTACCCGGCCTCCGCGAGCGCCGGGAGCTGGTGCCGCCAGGTCCACCAGAACTGCGGGAAGCCGTGCAGCAGCAGCACCAGCGGCCCGTCGCCCATCTCGGCGATGTGGAAGCGCGCGCCGTTGGCCGCGACGTCGCGATGGGTCCAGGGCCCGTCGAGGCGTACGGCAGAACCCGGCGCCGGTGCGGGCCGGGCCGGTTCCGGCGAACTCGCCGGGGTCGAACCGGGAGTGACGCCGGGCTCGGAATCAGGGGCGGTCATGCAGTCGAGCGTGCCACAGTCTTGGAGCTTTCCCCGACCTCGCGGGGGTGGGGCTTCACATTCTGGAGCACGGCGGCGGTCTGCTTGGCCGAGGCGATCGACTTCTCCGGCGGCTTGACCTTCTTGAACTTCCGCAGCGCGATGAAGGCCAGCAGCCCGGCGATCACCAGGAACGCGGCGCCCACGATCAGGAACGACCAGGCCAGGCCCAGCCCCAGATTGTGGATCCCGTACGCGGCGGCGAAGCTCAGCACCGGCAGTGCGAACAGCGCGAACACCGCGGCGATGGCGATGGCCGCGCTACCCGCGACCCCGCGCTTGACGTCCTGCCGGACCTCCGCCTTGACCAGGGCGATCTCATCGTGCACCAGCGCGGACATCTCGGCGGTCGCCGAGGCGACCAGCTGACCGATACTGCGGTCCGCACCGCCGGCCTCGACAACGGTGCCGGTCGTGACGGCGTCGGCGACGTGCATGCCGGGGTCGCTCATCGGTGACTCCCTACCTTCTCGCTCTTCTCGTCTGCGGATCGCAGGTCGGTCCGTCTGCGGCTCGCAGGTGCGTCGGATGTCCGATCATGCCGGACCGGCGCCGTCATCGCGCGCCGCCCCCGCGTGTTCCGCCAGCCGTCGGTGTTCCGCGGCCTTCGCCTCGTACAGCGCGGCCATCCGCAAGTGGTACGCCGGATCGTCCTGTTCGTAGATGTCGGGGATGCCGTCCCGGTCCTCGTCGAGTTCCTCCGCCTCGTACAGCGCGCGGTACTCACGGACCCGCATCTTGAGCAGGATCCCTGCCAGTACGGCGGCGATCAGGGAGCCCGTCAGCACCGCGGCCTTCACCTCGTCGGTGAGCCCGGGATCGCCGGCGAAGGCCAGCTCACCGATGAGCAGCGAGACGGTGAACCCGATCCCGGCGAGCGTGGCGAGGGCGAAGACATCGGGCCAGGCCAGGTCCTCGTTCAGCTCGGCGCGGGTGAACCGTACGGCCAGCCACGTACCGCCGAAGATGCCGATCGCCTTGCCGACCACCAGCCCCAGGACCACCCCGAGGGTCTCCGGCTCGGTGAAGACCCGGCCGAGCGCGCCGCCGGAGACCGCGACGCCCGCCGAGAAGAGCGCGAACAGCGGCACCGCCAGGCCCGCGGAAAGAGGGCGGACGAGATGCTCGATGTGCTCCCCGGGGGACTGCTCCTCGCCCTCCCGGCGGGTGCAGCGCAGCATCAGCCCCATCGCGACCCCGGCGATGGTGGCGTGGACGCCGCTGTTGTACATCAGCCCCCAGA
Source organism: Streptomyces sp. NPDC059255 (assembly GCF_042752355.1). Lineage (NCBI taxonomy): Bacteria > Bacillati > Actinomycetota > Actinomycetes > Kitasatosporales > Streptomycetaceae > Streptomyces > Streptomyces sp. NPDC059255. The sequence goes on from NZ_JBHYZP010000005.1 coordinate 188,349, forward strand.
TGACCAGGGCCAGCGGGACGTACACGTACCAGCCGCGCACCCCCGTGCGCAGCAGCAGCCAGAAGACGGCGAGGCCCGCGAAGGCACCGCCGAGGGCCAGGAAGTCCAGCTCGCTCGTGAAGAAGACGGCGATGATCAGGATGGCGAAGAGGTCGTCGACGACGGCGAGCGTGAGGAGGAAGGCGCGCAGCGCGGACGGCAGGGATGTGCCGAGGACCGCGAGGACGGCGAGGGCGAAGGCGATGTCGGTGGCGACGGGCACGGCCCAGCCGTCGAGCGAACCGCCGCTCACCGTGTTGACCAGCACGTACACCAGGGCGGGCGCGGCCATACCGGAGAGCGCGGCGATGACGGGGAGGGCGGCGGCCTTCGGGTCGCGCAGTTCCCCGGCCACGAGTTCACGCTTGAGTTCGATGCCGGCGACGAAGAAGAAGAGGGCGAGCAGGCCATCGGCGGCCCAGTGCTGCACGGAGAGGTCGAGGCCGAGCGAGCCGGGCCCGAGATGAAATGTGCGTACGGCGTCGTAGCTGCCGCTGAGGGGGGTGTTCGCCCAGACGAGAGCGGCGACGGCGGCGACGAGCAGCAGCACACCGCCGACGGTTTCGGTACGGAGCTGCTCCGCCAGGTAGTTCCGCTCGGGGAGCGAGAGCCGTCCGAGGAACGTGCGTACGGGCGTGGGCGCGGGCATTCGGTGTGCTCCGGTCAGGTCGGGTCGGCGGGCATGACGTATCACATGCCGACCAGACTTCCCGGCGCCCCTGTGGAGTTCTTGTTCATTTTTTGACGCGTTCCTCACCCTACCCGGACGCGTCGAACGGGGCGCCCGGGGTGCGGTCCGCGTGACGGACCGGGTCGTGACGGACCGGGTACAGAAGCCGCTGCCCCTGTACCCGGGCCGCGTGCGCTCAGTCCTCGCTGGTCGCGGTGGGGAGCTGGGTCTGGATCAGCTCCATGACGGAGGAGTCGGTGAGGGTGGTGACATCGCCGAGCTGGCGGTCCTCGGCGACATCCCGCAGCAGACGCCGCATGATCTTGCCGGAGCGGGTCTTCGGCAGTTCGGCGACCGGAAGGATCCGCTTGGGCTTGGCGATCGGGCCCAGCACACTGCTGACGTGGTTCCGCAATTCGGCCACCAGGCCGTCGTCCGCGGAGGCGGTGCCGCGCAGGATCACGAAGGCAACGATGGCCTGGCCGGTGGTGGCGTCGGCGGCGCCGACGACCGCCGCCTCGGCGACCTTGGGGTGGGAGACGAGGGCGGACTCGACCTCGGTCGTGGAGATGTTGTGGCCGGAGACCAGCATGACGTCGTCGACGCGGCCCAGCAGCCAGATGTCGCCGTCGTCGTCCTTCTTGGCGCCGTCCCCGGCGAAGTACCGGCCCTCGAAACGCGACCAGTACGTGTCGAGGAACCGCTGGTCGTCGCCCCAGATGGTGCGGAGCATCGACGGCCACGGCTCGGTGAGGACGAGATAGCCGCCGCCCCCGTCGGGCACTTCACGCCCCTCGTCGTCCACGACCGTGGCGGAGATGCCGGGCAGGGCACGCTGCGCGGAGCCCGGCTTCGTCGCCGTCACCCCGGGGAGCGGGGAGATCATCATGGCGCCGGTCTCGGTCTGCCACCAGGTGTCCACGACCGGGGTGCTGCCCGCGCCGATGTGCTCGCGGTACCAGACCCACGCCTCGGGGTTGATCGGCTCGCCGACCGAGCCCAGCACGCGCAGGGACGACAGATCGAACTTGGCGGGGATGTCGTCGCCCCACTTCATGAACGTACGGATCGCGGTCGGCGCGGTGTAGAGGATCGTCACCCCGTACTTCTGGACGATCTCCCAGAACCGTCCCTGGTGCGGGGTGTCGGGGGTGCCCTCGTACATCACCTGGGTGGCGCCGTTGGCGAGCGGCCCGTACACGATGTACGAGTGGCCGGTCACCCAGCCGATGTCGGCCGTGCACCAGTACACGTCCGTCTCCGGCTTGAGGTCGAAGACCGCGTGGTGCGTGTAGGCCGTCTGGGTGAGGTAGCCGCCCGAGGTGTGCAGGATGCCCTTCGGCTTACCCGTCGTGCCGGAGGTGTAGAGGATGAAGAGCGGGTGCTCCGCGCCGAACGCCTCCGGGGTGTGCTCCTTGGACTGGCGGCCCACGATCTCGTGCCACCACACGTCCCGCGCGCTGTCGAAGGCGGTGTCCTGCCCGGTACGGCGCACCACGAGGACGTGCTCGACCTGCGGGCACTTGGCGACGGCCTCGTCGATGGCCGGCTTGAGCGCGGTCGGCTTCCCGCGGCGGTACCCGCCGTCGGAGGTGATGACCAGCTTGGCGTCGGCGTCCTGGATACGGGAGGCGACGGCGTCGGCGGAGAAGCCGCCGAAGACCACCGAGTGCGCGGCCCCGATCCGGGCGCACGCCAGCATGGCGATCGCGGCCTCGGGGATCATCGGCAGATAGACGGCGACCCGGTCCCCGGTGCGGACACCCAGCTCGGTGAGGGCGTTCGCGGCCCGCGACACCTCGTCCTTCAGCTCCGCGTAGGTGAGGGTCCGGCTGTCACCGGGCTCGCCCTCGAAGTGGATCGCCACCCGGTCACCGTGGCCGGCCTCGACATGGCGGTCGACACAGTTGTACGCGACGTTCAGCTCCCCGTCGGCGAACCACTTCGCGAACGGGGGGTTCGACCAGTCGAGCGTCTCGGTCGGCTCGGTGACCCAGGTGAGCCGCCTCGCCTGCTCGGTCCAGAAGCCAAGCCTGTCCGCCTCGGCCCGCTCGTACGCCTCCGCCGTCACATTGGCGTGCGCGGCCAGCTCGGCCGGCGGGGCGAACCGCCGCTCCTCCTTGAGCAGGTTGGAGAGGGATGAAGTCTCGCTCATCGTCCCGTCTCCTCCTTGAGAAGATTGGCCAGGCTTTCGTTGCTCACGACATCTCCCTTTCCCAGGGCGTCCTAGCGTCCTATGTGTCCCGGGGCCGGTGCCCCGTCCGGCACGCTCTGCCCGTCGCGGGCGAAGAGTGCCGGTCGCGCCACTAGCTCATCAGGCGAACGACCGGGTGACAAGGGGCTTCTCTGCAGGCCCCCGGCCGCCCGGTTACCCGCGCGTGGCCCTCCCGACCCGGCCTCCCGCCCGGTGCCCTGCCGGGCGGGAGCGGCCCTCTTCCCTCGGACAGGTGCGTGGGAAGAGGAGGGAAGGGGCCACACACTCTCACGGATGCGGTACGCGGACGGTTCAGGCGCGCGACTCCTCCCGTTCGGTGGGCGAGACCCGGTTGAACACTTCCTCGTCCAGGGCGTCGGCCGCGCCCGCCCCGGCGCCGTCCGCCAGCAGGTACGCCTGGGCCTCGCCGACGTGGAAGTACATGCCGTGCAGCGCCAGCCGGTTCTCGGCGAGTGCGCGCGCGACCGCCTCATGGGCCCGGAGATGCTCCAGCTGCTGGATCACATTGGTCAGACAGAGCTGCTCGACCACGTCGTCCGTCGGCCGTCCGGAGATCCCGGCCCACGCGTGCTGACGGCTCTTCATCCGCGCCAGGCTGGGCTGCCCGTGGCGCAGCCACCGCGTCAGTGGGGTCCCCGGCGCGTCGGGGTCGCCGGGACGCTGCTCGGGCGTGTTCAGCAGGGCCTGCATCGCGCCGCACCCCGAGTGACCGCAGACGGTGATCGACTCCACGCGCAGCACGTCCACGGCGTACTCGATCGCGGCCGCCACACAGTCGTCGGCGCTGTCGGCCCCCGGCAGGGGCACCAGATTCCCCACGTTCCGTACGGTGAAGAGGTCGCCCGGGCCGCTGGATGTGATCATGCTCGTGACCAGCCGGGAGTCGGCGCAGGTGAGGAAGAGCTGGGAGGGGCGCTGGCCCTCGCGCGCCAGCCGCGCCAGCTCGCCGCGCACCAGCGGGGCCGTATTGCGCTGGAAGAAGCTGAGCCCGCTGGCCAGTTGCAGCCCGCCCGACCACGGGGCCTCATCGCCGCTCCGGTGGTGATTGCGCCACGGCGTCCAGGGGCCGCAGCAGACATGCGGCTCACCGGAGGGCGGCTCCGCGATGCTGCCGCCCTCCCGGCCGGTGAACTCGGCCGCACCACCCTGGGCGATGTGCGCGGTGCGCCAGTCGTGCAGAGCCTCGTACGCCGCGTGATCCATGAACGACCCGTCCAGCTCCACCACGCATCTGGCCTCCTGCGGGATCTGGTGCAGCATCCGGCTGAGTCTCGGCACGGCGAGGAAGGTCAACTGGCCCCGGGCCCGCACCCGGTGGACGCCGTCGCGCTCCTCCACCGTGATCCGTGTTCTCGCCAGCCGGTGCAGCGCGACCGCCACGGCCACGGCGATGCCGATCACGACCCCCTCCAGCACTCCGGTGAGCACCACGGCGGTGATCGTCACCGCGTACACCAGCATCTCCCGGTTCCGGCGCACGCTGCGCAGATGCGTGATGTTCACCATCTGGACCCCGACGACCATCACCAGCGCGGCGAGGGCCGCCAGCGGGATCAGATCGAGCACGGGCACGAGCAGCAGGGCCGCCACCGCGATCCACAGGCCGTGCAGCATCGTCGAGCTCCGGCTCACCGCCCCGGCGGCGACATTGGCGGAGCTGCGCACGGCGACCCCGGTGACGGGGAGGCCGCCGAGCGCGCCGGAGAGCAGATTCCCCGCGCCCTGTCCGGCCAGCTCCCGGTCGAGCCGGGCGCGCGGGATCCGGATGCCGGGTGTCTTGCGCGCGGCCACCAGTTTGTCCACGGCGACCGCGGAGAGGAGCGATTCGACGCTGGCGACGAGAGTGATCGTGAGGACGGCGGCGAGCAGCCCGAGCGCCGGTCCCTCGGGCAGTTCGGGCAGGGCGTGACTGCTCCAGGACGGCAGGTCGCCCCGTTCCAGCCGCAGCCCGGCGAGAGCCGCCGCCGTGGTCGCGAGGGCCACCGCGGCGAGCGCGGCCGGGATCTTCCGCACCACCCGGCCCGCGTTCCCCGGGATACGCGGCCACAGGAGCAGCACCGCGACCGTCAGGGCGCTCACGAAGAGCGCGCCGGGATGCAGGTTGGCCAACTGTGCGGGCAGCCCGCGCACGTTGGAGACGGCGGAGCTCTGCGGCGAACCGCCGAGCACGATGTGCAGCTGGGCGAGGGCGATCGTCACACCGATTCCCGCGAGCATGCCGTGGACGATCGCCGGGCTGACGGCGAGTGCGGAGCGGGCCACCCGCAGCGCGGCGAGGCCGAGTTGGGCGAGGCCCGCGCAGATGGTGATGGCGCAGGTGGTGCGCCAGCCGTACCGCTGGATCAAGTCGGCGGTGACGACGGTGAGCCCGGCCGCCGGCCCGCTGACCTGGAGCGGCGCTCCGCCGAACCGGCCCACGACCAGCCCCCCGACCGCGGCGGCCACCAGGCCCGCCTGGAGTGGTGCGCCGGTGGCGAGCGCGATGCCCAGGGAGAGCGGGAGCGCGATCAGGAAGACGGAGATGGACGCGGAGAGATCGGCCCCGGCGATCCGGAACCTGTGGCCGCCCGGCGGCGCGGGGCGGGCGGGACGGTCGGTCTGACTGGGAACGCAGGCGGTCATGATTTCCGTCCCCTCCGGGCGGCTGGCGGACACCTGTTCGGCGCCCGGTTCAACTCTTGGTAAACGGATCGTAATGGAGGGTAAAGATTTATGTAGGTCATTTCGGGCAAATGGACTAGTTATTCACTCGGGGTAGCGATTAGTCATTTTGTCCGGCTTGTCGTTTCTTCTTCTTATCGGTCTCGGTGCGAGGTTGTCCGCGCTCGACGCCGCGTCGGCAGTCGCCGCTCGGCACTTCGGTACGGAATCTGAAGGAAGAGGTGGGCGGATGCTGGCCGCCACAAAACGGATCTCCTTCGGCGCGGCTGTCATGGCGCTCGCCGTCGGTCTCGCCGGATGCTCCGGTGCCCAGGGCGCCAGGGAGGGGGCGGCGAAGGGCACCCAGGCGGAGAAGGGGGCGCCCGGAGCGCAGAACGCCGTACGGCTCATCGGTGACGGCTCGACCGCGTTCACCGGTGCGCAGCCGCATCTCTCCGCGCCGCAGCGGCTGAAGCCCGGCCAGAAGCCCCCGCAGTTCGTGGTGTTCTCGTGGGACGGCGCGGGCGAGGACAGCCAGCAGCTCTTCTCGCACTTCCGGGAGGTGGCCCGGAAGTACAACGCGAAGATGACGTACTTCCTGAGCGGCGTCTACCTGCTCCCCGAGGAGAAGGCCCAGCAGTACGAACCGCCGAAGCACCTGCCCGGCCAGTCGGACATCGGCTTCAACGACACCAAGGGGATCAAGGACACCCTGCGCGAGGTGCGGGCCGCCTGGAGCGAGGGCAATGAGATCGGCACCCACTTCAACGGCCACTTCTGCGGCAACGAGGGCGGCGTCGGCACCTGGTCCGTCGACGAGTGGAAGAGCGAGATCAACCAGGCCAAGTCGTTCGTGAAAGGCTGGAAGACCAACGCGGGCCTCCAGGACGAGGCCCCGCTGCCCTTCGACTACGACAAGGAGCTGATCGGCGCCCGTACGCCGTGCCTGGAGGGCCAGAAGAACGCGATGCGGGCCGGCCGGGAGCTCGGCTTCCGCTACGACTCCAGCGGCATCGGCAACCAGGTCTGGCCGAAGAAGAAGGAGGGGCTGTGGGATGTCCCGCTCCAGCTCGTCCCGGTGCCGGGCCGCGAGTTCGAGACGCTCTCGATGGACTACAACTTCATGTACAACCAGTCGGGGGAGTCGAGCGGCGAAGAATCGCAGCACACGTACTGGGGCAACCAGATGCGTGACGGCCTGCTCCAGGCGTTCGACCGTGCCTACGCGGGCAACCGGGCCCCGCTGATCATCGGCAACCACTTCGAGTCCTGGAACGGCGGCACGTACATGCGCGCCGTCGAGGAGACCATCAAGACGGTCTGCACCCAGAAGGACGTGCAGTGCGTGACCTTCCGCCAGCTTGTGGACTGGCTGGACGCGCAGGACCCGGCGACCCTGGAGAAGCTGCGGGGCCTCGGCGTGGGCGAGGCCCCGAAGGGCGGCTGGGCGGCCTACACGGCGGCCACCGCCCCCATGAACTCCGCCTCCCCGGCCGCCTCGGCATCCCCGGCGGCTTCCGCGGGAAGCTGAGCGGCCGGCCGGCTTCTCGTCAGGAGGGCTGGGGCAGGGCGAGTGCTTCGCTGAGGACGAAGGCGGGGTCGACCTGGGCGGCCAGGTCGACACCCGTCTTCGCGTTGCCCCAGTTCTCGGCGTTCCTGAGGTGGAAGTGGACCATCTGCCGGGTGTACCGCTCCCAGTCGCGCAGCTCGTACGAGTCCTCCGCCGTGTCCTGCATCGTCTGGAGCGCGCAGCGGTTGTCCGCCTCCAGCAGTTCGAACCGGGCGGGTCGGCCCTTCTCCATCGCCCGTACCCACTCGGAGTGGCCGACCGTGACGAGCAGGTCCTCGCCCACCTCGTCGCGGAGGAACTCCACGTCGTCCCGGCCCTGGACCTTGTTGCCGACGACCTTGAGCGAGATCCCGAAGTCCCGTGCGTACTCCTTGTACTGGCGGTAGACCGACACGCCCTTGCGGGTCGGCTCGGCGACCAGGAACGTCATGTCGAACCGGGTGAACATCCCGGAGGCGAAGGAGTCCGAGCCGGCCGTCATGTCGACGACCACGTACTCGTGGGGCCCGTCGACGAGGTGGTTCAGGCACAGCTCGACCGCGCCGACCTTCGAGTGGTAGCAGGCCACGCCCAGATCGGACTCCGAGAACGGGCCGGTGGCCATCAGCCGGATCTCGCCGTCGTCGAGAGCCACGGGGCGGGCGCACGCGTCGTACACCGGGTTGTTCTCGCAGACCCGCAGCAGCCGCGATCCCTCGCCCGGCGGCGTTGTCTTGATCATCGAGTCCGCCGAGGAGATCCGCGGGTTGGTGCCCCGCAGATACTCCTTGATCAGCGGCAGGTGTGCCCCCATCGCGGGCAGTGTCGCGGCTGCTGTGTCGTCGAGGCCGAGCGCGGCTCCGAGATGCTGGTTGATGTCGGCGTCCACTGCGACGACGGGGGCCTCGTTGGCGGTCAGGTGGCGGATGAAGAGCGAGGACAGCGTCGTCTTGCCGCTGCCGCCCTTCCCCACGAAAGCGATCTTCATGTTCACGTAGGGTAGCCGCATTCTCGCTGCGGGTGAGGTGCTTGTGTGGAGAAGACCACTCCAAGGTGGGGCGTACGCGCGGGGCGCGTAGCCTCGCTACTTATGAGTACGACAGCCTCTGACGCTTCCTCCGCGCCATGGCCGGAGGACCCCCTGGCCACCCTGGCGGCTCTGCCGGGCGTCCCCGACGCCGTGGACTCCGTGCGAAAGGCCGTCGACCGGGTGTACGGCCACCGAGTGATGCGGCGTCGCGGAGGCGAGGTCACCTCCGAGGCGGCCCTGCGGGCGGCGCGCGGTTCCGCCGCGCTGTCCGGAGCGGACTGGGCGCTCGAAGAGGTGCGCCGACGCAGCGATTTCGGGTCGGACGCCGAGGCGCGTACGGTCGGTGCCGCCCTGCGGCTGAACGCCGAGGCGGGCCAGTTGCTCTCCATCTGGTCGCAGTCGCCGCTCCGGGTGCTGGCCCGGCTGCACCTGGTGGCGGCCGGCGGTGCCGGGGTGTCCGACCGCACCGTGGGGCGGCCCCGGCTGGCGGGTGAACCGGTCGTGGAGGCGCCCGGTTCCGACCTCGCGGCTTCCGGCCCTGCGGTTTCCGGTGCCGGAGCGCTGCTGCCCGACGGGGCGTTGCCCGAGGGGGCGCCGGCCGCGGGGCCGTGGGCCGAGGCGCCGTTGCCGGGCGCGGACGAGGTGGCCGCACGGCTGGACGGACTGGCCCGGCTGGTGATCGCGACCAGCGCGGCGCCCGCGCTGGTGACGGCCGCGGTGGTGCACGGGGAACTGCTGGCGCTGCGCCCCTTCGGGTCGTACAACGGCCTGGTGGCGCGGGCGGCCGAGCGCATCGTGCTGATCGGCAGCGGTCTCGACCCCAAGTCGATCTGCCCGGCGGAGGTCGGTCACGCCGAGCTGGGGCGCGCGGCGTACGCGGCCGCCTTTGACGGTTATCTGACCGGGACTCCGGAGGGCATGGCGACGTGGATCGCGCACTGCGGTCGCGCCGTCGAGCTGGGGGTACGGGAGTCCACGGCCGTCTGCGAGGCCCTGCAACGGGGCGCGGCCTGAGGCCCGGCCTCCCCGTCCGTCCTGCCCGTCGCGTTTCGCCGCGTTTCGTCCTGGGGGCAGCCTGCTGTCCATGCCCCGAACGAAGTTGCGGCGGTACCGTGGGGGCACCGCCGCTGGCATGTCCGTCGAGTTACCAAGCGTCCTCGTGTATTTGCCCATCAGGTCGGGTACTTTGCCCGTCGCCTGGTGCGGCTGGCCCGTAATCGACGGGTCGACGTCGCGTGGGTGCTCGGCTTCCATGCTCGGTCCGTGGGGCCTGGTGCGTATAAAGGTGATCCTCTCGGATGTCCTTGGTCTCGCGGGCCGTTGAATCCTTTGTACTCCAGTCCGCCAGGATGCGGAACCCCCGGCCCCACTTCTTTACTTTTAGGTTCAAACACGGGCAAAGAGAGCGGACTGCCGACGGCGGCTGGCGTACCAGACCAGTCCGGCCGTCGCCGCCGCCGCGCCCACCGCGGCCGCCGCGACCAGGGCGGGGCGGGGCGGCATGGAGAAAGCGGGCAGGCGCTGCTTCAGCCGGACGGGCCGGTTGAAGACGAGAACCGGCCACGCGCGCGCCACCGCCTCGCGCCGCAGCGCCCGGTCCGGGTTGACGGCGAAGGGGTGGCCGACCGATTCGAGCATCGGCACATCGGTGATGGAATCGCTGTAGGCGTAACAGCGGGCCAGGTCGTATCCCTCGGACGCGGCGAGCGCCTTGACCGCCTCAGCCTTGGTCGGCCCGTACGCGTAGTACTCCACCTCGCCGGTGAAGCAGCCGTCGGGGCCGACGACCATCCGGGTGGCCACGACGCGGTCGGCGCCCAGCAGCTCGCCGATGGGCTCGACGACCTCCGCGCCCGAGGTGGAGACGATCACCACGTCGCGGCCGGCGGTGTGGTGCTCCTCGATGAGGGACGCCGCCTCGTCGTAGATGATCGGGTCGATCAGATCGTGCAGGGTCTCCGCGACGATCTCCTTGACCTGCCGGACGTTCCAGCCCTTGCAGAGCGCGGAAAGGTACTCCCGCATCCGCTCCATCTGGTCGTGGTCCGCCCCTCCGGCGAGGAAGACAAACTGTGCGTACGCGGTGCGCAGTACGGCGCGGCGGTTGATCAGGCCGCCTTGGTAGAAGGACTTGCTGAAGGTCAACGTCGAAGACTTCGCAATGACCGTCTTGTCCAGGTCAAAGAAGGCTGCTGTGCGCGGCAAGGAGTGGTTTTCCACGGGGTCGAGCATATGCGCCCACCATTCGGCGTAAGGTGCGGCGCGTGGGTTTGCCTGAGAAGGCTCTCGGGTACACCATGGAAGTCACGGATCGTTCGCGACCGTGCTAACCCGGTCCGGCTCCTCCCCCCCCCCCCGAGTCGGCCGTGGGGACGACCCCCGCTCTCCCCCCCGGCGGGGGTCGTCGCATGTCCGGACGCGTTTTGGGCCTTCGAGCCACGGCGTCCCCCTCTCCTCGATCTCTACGCGCGACAGCCTCGGCGCCAGCATGCCCGTCACGGTACGTAGTCAAGGCGCTCCGCTCTGGAAGTCACCGGTATGAGCTACCGGGATATTCACAACTGGTGAGTTGTCCACAGTTTTTCAGCAAGATCCACACGATTTCTTGTTGTCCTGCACGGTGATTCCGGCCGCGAACTTCGCGGAAGCCGGAATCAGGGATACCGGATCAGTGCGAGATCGCGGAGAGAAGCGCTCGCGGATACCGGATCACGTCAGAGATAGGGGGCGGAGATCGTGGCTGGATCCATGACATCCGATCGCTCGCACGGGCCGGACGGACACCGGGCCGGACCGCTGATCCTCACCGAGGACGCGGAGTTGCTCGACGACCTGCTGCGCCTGTGCGCCGCGGCCGGCGCCGAGCCGGAGGTGCACCACGCGGTGCCGGAGCGGAAGGGCTCCTGGGAGGACGCGCCGATGGTCCTTGTCGGGGACGACGCGGCGGCCCGCTGCCGGGGTGCTACGCGCAGGCGCGGGGTGATGCTGGTCGGGAAGGACCAGGACGACCCGGAAGTGTGGCGGCGGGCGGTGGAGATCGGCGCCGAGTGTGTACTGCGGCTGCCGGACGCGGAGAACTGGCTGGTGGACCGCATCGCGGACGCCGCCGAGGGCGTGGGCCGACCGGCGCTGACCGTCGGGGTGATCGGCGGCAGGGGCGGCGCCGGGGCCTCGACGCTCGCCTGCGCGCTGGCCGTCACCGCGGCGCGCGAGGGCCGGCGCACGATGCTCGTCGACGGCGATCCGCTCGGCGGAGGGCTCGACGTGCTGCTCGGCGGTGAACAGACCGAGGGGCGGCGGTGGCCGGATTTCGCGGCTTCCAAGGGGAGGGTCGCGGGCGGCGCCCTGGAGGAGTCGCTGCCCCTACTGCACCAACTGAGGGTTCTCAGCTGGGATCGTGGAGATTCCGTGGTGGTCCGGCCGGAGGCCATGAGATCGGTGCTGGCCGCGGCCCGCAGGCGCGGCGGTGTGGTCGTCGTGGATCTCCCGCGCAGAGTGGACGAGGCCATGGCCGAGGCGCTGGCCCAGGTGGACGTGGGACTGCTGATGGTCCCCGCAGAGCTGCGGGCCGTCGCGGCGGCCGGGCGGGTGGCCTCGGCGGTGGGCATGGTCCTTCACGACCTGCGCGCGGTGGTCCGCGGACCCTACGCCGCCGGCCTCGACGGACAGTGGATCGCCGACGCGCTCCGCCTTCCGCTGGCGGGTGAACTACCGCTGGAGCCGGGGCTGTCGGAGGCGATGGAGAACGGAGCACCGCCGGGAGCCCGGGTGCGCGGGCCGCTCGCGGCGTTCTGCACGGCCTTCTGGGAGCGGGCCTTCGCCGCCGACGGGAGCGTGCCCGCATGACCTCCACGATGCCTCTGAAGCCCCTGTCCCCCTCCGGGGCCGGCGGGCTGCTCGACGCGGTGCGGCAGCGGCTCGCGGAGAGCGGGGCCGAACCGACCCCGGCCGGGGTGGCCGCCGCCCTGCGGGCGCAGGGACGGCTGCTGGGCGACTCGGAAGTGCTCGGGGCCGCCGAGGAGTTGCGGTGCGAGCTGGTGGGCAGCGGCCCGCTGGAACCACTGCTCGCCGATCCGTCCGTGACGGATGTGCTGGTCTCCGCACCCGACCGGGTGTGGGTGGACCGGGGCGGCGGTCTCGAACTGACGACGGTGTCCTTCGCGGACGCGGCGTCCGTACGGAGACTGGCGCAGCGGCTCGCCGCCGTGGCCGGGCGCAGGCTCGACGACGCCAGGCCCTGGGTCGACGCCCGGCTTCCGGACGGCACACGGATGCACGCGGTGCTGCCCCCGGTCGCCGTCGGCTCGACCTGTCTGTCGCTGCGGGTGGTGCGCCCCAAGGCGTTCTCGCTCGCGGAGCTGACCCGGGCCGGGACGATCCCACCGGGCGGCGAGCGGCTGCTCCGCGCGCTGCTGGACGCCCGGCTCTCATTCCTGATCAGCGGCGGTACGGGCACGGGGAAGACGACGCTGCTGTCCACCCTGCTCGGTCTGGTCGGAGCGCGCGAGCGGATCGTACTGGCCGAGGACTCGGCCGAGTTGAGGCCGGACCATCCGCATGTGGTGCGGCTGGAGGGCCGCCCGGCGAACCAGGAGGGCGTGGGCCTGGTGACCCTGCGGGACCTGGTCCGCCAGGCACTGCGGATGCGGCCGGACCGGCTGGTCGTCGGTGAGGTCAGAGGACCGGAGGTCACCGAACTGCTGGCCGCCCTCAATACGGGACACGAAGGAGGCTCCGGCACGGTGCATGCCAACACGGCCGCGGACGTGCCCGCGCGGCTGGAGGCCCTCGGAACGGCGGCAGGGCTGGACCGGGCGGCCCTGCACAGCCAATTGGCCGCGGCGCTGTCCGTCGTGCTCCATCTGGTGCGGGATCGCGACGGGCGCAGGAGGCTCGCCGAGGTGCATGTGCTGGAACGGGACGCCGCCGGACTCGTGGTGCCGGTACCCGCGCTGCGCCGGCGCGTGGACGGCTTCGCCCACGACCGCGGCTGGCCGCGGCTGCGGGCGCTGCTCGGGGGTGCGCTGTGACCGCGATGTCGATGACGGCCCTCGTGTGTGCGGCGGCGCCGTGTGCGGTGGCCGCGGTCCGGCTGACGGCCCGCGAGGAGAGAGTGCTGCGCCGGGCCAGGTTCATTCTGGCGTCCGGCGGCGCGCCCATGGGGCCGGCGCCCGGGGAGCCTTCATGGGAGCGTCTGCTTCCGCGGCTCCGGGACAGGGCGCGTGGGTTGCCCCGGGAGTGGCTGTGTCTGCCCCCTGCGCTGCTGCTCGCCCTGGCGGGCGAGTCGGTGCTGCCCCTGCTCGGCGGCGCGCTGGCGGTGCCGCTGGTGGGGCGGCGGCTGCGGGCGGGCGAGCGGCGGAAGGAGCGGGAGCGGCGCGCCGCCGGGATCGTGACGCTCTGCGGCGCCGCTGCGGGCGAGTTACGGGCGGGACTCCAGCCCGTGCAGGCCCTGCTGGTCGCGGCGGCCTCGACCGGCGGACTGGGCGGCGCCGAGCCCGCCGTACTGGCCGCTGCCCGGTTCGGTGGCGATGTGCCGGACGTGCTGCGGCGGGCGGCGCGTGAGCCGGGGGCGGAGGGCCTGGTGGGACTCGCGGCCTGCTGGCGGGTGGCGGTGGACGGCGGCGCGGGGCTGGCCGCCGGGCTGGACCGGCTGGAGGCGGCCCTCCGGGCGGAGAGGGAGCAGCGGGAGGGGCTGCGCGCGCAGTTGGCGGGCGCCTGGTCGACGGTGGTCGTGCTCGCGCTGCTGCCCGTGGTGGGGCTGGCGATGGGCTGGGCGCTGGGCGCGGATCCGCTGCGCGTGCTGCTGCACACCCCGGCCGGACTGGGCTGTCTGGCGGTGGGCGGCCTGCTGGAGGCCGCCGGGCTGTGGTGGGCCGCCCGGATCGTACGGATCGGCGAGGCGTCATGAGGCCCGCTCCGGCACCCGGGCTGTGGACGGCGGTTCTGGTGTCGGTCGCCATGGGGTGTCTGTTCGTCGCGGTGTCGGTCGGGCGGCGCGAACGGCGGGTCCGTCGGCGGCTGGCCGTGCTCCTGGGGGCCGGGCACGTACAGCGGCCGTCGCGAACACGCCCGTGGACGGCGGAACGGGCCGGGCGCTGGGGCCCGCCGCTCGGTGTGGTGCTCATCGCCTGGGCCCTGGTCGGCGGCGTGACGGGGATCGCGGTCGGACTGGCCGGGGCGTACGGGGCCCGGAGATGGCTGCGTACGCACCGCTCCGGCGACCGCTCCTCGGCCGACGTGGCGGCGGGGCAGCTTCCGCTCGCGGCCGATCTGCTGGCCGCCTGCGTCGCGGCAGGGGCCGGGCCGCGCGAGGCGGCGGAGGCCGTCGGGGAGTCGCTGGGCGGCCCCGTCGGTGACGGGCTGGCGCGTGCGGCGGCGGAGATCCGGCTCGGTGGTGAACCGGCGGCGGCGTGGGGGCGGTTCGGCGCGATACCGGACGCCGCCGGGCTGGCCCGCTGCCTGGAGCGCGCGTCCGCCACCGGAGCGCCGGCGGCGGAGCCGGTGTCCCGGCTGGCCGACGGCCTCCGGGCGGCCCGGTCGCGGGACGCCGTGGCCCGGGCCCAGCGGGCCCAGGTGCTGATCACCGCACCGGTGGGGCTGTGCTTCCTGCCCGCCTTCCTGGCGGTGGGGGTGGCTCCGGTGGTGATCGGTCTGGCGAGCGGACTGCTGAGCGGCAACTGATCTGTGCCGTCGATGATTTCCGGCATTTCCCAATGATTTGTCACGGAGAACGGGGAGAGTCACATGTGGACACGACAGACGCGAGAGACACGCGAGACGCGACCGGTACGGCGAAGGGGCGGGCTGCTCCGCGTACTGCGGCGGCGAACGCGGGCCGATACGGGGATGACCACGTCCGAGTACGCGGTGGGGACGATCGCCGCCTGCGCCTTCGCGGCGGTGCTCTACCGGGTGGTCACCAGCGGGTCCGTCTCGGGCGCGCTGGAGGGGCTGATCGGCAGGGCGCTCGGTGCGCAGTTCTGAGCCGGTGCGTACGGCCCGGGGGTGTCCCGCCCGGGGGCGTTCCGCCCGGGGGCGTTCCGCCCGGGCGGGAGACGGGGACCGGGGCTCGGTGACGGCGGAGGCGGCCGTGGCGCTGCCCGCGCTGGTGGTCTTCACCCTGTCGCTGGTCTGGGGCCTGACGGCGGCAGCCGCGCAGATCCAGTGCGTGGACGCCGCCAGGGCGGGGGCGCGGGCGGCGGCGAGGTCCGAGCCACGGGCCACGGCGCTGGCCGCCGCCCGTTCGGCCGCCCCGCAGGGGGCCAGGGTCACCCTGGGCCGTACGGGTGATATGTGGCGGGTCCGGGTGGAGGCACCGGCGCCCGGACCGGGCTCACTGGCCCTGACGCTCGCCTCGGAGGCCGTCGCGCCGGCGGAGGACGCCCAGGGCGGCTCTGAAGGGGCACCAGACGGCCCGGAACCGGCAGGGGCGGCTCCATGAGCCCCATGGCCCGCGACCGGGGCGCGGCGACGGTGTGGGCGGCCCTGGCGGCGACCACGATGTGTGTGGTTTTCGCGGCGGTGCTCGCGATGGGGCAGGCGGTCGTCGCGCGTCACCGCGCGGGGGCCGCCGCGGATCTGGCCGCGCTCGCCGCGGCCGACCGCGCGCCGAGCGGCCCGGCGGCCGCCTGCCGCCGGGCGGTCGAGGTGGCGGTGGCGCAGGGGGCGCGGGTGGTCCGGTGCGTGCTGAGCGGGGAGATCGCGGAGGTGACGGCCACCGCGCAGTTCGGTCCGTACGCGCCCACGGTCAGGGCGCGGGCCGGTCCGCCGCGATCGGCGTATCCGCCGGATCCGCTTCCTCCGGCGAGTCCGCCGGATCCGGCGGCGCCGCCCTGAGCAGTTCGGTCAGCAGCCGTACGGCTCCCCGCTTGTGCAACGGATCGTTGCCGTTGCCGCACTTGGGTGACTGGATGCAGGACGGGCAGCCCGCCTCGCACTCGCAGGAGGCGATGGCCTCACGGGTCGCTGTGAGCCAGGCGCGGGCCGTGCGGAAGGCGCGTTCCGCGAATCCCGCGCCGCCGGGGTGGCCGTCGTACACGAAGACGGTCGGCAGGAGGGTGTCCGGGTGGAGCGGTACGGAGACGCCGCCGATGTCCCAGCGGTCGCAGGTGGCGAAGAGCGGCAGCATGCCGATGGAGGCGTGCTCGGCGGCGTGCAGCGCGCCGCCGAGCTGCTCGGGGTTGACCCGGGCCGCGTCGAGCTGGTCCTCGGTGACCGTCCACCACACGGCTCGGGTGCGCAGGGTCCGTGGCGGCAGATCGAGCTTGCTCTCGCCGAGCACTTCGCCGGTGATGAGCCGGCGGCGCAGGAAGGAGACGACCTGGTTGGTGACTTCGACGGAGCCGTAGCACAGACGTCCGGTGCCCCACGGGATCTCGGTGTCGGTTTCGAGGACGGAGATGGCGGTGGTGTCGCGCGCGGTGGTGGAGTACGGCGGGTTGGCCTCCTCGACCAGGGCGACCGAATCCGACAGGTCGAGGTGTTTCACCAGATAGGTGCGGCCCTGGTGGAGGTGGACGGCGCCGTCGTGGACGGCGGTGTGGCTGGCCGCTTCGTCGACCGTGCCGAGCAGCCGCCCGGTCGACGCCTCGACGATCTGGACGGGACGCCCGCCCTCGCCCCGGATGTCGGCGAGATCGGCGGCCCGCTCGCGGCGGGTCCAGTACCAGCCGGCGGCGCGGCGGCGGAGCAGCCCCGCGGACTCCAGTTGCGGCAGCAGGGCGGGCGCGGCCGGGCCGAAGAGCGTCAGGTCGTCCTCGGTGAGGGGGAGTTCGGCCGCCGCGGCGCAGAGATGGGGGGCGAGGACGTACGGATTGTCCGGATCGAGGACGGTGGACTCCACCGGCTGCTGGAACAGCGCCTCGGGGTGGTGGACCAGGAAGGTGTCCAGCGGGTCGTCCCGGGCGACGAGAACGGCCAGCGCGCCCTGTCCCGACCTGCCCGCCCGGCCCGCCTGCTGCCAGAGCGAGGCCCGGGTGCCGGGGTAGCCGGAGATCACGACGGCGTCCAGGCCGGAGACGTCGATGCCCAGCTCCAGGGCGGTGGTGGCGGCGAGGCCGAGGAGCTCGCCGGAGTGCAGGGCGTTCTCCAGCGCGCGGCGTTCCTCCGGGAGGTAGCCGCCCCGGTAGGCGGCGACCCGGCGGGCCAGTGAGCGGTCCACCTCGGCGAGGCGTTCCTGGGCGATGACGGAGATCAGTTCGGCGCCCCGCCGGGACCGTACGAAGGCCACCGTACGGACGCCCTGGACGGTGAGGTCGGTGAGGAGGTCGGCGGTCTCGGCGGTGGCGGTACGGCGTACGGGCGCGCCCCGCTCGCCGTGGAGCTCCGTGAGCGGGGGCTCCCAGAGGGCGAAGACCAGTTCGCCCCGGGGGGAGGCGTCGTCGGCGACCTCGCGCACGGGCAGACCGGTGAGCCGGCCCGCGGCCTGGGCGGGTTCGGCGGCGGTGGCCGAGGCGAGGAGGAAGACCGGGTGCGCGCCGTAGCGGGCGCAGACGCGGCGGAGCCGGCGCAGCACCTGGGCGACGTGCGAGCCGAAGACGCCGCGGTAGGTGTGGCACTCGTCGATGACGACATAGCGCAGCGCGCGCAGGAAGGAGGCCCAGCGGGGGTGGGAGGGGAGGATGCCCCGGTGCAGCATGTCGGGGTTGGTCAGTACGTAGTTCGCGTACTGCCGGACCCATTCGCGCTCCTCGACGGGGGTGTCGCCGTCGTAGACGGCGGGGCGCACGCCGTTGCCGAGCGGGGCCGCGAGGGCCTTCACCGCGCGCCGCTGGTCGGCGGCGAGGGCCTTCGTCGGGGCCAGGTAGAGCGCCGTGGTGCCACGGCCGTTGGGCGCCTCGGAGCCGTCGAGGAGGGTGGTCAGCACGGGGGCGAGGTAGGCGAGTGACTTGCCGGAGGCCGTTCCGGTGGCGATCACGACGGACTCGCCGTCCAGGGCGTGCTCGGCGGCCACCGCCTGATGCGTCCACGGGTGCTCGACGCCCGCCCGCTGAATGGCGTTGATCACTTCCGCGCGGATGCGATCGGGCCACACGGCATGACGGCCCTCACGCGGGGGCAGGTGCTCCGTATGGGTGATGCGCGCAGCACGGCCCGCCCCTGCGGCGAGGCGGTCGAGGACCGTGCCGGGAGAGGGGCGTTCGCCCCCGGTCTGCGGGGGTCCACTGGGACGATGATTCCTGGCCATCGGCATCGAGTGTGTCACTGGCATGACGGACAATGGGCCCAAGGCGTCGTGCATGACCGCTGGTAAGTGATTGAATGCCATCGCGGCTGGCGATACGTCCCCTGGCTCCGTCGGGGAGACCCGAGGGGCGACCGCTCGATAGCAAGGTGCTGGAGGATCCGTGGACCTGTCCCTGTCGACTCGCAATGTGTCCGGCCCTGGTGGCGACCGTACGGTCGTCGAGGTCGGTGGCGAGATTGATGTGTATACCGCGCCCAAGCTGCGCGAGCAGTTGGTCGAGTTGGTGAACGACGGCAGCTACCACCTGGTTGTCGACATGGAGGGCGTGGACTTCCTGGACTCGACCGGTCTCGGCGTGCTCGTGGGCGGACTGAAGCGTGTGCGCGCCCACGAGGGCTCGCTGCGCCTGGTCTGCAACCAGGAGCGCATTCTCAAGATCTTCCGGATCACCGGTCTGACCAAGGTGTTCCCGATCCACACCACGGTCGACGAGGCCGTGGCGGCCACCGACTGAGGTCGGACGTCGCTTTCCGGAGGAGCGGGCAGAGGCACCGGGCCGTCGCGCCCGGGTGCCCGCGCCCGTGAGTTTGCACGCTCATACGTTCGAGGGGGATCGCATGGCCACCGTTGAACTCCGCTTCAGCGCCCAGCCCGAACATGTCAGAACGGCCCGTCTGGTGGCGGCCGCCGTTGCTCGCCGGGCAGGCGTCGACGAAGCTGTGTTGGACGAGGTCAGACTCGCGGTCGGTGAGGCATGCAGCCGTGCGGTCGGGCTGCACCGCAGTCATGGCATCACCGAACCGGTGAGAGTCGTGCTCACCGAGGAGGAGAAGGCGTTCTCCATCGAGGTCGGCGACGGGGTGTCCGGTACGGGCGCCGGCGGAGCCGGGGCCTCGGAAGCGGGCGAGGGCGCGTCCCCGGGCGGCCACGAGGGTGACGCCGAGGGCGAGGACGAGATGGGCCTCGCGGTCATCAGCGGGCTGGTCGACGACGTCGAGGTGACTTCGGGAGACGACGGCGGCGTCATCCGGATGAGCTGGCCCACGACACCGCCCGTCGCGACATCCTGACCGTTTCGGATGTCCTGATCATTTTATCGGCCGTACCCCTTCCGGCCGTACCGGGAAAGGCCCTGCTGAGCAGGGCCTTTCTTATTTCCACAGGGTTTCCGCCCGGCTGCGTAAACGCTTTTATCCCATTACTCGTTTCCCGGGTGATTCCTTATGTCAAGGTCAATTACCTTGTGGCGCGCTCTGTTTTGATCAGGTTCCGCTCCCTACAATCCGTCCATCTTGAACGCTGAGCGTCAAGGAGGACGAATGGCGGGACACTTCCAACCACACCTGTCCGAGCACCCCACTTCTCTCGCGGCCGCGATACTCACGGACGGCAATCGGCTGATCGTGATCGTCATCGCGGTCGTCGCGCTGGCCGCGCTGTTCGTGGCCCAGCTGCTGGTACGCCAGGTCCTGGCGGCCGGTGAGGGCACCGATTCCATGAAGGAGATCGCTGCCGCTGTACAGGAAGGCGCAAATGCCTATCTGGCCAGGCAGTTGCGCACCCTCGGCGTATTCGCCGTGGTGGTTTTCTTTCTGCTCATGGTGCTGCCGGCCGACAACTGGTCGCAGCGCGCGGGACGTTCGCTGTTCTTCCTGGTGGGTGCCGGTTTCTCCGCGGCCACCGGTTACATCGGCATGCGTCTTGCCGTACGCAGTAATGTGCGGGTGGCCGCTGCCGCGCGTGAGGCGACACCGGCCGAAGGCGAACCGGAAAAAGATCTCACGGCCGTATCGCACAAAGCCATGAAGATCGCGTTCCGTACGGGCGGCGTGGTCGGCATGTTCACCGTGGGGCTCGGGCTGCTCGGTGCCTCCTGCGTGGTCCTCGTCTACGCCGCGGACGCCCCCAAGGTCCTGGAGGGGTTCGGCCTCGGCGCCGCGCTGATCGCCATGTTCATGCGCGTCGGCGGCGGCATCTTCACCAAGGCCGCCGATGTCGGCGCCGACCTCGTCGGCAAGGTCGAGAAGGGCATCCCCGAGGACGATCCGCGCAACGCCGCCACCATCGCCGACAACGTGGGCGACAACGTCGGCGACTGCGCGGGCATGGCCGCCGACCTCTTCGAGTCGTACGCCGTGACGCTCGTCGCCGCGCTGATCCTCGGCAAGGCGGCGTTCGGCGACTTCGGTCTCGCCTTTCCGCTGATCGTCCCCGCGATCGGTGTGGTGACCGCGATGATCGGCATCTTCGCGGTCGCCCCGCGCCGTACCGACCGCAGCGGCATGAGCGCCATCAACCGCGGCTTCTTCATCTCCGCGGTGATCTCGCTCGTCCTGGTGGCCGTCGCGGTCTTCGTCTACCTGCCGTCCTCGTACGCGGAGCTGGACGGCGTCTCCGACCGGTCGATCCTCACGCACGGCGGTGACCCCCGGCTCCTCGCCCTGGTCGCGGTCGCCATCGGCATCGTGCTCGCCGCCCTGATCCAGCAGCTCACCGGCTACTTCACCGAGACCACCCGGCGACCGGTCAAGGACATCGGCAAGTCCGCCCTGACCGGCCCCGCCACGGTCGTGCTCGCGGGCATCGCCATCGGCCTGGAGTCTGCCGTCTACACGGGCCTGCTGATCGGTCTCGCGGTGTACGGGGCCTTCCTGCTGGGCGGTACGTCGATCATGCTCGCCCTGTTCGCGGTGGCCCTGGCCGGCACCGGGCTGCTCACCACGGTCGGCGTCATCGTCGCCATGGACACCTTCGGGCCGGTCTCCGACAACGCGCAGGGCATCGCCGAGATGTCCGGGGAGGTGACGGGTGCGGGCGCCCAGGTGCTGACCGAACTCGACGCCGTGGGCAACACCACCAAGGCGATCACGAAGGGCATCGCCATCGCCACGGCCGTACTCGCCGCGGCGGCGCTCTTCGGCTCGTACCGGGACGCCATCGCGACCGCCGTCGCGGACGTCGGGGCCAGAGCGGGCGAACTCACACTCAGCCTGGACATCTCCCAGCCCAACAACCTGGTCGGGCTGATCCTCGGCTCCGCGGTCGTCTTCCTCTTCTCCGGTCTTGCCATCAACGCGGTGTCGCGGTCGGCGGGCTCGGTGGTCTACGAGGTGCGGCGGCAGTTCCGCGAGCACCCCGGGATCATGGACCGCACGGAGAAGCCGGAGTACGGGCGCGTCGTCGACATCTGCACCAAGGACGCGCTGCGCGAGCTGGCCACACCGGGGCTGCTCGCGGTGCTCACGCCGATCGTCGTGGGCTTCTCGCTCGGCGTGGGGGCGCTCGGGTCGTTCCTGGCCGGCGCGATCGGCACCGGCACCCTGATGGCCGTCTTCCTCGCCAACTCCGGCGGCGCCTGGGACAACGCGAAGAAGCTGGTCGAGGACGGGCACCACGGCGGCAAGGGCAGCGAGGCGCATGCCGCGACGGTCATCGGCGACACCGTCGGGGATCCGTTCAAGGACACGGCGGGCCCCGCCATCAACCCGCTGCTGAAGGTGATGAACCTGGTCGCGCTGCTGATCGCCCCGGCGGTCGTGCAGTTCAGCTACGGGGGCGACGCCAGCGCGGGGGTGCGCACGCTGGTCGCGGTGCTCGCCCTGGTGGTCATCGTGGGGGCGGTCTATGTCTCCAAGCGGCGCTCGGTCACCGTGGACGACGGGGACGGGAGCGGCGGGGAGGGCAGCGGCGGCGGCAGCGAGAAGTCGCCCGATCCGGTGGCGGCGTCATGACCTCCGGTCACCTGTCGGCCGTCCTTGGGTGACCGGATGACCGCTTCCGGTCACTTTGCTTCGCCTGATTGACCGGGCAGCCGATCCGGCTCTGCTCGGGCCATCGATCAGGGCCGGTCGCGAGCGGGGCCGGTCAAGGTGCGTACGGACGGCGTGGATTGACCTGCCGTCCGTACGTGCCGCCGTATGCGCAGTCGGTACGTGCGGTCCCTACGCGCCGCGCCGGACCGGGCCGTGCGCGTGAGGTGTCTCTCCCTTGGTGCAAATGGCTGCAATAGCCTACGTACCGGACGTCCGGCGCGCGGCTGCCACCCCGGCGGCGTGTATGTTCCGGGGCCGAGAGCCTTGGAAGGGACCCATCCGGTGAACAAGAAGCTTGTGGCCACGCTGTCCGGCGGTGCGGTACTGCTCATGGCGCTGTCCGGTTGCAGCGGTGACGACAACGACAGCAAGGTGAACGACTGGGCCAAGAAGGTCTGCGACCAGGTCCAGCCACAGCTAAAGAAGATCGCGGACGCCAACACGTCCATCCAGCAGGCGACCTCGGACAGCAGTAAACCCGCTGACGTCCAGACGGCGGACGCCGCCGCCTTCCAGTCCATCTCCCAGGCGTACAAGTCGCTGGGCGCCGCCGTGAACAGCGCGGGCGCCCCGCCCGTCACCGACGGCGAGAAGACCCAGCAGGAGGCCGTCAAGGAGCTCAACTCCACCGCGGCGTCGTACGAGGGCCTCAAGACGAAGGTCGACGAGCTGGACACCAAGGACCAGGCGAAGTTCGCCGACGGCCTCAAGGGTGTCGCGGACGAACTGGCCACCCTCAGCAAGAGCGGCGACCAGGCGCTCCAGAAGCTGCAGTCCGGCGATGTCGGCAAGGCGATGGCGAAGCAGCCCGGCTGCCAGAAGCCCACCGTCGGTGGCGCGTCCGCCTCTCCCACGACGGCGGGCAGCGAGCGCTGACCCGCGCGGCGGCGCCCGACCGCCGCGGGCCCCGTCGCGGGCCCCGTCGTGGACCGCACTCTCGAACGTGGCACCCGCGGCCCGGCCCCCATCGGACTCACACGTCCAGGGGCCGGGCCGCGGGCCGTTGTCAGTGGGAGACGCCACAATGGGCAGGTGAGTACGACCAGCCTTCCCACGCCCGACCACTCGCCCCGACTCCGTGCGGCCCTGCTCGCCGCCGACTTCACCGCCGACGGCCTCCTGGAGCTGCTCGGCGCCTCCGCCTACGCCGCGCTGGCCCGCAGCGAGACCGTGCCCGCGCTGCGCGCCACCCGCGGTGACACCCCGCTCGAAACGCTCGTCCGGCTCTTCCTGCTCCAGAGAGCGGTCCCCGGGGAGCGGGCAGAAGCCGCCCTTCCGCTGGACGCCGCGCTGACGGACGGCTGGGTCGTACGGGACGGCGACCGGATCACCGCCACCGTGGATGTACGGCCGTACGGCGGACCGGACGGGCAGGACTGGTTCATCGTCTCCGACCTGGGCTGTTCCGTCGGCGGTGCCGCGGGCGCGCGGGGGCACGGCGAGGACGTGGTGCTCGGCGTCGGCGGCGCCTCGACGACCCTGGCGGGGCTCACGGTCCGTACGCCCGTGGGCCGGGCGCTCGACGTGGGCACGGGCTCCGGCATCCAGGCGCTGCACGCCACCCAGCACGCGACCCGGGTCACCGCCACCGATCTCAACCCGAGGGCGCTCGGCTTCACCCGGCTGACCCTGGCGCTCTCCGGGGCGCCCGCGGCCGAGCTGCGCGAGGGCTCCCTCTTCGAGCCGGTCGGGGACGAGACGTACGACCTGATCGTCTCCAACCCGCCGTTCGTGATCTCCCCCGGCGCCCGGCTGACCTACCGGGACGGCGGAATGGGCGGGGACGATCTGTGCCGCACGCTCGTTCAGCAGGCGGGGGACCGGCTGAACGAAGGCGGGTATGCGCAGTTCCTCGCCAACTGGCAGCACGTGGAGGGGGAGGAATGGCAGGAGCGGCTGCGGTCGTGGGTGCCGCGCGGCTGCGACGCCTGGATCGTCCAGCGCGAGGTCCAGGACGTGACGCAGTACGCCGAGCTGTGGCTGCGCGACAGCGGAGACCACCGCAGCGATCCGCAGGCGTACGCGGCGCGGTACGACGCCTGGCTGGACGAGTTCGAGGACAGCGGGACGAAGGCGGTCGGTTTCGGCTGGATCTCGCTCCGGAAGTCGGGCGCCGCACAGCCGTCGATCGTCGTGGAGGAGTGGCCGCACTCGGTGGAGCAGCCGCTCGGCGAGAGCGTACGGGCCCACTTCGAGCGGCAGGACTATCTGCGGGCGCGCGACGACGCCGCGCTGCTCGCCGAGCATTTCGTTCTCGCGGCGGAGGTCGTCCAGGAGCAGGTCGGGCTGCCGGGTGCCGAGGACCCCGAGCATGTGGTGCTCCGGCAGCACCGCGGAATGCGCCGGGCCACCAAGGTGGACACGGTCGGCGCCGGGTTCGCCGGGGTCTGTGACGGATCCCTGAGCGCCGGGCGGATCCTCGACGCGATCGCCCAGCTCATGGGGGAGGACCCGGTCCTGCTCCGGGACCGGACGCCGCAGTCGATCCGGCTCCTGGTGGAGGAGGGCTTCCTGGAGCCGTCCCCGGTCCCGGGCTCGCCGGCCGCCCCGGGGGCGGCATCGGGACCGGCGTTGGGGTGAGCCGCTCGCCGTGAGCCGGCGGACGTCCCGCGACCCGCCGCGTTCACCCGGAGTTCGCGCCGGGTATGTCCCGGGGTGCCAGCATCTGCCTTCTGGATTCCCGGCGCCCCGAGACAGGCGCCACGGAGAGACGGGAGCGGCCATGGAGAGCGAGCCGGCGATCTTCGCGGGAGTGGTGTTCACGCTGTTCGGCGCCGGGCTGCTGCTGTGGACGGGCGCTCGCGTCCTGCACCGGGCGCCGGTGGCGCACGGCGTGCGGCCCGCGGTGTCCATCACGCTCACGACACTCTCGGGCGTGGTCTTTCTCGCTCTCGGCGTGTGGTGCTTCGGTCGTATCTGATCCAAGCGCTCCACCGTCCCGAAGCACCCCGGAGACCATGATCGTCACGGCCCGACGGGCGGGACTCCCGAGACCCGGCGCGCGGTGCCACCATCCCCCGGACCTGCTGCGGAAGCGCCCCGGACCTGGGCCGCGACCCGGCGGGGACGAGTCCCGGGCGCCCCACGCGACGCCCGTACCCGACTGTCACCAGGCGCCCCGGAGCGCCCACCGCCGGGGCGGCCCGACGCGACGGGCGAGGGGGTCCGGGCGGCAGGAACGGCTGGAGTCGGGTTACCGTTCGAGTGGCCGTTGCGGTCTTTTGCCGTTTGACACGGGGGCGGGTTGTACCGTCACACTCCGCAGCGAAGCAGCGTCACCGCTGGGCCGCCACACGCCCCGCCGTGCCGTTCTGCCGTACTGCCGTACGGGCCCACCCAGCGTCGACCGGAGAGAAGAGCGAAGTTGTCCCCGACCAGCGAGACCGCACACGGCGGCCGCCGACTCGTCATCGTCGAGTCGCCTGCCAAGGCGAAGACGATCAAGGGCTACCTCGGCCCTGGCTATGTCGTCGAGGCGAGCGTCGGGCACATCCGCGACCTCCCGAACGGCGCCGCCGAGGTGCCCGAGAAGTACACGGGCGAGGTGCGCCGCCTCGGAGTGGACGTCGAACACGACTTCCAGCCGATCTATGTCGTCAACGCCGACAAGAAGGCGCAGGTCAGAAAGCTCAAGGAGCTGCTGGCCGAATCCGACGAGCTCTACCTCGCCACCGATGAGGACCGCGAGGGCGAAGCCATCGCGTGGCACCTCCAGGAGGTCCTCAAGCCGAAGGTCCCGGTCCACCGGATGGTCTTCCACGAGATCACCAAGGACGCGATCCGGGCCGCGGTGGCCAATCCGCGTGAGCTGAACACGCGCATGGTCGACGCCCAGGAGACCCGCCGTATCCTCGACCGCCTGTACGGCTACGAGGTCTCGCCGGTCCTGTGGAAGAAGGTCATGCGGGGCCTCTCCGCGGGCCGCGTCCAGTCCGTCGCCACCCGGCTCGTCGTCGAGCGCGAGCGCGAGCGCATCGCCTTCCGCTCCGCCGAGTACTGGGACCTGACCGGTACGTTCGCCACCGGCCGCCCGGGGGACCTGTCCGACCCGTCCTCGCTGGTCGCCCGGTTGAACTCGGTCGACGGCCGGCGCGTCGCCCAGGGCCGCGACTTCGGCCCGGACGGCCGGCTCAAGTCCGACCAGGTGCTGCACCTCGACGAGGCGAACGCGCGGGCGCTGGCCGCCGCGCTGGCGGAGTCCTCCTTCGCCGTGCGCTCGGTCGAGTCCAAGCCGTACCGCCGCTCGCCGTACGCGCCCTTCCGCACGACGACCCTCCAGCAGGAGGCGTCGCGCAAGCTCGGCTTCGGGGCGAAGTCCACGATGCAGGTCGCGCAGAAGCTGTACGAGAACGGCTTCATCACCTATATGCGTACGGACTCCACGACCCTCTCGGACACCGCGGTGGCGGCGGCCCGTGCCCAGGTCACGCAGTTGTACGGGGCGGGCTATCTGCCCGACAAGCCGCGTACGTACGCCGGGAAGGTCAAGAACGCCCAGGAGGCGCACGAGGCGATCCGTCCTTCGGGTGATCGTTTCCGCACCCCCGCGGAGACCGGACTGAGCGGCGACCAGTTCCGGCTGTACGAGCTGATCTGGAAGCGGACCGTCGCCTCCCAGATGAAGGACGCGGTCGGCAACAGCGTCACCGTCAGGATCGGCGGAACGTCGAGCGACGGCCGGGACGCGGAATTCTCCGCCTCCGGCAAGACGATCACCTTCCACGGCTTCATGAAGGCGTACGTCGAGGGCGCGGACGACCCGAACGCGGAGCTGGACGACCGCGAGCGCAGGCTGCCGCAGGTCGCCGAGGGCGACGCGCTCGCCGCCGAGGAGATCTCGGTCGACGGCCACGCCACCAAGCCGCCCGCCCGCTACACCGAGGCCTCGCTGGTCAAGGAGCTGGAAGAGCGCGAGATCGGCCGCCCGTCGACGTACGCCTCCATCATCGGCACCATTCTCGACCGCGGTTATGTCTTCAAGAAGGGCACGGCACTGGTGCCGTCCTTCTTGTCCTTCGCTGTCGTCAACCTGCTGGAGACGCACTTCGGCCGGCTCGTCGACTACGACTTCACGGCCAAGATGGAGGACGACCTCGACCGCATCGCCCAGGGCGAGGCCCATTCGGTGCCGTGGCTCAAGCGCTTCTACTTCGGCGAGGGCGACGACAACGCGGGCGCCGCTTCGAGCGCGGGCAACGGCGACGGGGACCACCTCGGCGGCCTCAAGGAACTCGTCACCGACCTCGGTGCGATCGATGCCAAGGAGATCTCCTCGTTCCCCGTCGGCGACGGCATCATGCTGCGCGTCGGACGGTACGGGCCGTACGTGGAGCGCGGCGAGAAGGACGCGGAGGGCCACCAGCGCGCCGACGTGCCCGAGGAGATGGCGCCCGACGAGCTGACCGTCGCGTACGCGGAGGAACTGCTGGCCAAGCCGAGCGGCGACTTCGAGTTGGGCGCCGACCCGGTCACCGGCAACCAGATCGTGGCGAAGGACGGCCGCTACGGGCCGTACGTCACCGAGATCCTGCCGGACGGCACGCCGAAGACCGGCAAGAACGCGGTCAAGCCGCGCACCGCCTCGCTCTTCAAGTCCATGTCGCTCGACACGGTCACCATCGACGACGCGCTCAGGCTGATGTCGCTGCCGAGGGTGGTCGGGACGGACGCCGAGGGCGTCGAGATCACCGCGCAGAACGGCCGGTACGGCCCGTATCTGAAGAAGGGCACGGACTCGCGGTCGCTGACCAGTGAGGACCAGCTCTTCGACATCACGCTCGAAGAGGCGCTGGCGATCTACGCCCAGCCCAAGCAGCGGGGCCGGGCCGCGGCCAAGCCGCCGCTGAAGGAGCTGGGTACGGACCCGGTGAGCGAGCGCCCGGTGGTCGTGAAGGACGGGCGGTTCGGCCCGTACGTCACGGACGGCGAGACCAACGCGACCCTGCGGACGGACGACAGCGTCGAGGCGATCACCCCGGAGCGCGGGTACGAGCTTCTCGCGGAGAAGCGCGCGAAGGGCCCGGCCAAGAAGACCGCCAAGAAGGCGGCGAAGAAGGCTCCCGCGAAGAAGGCGCCCGCCAAGAAGGCGACGACGGCGAAGAAGGCCGCCGCGAAGAAGACGACGGCCAAGAAGGCGACCTCGACCGGCGGGACGACCACGGCGAAGAAGACCGCGGCGAAGAAGTCGTCGGCTTCGGGCTCGGCGACGACGGACACGTAGCGGCGGCGGTACGCGTGCCGCCCGACGCGTGCCGCCCGGAGTGCGTCGCCTGACGCGTGCCGCCTGACGCACGTTGCTCGGTGCGCGTCGCGTGAGGCGCGAGGCACGCCGAGCGCCGGGCGCTGCCGCGGGCTCGGATGCGTGACGGCCACGGGCTCGAACTCCTTGCGGCTGCGACGACGGACGCGTGACGGGCGGCGTGCGCGGCCGGGGTGCCGGGCGAGGGTGGCCAGGTGGTCGTTTGTTCGGACGGGGCTCCGGGGTTGTCGGTGGCTCCGGATAGGCTGGGCGAATGACACGAGCCGAGCAGCCAGGGGTCGTGAGCTCCTCCTCCGACTCCGACGCACTTGCCGCAGACTCACGAGAGCGCGCCGTTCGATCACTGTTGCGCCTTCCTCCGCTGCGGCGGTTGTGGGGTGCCCAGTTCGTCGGCGGGATCGGCGACGTACTCGCCGTTCTCGTGCTTCTGCTGCTTTCGTTGCAAGCGGCGATCGCGGAGGGCTCGTTCGGTACGGGATACCGGGGCGCGGCATTCGCCGTCGCCGCCGTGTTCGGCGCCAGGATCCTGGCCACGCTGCTGTTCGGAGCGGTGCTGCTGGGGCCGCTGACGGCGTTGGTCGCACCGCGTACGGGAGCCCCGGCGACCGCCGGGAAGTCCGGGAAGTCCGGGACGGCCCAGTCGCCCGGGGACGCGGGCACGGCGCCTGACGGGGGCGCGTCCGGAGAGCCCGGCGGTACCGGAGCCACTCCCGCTCGGCCCACCAAGCCCGCCAAGTCGGACCGCGACGGTGGGCCGCTGGACCGTCGCTGGACGATGATCGTCGCCGATGTCCTCCGCCTCGGTCTGCTGATCGTCGCGCCGCTGTGGCTCGACTGGACCCCCGACCGCGCACTCCCGATCCTCCTCAGCACGGTCTTCGTGGTGGGCGTGGCCGAGCGCTTCTGGACGGTGGCCAAGGAGAGCGCCGCGCCGTCGCTGCTCCCCGCCCCGCCGCTGGAGGGCGCCGCCGTGCGTCCGCTGCCGGACCACCTCGACGCGCTGCGGCGGCTCTCGCTCCGTACGACGTTCCTGTCCGTCCCCGCCGCGGCCGCCGTCCTGCTCGTCGCGACGCTGATCGGCAACCTGCTGGGCACGGGCATCGAGTGGTTCTCGCTGCACCAGGCGGCCCTCGGCTCGTATGTCGCGGCCGGGCTGTTCTCGGCGTCCGTCTCCGCCCTGTACTTCCTGGAACTGCCCGACGGGGCGACGCCCCGGCCGCGCTCCCCGCTCGAAGGGCTGCGCCGTCCGGGTAGCACCGGTGCCGGGAGCGCCGGTTCCGGCGGTTCTGGTTCCGGCGGTGGGGACAAGGGCCGCACGGGCGCGGTGCCGCTGCTCGTCCTCGCCTGCGGCGCGATCGCCGGAGCCGTCGCGTCGGCGGTGGCCGTCTCCGTGCTCCAGGCCAAGGACCTCGGCGGCGGCCCGGTTGCCTTCGCACTGCTGGTCCTCGCCCTGACCGGCGGTACGGCGCTGGGCATCCGCTGCGGCGTGAAGGTGTTCCCCGCCCTGTCCCGGCGCCGGCTGTTCGCGCTGGGCATCGCGGTCACCGGAGTCGCGCTGCTCGCCATGGGCCTCGTACCGGACACGGCGACGGTGCTGCTCCTCGCGCTGTTCACCGGCTTCACGGCAGGCGTCGTGGCGTATACCGGCCACGCCCTGGTCGATGTGGAGGTCGAGGAGTATCGTCGACAGCGAGTCACCGAACACCTGCAGGCTGTAGTCAGGGTCTTCGTCGCGCTCGGCCTGGTGGCCGCCCCCCTCCTCGCCGCGGCCATCGGCCCGCACCGCCTCGCCAGCGGCACCTTCGTCTTCGCCCACGACGGCGCCGCGTTCACCCTGATGCTGGTCGGCGCGCTGCTGCTGCCCGTCGCGGCGATCGTGCTGGCCAAGACGGACGACCGGTCCGGCGTGCCGCTCCGGCGCGACCTCCGCGACGCGCTGCGCGGCGGAGCCGACCCCGTACAGGCCTCGGTCGGGACCGGGTTCTTCCTCGCCGTGGAGGGCGGGGACGGTGCCGGGAAGTCCACACAGGTCGAGGCGCTGGCCGATTGGATCCGGGCCAAGGGCCACGAAGTGGTGGTCACCCGGGAGCCGGGCGCCACTCCGGTCGGCAAGCGGCTCCGGTCGATCCTGCTCGACGTGTCCAGCGCCGGGCTGTCCAACCGCGCCGAGGCGCTGCTGTACGCGGCGGACCGCGCCGAGCATGTCGACTCGGTCGTCCGCCCCGCCCTGGAGCGTGGCGCGATCGTCATCTCCGACCGCTACATCGACTCGTCCGTCGCCTACCAGGGCGCGGGCCGCGACCTCTCCCCGACCGAGATCGCCCGTATCTCGCGCTGGGCGACGGACGGGCTCGTACCGCACCTCACGGTGCTGCTCGACGTCTCCCCGGAGACGGCACGCGAGCGCTTCACGGAGGCGCCGGACCGGCTGGAGTCCGAGTCCGCCGAGTTCCACCAGCGGGTACGGACCGGCTTCCTCAGCCTGGCCGCCGCCGACCCGACGCGCTATCTCGTCGTGGACGCGGGCCAGGAGCCGGAAGCCGTCACCAAGGTCGTACGGCACCGGCTCGACCAGCTTCTGCCGCTCTCCGAGGCCGAGATCAAGGCCAGGGAGGAGGCGCGGAAGGCCGCGATCGAGGAGGCCCGCCGCAAGGCCGAGGAGGAAGCCGCGCGCAAGGCGGAGGAGGAGCGGCTGGAGCGCGAGCGGCAGGCGCAGCTCGCCAAGCTCCGTGCCGAGGAGGAGGAGCGCAAGCGGCGCGAGCTGGAAGAGGCGCGTCGGCGCGAGGAGGAGCGGCAGGCGCAGGAGGCCAGGGAGCGCGCCGAGGCGGAGCGCCGGGCCGCCGAGGAGGAGCGCAAGCGGCGCGAGGCCGAGGAGCGGGCGTACGAGGCGGAGCAGGCGCGCCTGAGGCGACAGGCCCAGGAAGAGGCCAGGCTCCGTGCCGAGGCGGAGGAGCGGCGCCTGGAGAAGCAGCGCAAGGCGGAGGAGGCGCTGCTCAGGGCCGAGGAGGCGCGCCGCGTCGCGGAGCGGGCGGCGGCCGCCGAGGCCGCCGAGGCCGCCGAGGCCGAGGTCTCACCGGCCGAGGTCACGGTCCCCACCCCGGTGATCAAGCCGAACCTCCGGAAGCCGGACTTCACGAAGCCGGCGAGCGCCCCGGAGGACGTGACGCAGGAGGTCCCGGCGGTACGTCCGGACACCCCGCGGCCCGGGCAGGACCGTCCGGGCGCCGGGCAGGACCGGCCCGGCGCGGCCGACGAGACGGCGGTCCTGCCGCAGGTGAAGGACGAGCCGCGGGAGTCCCCGCGGGATGCGCGAGCGGCCGACGAGACCGCCGTCCTGCCGCCCGTACGGGACGGTGGCCAGGCGCCCGTGCGGAACGGCGACCCGGCCGACCGGGTACCCCGGGGCTTCTTCCGCGAGGACGACCCGGCGCCGTCCGGGGAGCGGGAGAACGAGCGCACGCGGGAACTGCCGGTGATCGACCCGAACGCCGCTCCGGAGGCCCGCTTCCAGCGCCCGCCGGAGCGCCCGCGCCGCCGCTCGGACTGGGCGGAGGAGACGCCGCTGGACGATCTGCCGACCCTCGCGGACGAACTGCTCGGCCCGCGTGACGGGACGGCCGACGACGCGGCCGACACCAAAGACACCGGCGACACCAAAGACACCGGCGACACCGGTGACACCGACGGAAGGCGCCGCCGCTAGTCGGCGGGCCGTCGGACGGCGGCTGCCCACCGGCCGCTGGTGGGGCCGGAACCGGCCGGCGGCGGTCGGCCCGGTGGGGCCGGAGCCGCCCTTGTGGGGCCGGGTTGTCAGACCCCGGCCCCACAATGGACTCCGAGCGGGTACGTCCGGCCGGGTGCGTCCCGTCGGGACGGCACAGGTACGGAGTGACGGAGCCGTGGAGCCACGAGGCTCGCGGCGCGAGAAGGCGGGGCGGTGGCGGCGCATGGCCGTATGGGACGAGCTGGTCGGGCAGGACCGGGTCACGACCACGCTGGCCGCCGCCGCCCGTGACGCGGACGCGCTGGTCACGGCCGAGGCCTCGGGCGGCGCCCCGCCCGAGGCGTCCAGGATGACGCACGCCTGGCTCTTCACGGGACCGCCCGGGTCGGGGCGGTCCACGGCGGCCCGCGCCTTCGCCGCGGCCCTGCAGTGCACCAGCCCGGACCGGGCCCTCGGCGGCGAGCCGGGGTGCGGCTTCTGCGACGGCTGCCACACGAGCCTGATCGGTACGCACGCCGATGTGGACATCATCCGTACGGACCTGCTCTCCATCGGCGTCAAGGAGACCCGCGAACTGGTCCGCCGCGCTCAGCTCTCGCCGGCCGGCGGGCGCTGGCAGGTCAATGTGCTGGAGGACGCGGACCGGCTCACCGAAGGCGCGGGCAACGTCCTGCTGAAGGGGGTGGAGGAGCCGGCGCCCCGGACGGTCTGGCTGCTCTGCGCGCCCTCCCTGGAGGACGTCCTGCCCACGATCCGCTCCCGCTGCCGCCACCTCGTGCTGCGTACCCCGCCCGTGGCCGCCGTCGCCGACGTCCTGATCCGGCGCGACGGGATCGAGCCGGACGCCGCCCACGCCGCGGCGCGGGCCACCCAGGGCCACATCGGGCGGGCCCGCCGTCTCGCCACCGACCCGCGCGCCCGGGCCCGGCGGGCCACCGTCCTCAAGATGCCCCTGCGCGTGGACGACATCGGCGGCTGCCTCAAGGCGGCGCAGGAGCTGATCGACGCCGCCACCGAGGACGCCAAACAGGTCGCCGAGGAGGTCGACACCAAGGAGACGGAGGAGATGAAGGCCGCTCTCGGCGCCGCGGCGGGCGGCAGGATGCCCCGGGGCACGGCCGGGGTGATGAAGGAGCTGGCCGACCGGCAGAAGCGCCGCTCCACCCGTACGCAGCGCGACAGCCTCGATCTGGCCCTCACCGACCTGACCGGGTTCTACCGCGATGTGCTCGCCCTCCAAATGAGATCGCGGGTCGCGCTCGCCAACGCCGATGTGCAGGACGCGCTGGAGCGGGTGGCCCGCGCCTCCACCCCGGAGCGGACCCTGCGCCGCATCGAGGCGATCGTCGCCTGCCGCCAGGCCCTGGACCGTAACGTGGCGCCGCTGCTCGCGGTGGAGGCGATGGCCGTGTCGCTGAGAGCGGGCTGACCCGGGGCGCGCTCGCTCGTACGGTCGGAAGATCACCCGTACCGGTCGGGATTCACCCGTACGAGCGTGGCCGGACCCCGGGCGGGGCCGGACGGCTAGCATCCCTGGATGGACACCAGGCGCCTGTTCCGCATCTCCGCCACCGCGCTGGCCGCAGCCGGCCTGCTGATCTCCGGCTGCAGTTCCGGTGGCTCGCCGACGGAGGCGTCCGCGTCGAACCCGGCCTCGGGCCCGGTGTCCGGCGACCCGGCAGCCCTGAAGAAGTACTACGACCAGAAGCTCGCCTGGCGCGACTGCGGCGTCCCCGACTTCCAGTGCGCCACGATGAAGGCCCCGCTCGACTACGCGAAGCCGGACGGCACCGAGATCGACCTGGCCGTCGCGCGGAAGAAGGCCACGGGCCCCGGCAAGCGCCTCGGCTCCCTCATGGTCAACCCGGGCGGCCCCGGCGGCTCGGCCATCGGCTACCTCCAGGCGTACGCCGGTATCGGCTACCCGGCCCCGGTCCGCGCCCGGTACGACATGGTGGCCGTCGATCCGCGCGGCGTGGCCCGCAGTGAGCCCGTCGAATGCCTCAGCGGCACGGAGATGGACGCGTACACGCAGGTCGACCAGACCCCCGACGACCCGGCGGAGGTCACCGAGCTGACCGAGTCCTTCAAGAACTTCGCCCGGGGCTGCGAGAAGCGCTCCGGCACGGTCCTCCCGCATGTCTCCACGGTCGAGGCCGCCCGTGACATGGACCTCTTCCGCGCGGTGCTGGGCGACCGGAAACTCTCCTACGTCGGAGCCTCGTACGGCACCTTCCTCGGCGCGACCTACGCCGAACTGTTCCCCCAGCGCACCGGCCGCCTCGTCCTCGACGGAGCGATGGACCCGTCCCTCCCGGCCCGCGAGCTGAACCGCGACCAGACGGCCGGCTTCGAGACGGCCTTCCGGTCCTTCGCCGAGGACTGCGTGAAGCAGGCGGACTGCCCGCTGGGCCAGAAGTCCGCTGCCGATGTCTCGAACCGGATGAAGGCGTTCTTCACACAGTTGGACGCGCGCCCCGTCCCGGCGGGCGGAGGCCGTGAGCTGGGCGAGTCCCTCGCCACGACCGGCGTGATCGCCGCGATGTACGACGAGTCCGCCTGGCCCCAGCTCCGCGAGGCCCTCGCCGCCGCGATGGACGGCGACGGGGCGGCGCTGCTCGCCCTGGCCGACTCGTACTACGAACGCGAGAGCGACGGCACGTACGCCAATCTGATGTTCGCCAACTCCGCGGTGAACTGCCTGGACCTCCCGCCCTCCTTCTCCGGCCCCGACGAGGTCACCAAGGCGCTCCCCTCCTTCGAACAGGCTTCCTCGGTCTTCGGCAGGGGCCTCGCCTGGGCCGCCCTGAACTGCACGTACTGGCCGGTCAAAGCCACCGGCACCCCCCACCGTATCGAGGCGAAGGGCGCGGCCCCGATCGTCGTGGTCGGCACCACCCGCGACCCGGCCACCCCCTACAAGTGGGCCCGGTCCCTCGCCGCCCAGCTCTCCTCGGGCACGCTCCTCACCTACGAGGGCGACGGTCACACGGCGTACGGACGCGGCAGCGACTGCATCGACACGGCGATCAACACCTACCTCCTGGAGGGCACGCCCCCCGCGCGCGGAAAGAAGTGCTCCTGACCCGCCCAGACCGCCCTGACCTGCGAGAACCCCCGCACACCGGGGGTGGACGGAGCACCCCTCGAAACTGTGTAGACTTGGCGGCGCCGCAGACCGCACGATGGTCCGGACGGCACGCCGCCTTAGCTCAGTTGGCCAGAGCAACGCACTCGTAATGCGTAGGTCTCGGGTTCGAATCCCGAAGGCGGCTCAGAGAAACCCCAGGACTCACTCGCCGTGACCTGGGGTTTCTTTCTTTTTTGACCTTTGAATGTGTGCTCGATGAGCTTCTTTGGTCTGTGCATGGAATGCGTAGGTCAATCAGGGATGCGTTGTTGAGGCCGGATGAGGTCACTGGCCTGCTGTTCCTTGGGATGTCGCTGGTTGATCGGTCCGTACCCGCAGGGTCCCGGGTGGCCAAGGGGTGGCCATTTGTGCAGCGGCAGTGTTCTGGAGAGGCGCGAGGAGCCGTGAGCCGGAAGCCGAGGGAGGCTCTGGTTTCGTGCCCAATCGACAAGGTGAGGCTTGGGTGCGCAGTTTGCGGTGCGCGACGAGGTCCGGGTGCGGCATGCTGGAGGCATGAGCAGCAGGTACGCAGAGGCGAAGCCGTACGCACTGCCGGAGTCGCTCGCCGATCTGGCCGGTCCGACGAGAGATCTGGTCGACCTGCCCCGCCGTCTGGACTGGGGACCGCGTGCGTCTATGACCTCACCGACGAGGCCGATGTCCTGCTGATGTACGAGCGGGTGATCCGTGAGGCTCCCGAGCTTGATGATCTCCATGCGTATGTGAACGCCGACCTGTTGCGTCACCATTGGGTCGATCTGTTCTTGCCGCTGCCTGTGCGCAGTGCCTGGGAGACCCGCTTTCCGGAGCTTGTCACGACGGAGGCTGCGGCATAGTGGACGATCTGCACCGTGAGCTGATCCGGATCGGACTTGATGCGCTGGCAAAGGACTTTGGATACGCGCTGGCCGGCGGCTATGCCGTTCAGGCGCACCACATCACTCAGCGGATCAGCGACGATGTGGATCTGTTCGCACCGATCGACCGGGCGACTGGTGAGATGGAAGACGCGGTTGAACGGATCACTGCGGCGTACACGGCTGCCGGTTACGAGGTTGAGGTCACTCAACATGTGCCCACGTACTCACGGTTGAGCGTTACTGATCCGTCCACTGGTCACCACAGCAAGGTCGAGCTGGTCGCCGAGTTTCTGCACCGGTTGAATCGGACCTTGGGCCAGTTCTGCACAGGGACGACGTGGCTGCGGGCAAGACCGGAGCGTTGTTCAGCCGGGCCGAGGCTCGGGACGCGATCGACGTCGACGGGCTGCTTCGGGCGGGCTATTCCCGGGAGCGGTTGATCGAGCTCGTGGCGCAAAATGATGCGGGATTTGATCAGCCCTATCTTCGCTGATGCCCTTGCTCGCATCCAGCGTTACAGCGACAAGCAGTTTGCTGTTTATGGACTCGGTGAGTCTGAGGCTGCGCAGCTACGGCGCCGGTTCATGGAGTGGCAACGTGAGTTGACTGAGCCAGCAGAGGCAGAGCCGGACTCTAACAACGGCTAACACAGTGAGCCGAGTTGTCGGTGGGTGATGAGGCAGCAGGCGAGTTTGAGGAACGCTTCGTGGATGTCGGCTCGCCGTTCCCATCGGATGCGCAGACATCGGAAGCCGTGCAGCCACGCAAGACTTCGCTCGACCACCCAGCGGTAGGTGCCCAGTCCGGTGCCGTGCGGGGTGCCGCGGCGGGCGATCGCGGGCACGATGCCGCGGGCGCGGACCTGGTCGCGGTAGATGTCGTGGTCGTAGCCGCGGTCGGCGAACAGCGAGTCCGGCTTGCGGCGGGGCCGTCCGACCCGGCCACGGACCGGCGGGATCGCGTCGAGCAGGGGCAGGAGCTGGGTGACGTCGTTACGGTTGCCGCCGGTCAGCAGGACCGCGAGCGGGGTGCCGTGCCCGTCGGTGATCAGATGGTGTTTCGAGCCGGCCCGGCCTCGGTCGACCGGCGAGGGGCCCGTGTGGATCCCCCTTTTAGCGCTCTGACGTGGGAGAAGTCGACCACGCAGCGGGACCAGTTCAGCCGCGAGGCCGCGTTCAGCTCGGCCAGCAGGACCTCGTGCAGCCGTTGCCACACGCCGGCCTCGTTCCAGTCCCGCAGACGGCGCCAGCAGGTCATGCCCGAGCCGAAGCCCAGGTCCTGCGGCAGGTACTCCCACTGGATCCCGGTGTGCAGCACGTACAAGATCCCGCACAGCACGTCCCGGTCCGGCAACGGCTTGCGGCCCGGATAGCGGAATCTGCGCTCACGCTGCGGCAGCAGCGGCTCCAGGCGATCCCACAGCTCATCCGACACGATCCACGGTGACGTCCCCACACGGGACCGAACGCTCAACTCCCGCCCCGGACACGGCAACCAGAAGCGATCCACCTCATTGTGTTAGCCGCTCTTACACCGGTCACGGAAGACCGTGTAGATCTGGTCCAACCTCCGCTGACGTCATGCCTCCTCGGTGACCTTGTCGGTGGCCCGCGAGATAGTCCCGCGAAACGTCGATGT
Organism: Streptomyces sp. NPDC059255; assembly: GCF_042752355.1. Lineage (NCBI taxonomy): Bacteria > Bacillati > Actinomycetota > Actinomycetes > Kitasatosporales > Streptomycetaceae > Streptomyces > Streptomyces sp. NPDC059255. Next base: position 226,101 of record NZ_JBHYZP010000005.1, read on the forward strand.
CGTAGATCTCCGCCAGGTGCGCCTGGACCTTCCCGGTCGTCAGCCCTTTGGTATACATAGAGGGAGAGGATCGCCTCGTCGAAGCACTCCACCCGGCGCGATGGCGGAACTGAAGCCGCTTGCCCGGTCCCGAGGTACATTGAGCTCGGCCGCTGCGACTTCCGTCAACACCCTCTTGCGGCGAGTGCCGTTGCGCAAGCCCCCCGACCCGCGCCGGCCGGATCGCCCTGCTCGTAGCGGAGATGCTCCGTCATCTCCGCCTGTAAATCGCCCTCAAGGACCAGCTTCACCAGCCCGTTCTCCCCGACCAGTTCACCCCCTCATTCCGAGCCCGATTCACGAGGTGCTCGGCCAACTCCCGGTCGGGCCGCGATCGCGCTGCGGGAGCGGGAGCCGGGGCTGCCCATCCTGGTCCTCAGCCAGTACGTCCAGCGCGCGTACGCCGAGGAGTTGCTCGACTCCTCGGACGGAACCGGTGTCGGCTATCTGCTCAAGGAACGGGTCGGGCACGTCGAGGAGTTCGTCGACGCCGTCCGGCGGGTCGCGGAGGGAGCCACGGTGGTGGACCCGGAGGTGGTACGGCAGTTGCTCAGGCACCGCCGCGCCCCCCTGTCGAGACTCACCGCCCGGGAACGGGAGGTGCTCGCGCTCATGGCGGAGGGACGCTCCAACGCCTCGGTCGCCGGGGCGCTGCACCTCAGCGAGGGCACGGTCAGCAAGCACTTCGGCAGCATCCTGACCAAACTCGACCTCACGCTGACCGACGCCACCAACCGCCGGGTCCTCGCCGTACTCGCGTACCTGCGGGGCTGAGACCGCTCCGAGGGGAGCGCCGCGACGCCCGCCCTTCCTCCCTCCCCGCGTCAGTCGGCCGTCAGGTAGTCCCGGAGCACCTGGGAGCGGGAGGGGTGGCGGAGCTTGGACATGGTCTTGGACTCGATCTGGCGGATGCGCTCGCGCGTCACCCCGTACACCTGGCCGATCTCCTCCAGCGTCTTCGCGCGGCCGTCGGCGAGGCCGTAGCGGAGGGAGATGATGCCGGCCTCGCGCGGGGTCATCGTGGCGAGGACGGCGTGGATCTCGGCCCGCAGGAGCAGGAACGTGACCAGGTCCGAGGGGGAGGCCGACTCCACGTCCTCGATCATGTCGCCCAGTTCGGTGGCGGTGTCGTCACCGAGAGGGGTGTGCAGGGAGATGGGCTCCCTGGCGTAGCCGTCGAGTTCGGTGATCCGCTCGACGGACACCTCCATTTTCTCCGCCAGTTCCTCCGGAGTGGGGTGGACCCCCAGATCCTGGAGCAATTCCCGGCGGACCCGGGAGAGCCGGTTGATGACCTCGACCATATGGACCGGGATACGGATGGTCCTGCCCTGGTCGGCGAGGGCCCGGGATATCGCCTGGCGGATCCACCAGGTCGCGTACGTCGAGAACTTGAAACCCTTGGTGTAGTCGAATTTCTCTACGGCCCGGATCAGTCCGGTATTTCCCTCCTGGATCAGGTCGAGAAACATGAGGCCGCGCCCGCTGTAGCGTTTGGCGATGGAGACGACCAGACGGAGGTTGGCCTCGATGAGGTGGGATTTCGCCCGGCGGCCGTCCTCGGCGAGGAGGTCCAGCTCCCTGCGGTGGCGGGTGTCCAGGCCGGGGTCCTCCTCCGTCTTCTTCTCGGCGAACAGCCCGGCCTCGATCCGCTTCGCCAGGTCCACCTCCTGCTCGGCGCTGAGGAGGCGGACGCGGCCGATGCGCTTGAGGTAGTCCCGTACCTGGTCGACCGAGTCCCCGCCGGAGGGCAGCCGGGGTGCGGGGGCGTCGGTGTCCTCTTCGGTGCGGGTGGTGCGGGTGGTGCGGGTGGTGTGGGTGGTGCGGGTGGTGTGGGTGGTGCGGGCGGTGCCGGGGTCCGTCTCCATGGCGTCAGCTCCCCGTCCCCGGCCCGGTCCGGGGACCCTCCAGCAGCGGGCGCAGGAACCGGCCGGTGTGGGAGTACGGGTGGGCCGCGACCTCTTCGGGGGTGCCCTCGGCGACGACGGTGCCGCCCCGGCGGCCGCCCTCCGGGCCCATGTCGACGACTCGGTCGGCGGTCTTGACCACGTCGAGGTCGTGCTCGATCACCACGACCGTGTTGCCCGCGTCGACGAGCCGGTGCAGGACGGTCAGCAGCTTCCGTACGTCGTCGGTGTGCAGCCCCGTGGTCGGCTCGTCGAGTACGTACAGGGTGCGGCCCCTGGTGCGCTTCTGCAGCTCGGCGGCGAGCTTCACGCGCTGCGCCTCGCCGCCGGAGAGCGTGGTGGCGGCCTGGCCGAGCTTCACGTACCCCAGTCCGACCTCGTTCAGCGTCCTGAGGTGACGGCCGATGATCGCGTGCCCGGCGAAGAAGTCCTCGCACTCCGCGATGGTCAGGGCGAGGATGTCCGCGATCGACTTCCCCTTGTAGTGGACGTCCAGGGTCTCGCGGTTGTACTGGGCCCCGTGGCAGACCTCGCAGGGGACATGGACGTCCGGGAGGAAGCTCATCTCCACGCGGATGGTGCCGTCGCCGAGGCAGTTCTCGCAGCGGCCGCCCTTCAGGTTGAAGGAGAACCGGCCCGGCTGGTAGCCGCGTACCTTCGCCTCCGCCGTCTGCGCGAACAGCCGGCGCAGATGGTCGAAAAGCCCCGTGTACGTGGCGGGGTTGGAGCGCGGGGTGCGGCCGATCGGCGACTGGTCGACCCGGACCACCTTGTCGATCTCCTCGGCGCCGGTGACCGTACGGTGGCGCCCCGGCGCCCGGTGGGCGCGGTGGACGCGCTTGGCCAGGGCCGTGTAGAGGATGTCGTTGACCAGCGTCGACTTGCCGGAGCCCGAGACGCCGGTGACGGCGATGAACTGGCCGAGCGGGAACGAGACCGTCACCTCGCGCAGATTGTGTTCGGCCGCGTCGTGCACGGTGATCTCGCGGCCTTCGGTCCGTGGCCGGCGCCGCTCGGGCACCGGGATCCGCCGGCGCCCCGAGAGGTACGCGCCCGTCAGGGACGTGGGGTGGTCCAGCAGCTCCCGCGCCGTGCCGGAGTGCACCACGTGCCCGCCGAGCGCGCCGGCCCCGGGACCGATGTCCACCACCCAGTCGGCCACCCGTACGGTCTCCTCGTCGTGCTCGACCACGATCACGGTGTTGCCCCGGTCGCGCAGCCGCAGCAGCGTCCCGATCAGCCGCTGGTTGTCCCGCTGGTGCAGTCCGATGCTGGGCTCGTCCAGTACGTAGAGGACGCCGACCAGCCCGGATCCGATCTGGGTGGCCAGCCGGATCCGCTGCGCCTCCCCGCCGGAGAGGCCGGCGGCCGGGCGGTTCAGCGTCAGGTAGTCCAGGCCCACGTCCAGGAGGAAGCGCAGCCGCTCGTCGATCTCCGCGAGGACGGCCTCGGCGACCCGGCGCTCCCAGCCTTCGAGCCGCAGGTCGCGGGAGAACGCGGCGAGTTCGTCGAGCGGCAGCGCGGTCAGCTCCGCGATACTCCGTCCGCCCACGGTGACCGCGAGCACCTCGGGCCGGAGCCGGGCGCCGCCGCAGGCGGGGCAGTCCACCTCCCGCATGTAGCCCTCGAACCGTGACGGGGAGGCGTTCTCCTCGGCCTCCGCGTGGCGGCGCCGGATGTGCGGGATGACGCCTTCGTACGGGGTGGTGTGGGAACGGTCCCGGCCGAACCGGTTGGTGTACGAGAGGTGGAGCCGCTTCGGCGTGCCGTGCAGCACCACCTTCCGTACGGCGGCGGGGAGTTCGCGCCACGGCGTGGCGGTGCTGAACCCGGTCTCGGCGGCCAGCGCGTCGAGCAGCCGGGAGAAGTACTCGGCGCCGCTGGTCGAGGTCCAGGGGGCGATGGCGCCCTCGGCGAGCGACTTCCCGGCGTCCGGGACGACGAGGCCGGGGTCGACCTCCGCGCGCGAGCCGAGGCCGCCGCAGTCGGGGCAGGCGCCCCAGGGCGCGTTGAAGGAGAACTGCCGGGGCTCCAGCTCCGGCAGGTCGATGTCATGGGCCCGGGGGCAGGCCATCGTCTCCGAGAACGTCAGCTCGCGCCCGGGGTCGGTGGCGGCGAGGTCCACGAACTCGACGGCTATGGCGCCGCCCGCCAGCCCGAGGGCGGTCTCGACGGACTCGGTGAGCCGCTGCCGGACGGCCGGCTTCACGGCGAGCCGGTCCACGACGACCTCGACCGAGTGTTTCTTGCGCGGGTCGAGCGCGGGCGGCCTCGTCAGCGGAAGGACCGTACCGTCCACCCGGACCCGGCTGAACCCGTCGGCCGTCAGCTGCCGGAAGACATCCGCGTGTTCCCCCTTGCGGCCGCGGACGACCGGGGCCAGCACCTGGAGGCGTACGCCCTCGTCGTACGCGAGCAGGCGGTCGACGATCTGCTGGGGCGTCTGGCGGGTGATCGGCTCCCCGCACTCCGGGCAGTGCGGGCGGCCGACGCGCGCGTACAGCAGGCGCAGGAAGTCGTAGACCTCGGTGAGGGTGCCGACCGTGGAACGCGGGTTGCGGCCGGTGGTCTTCTGGTCGATGGCGATCGACGGGGATATCCCCTCGACGGAGTCGACATCGGGCTTGTCCAATTGGCCGAGGAACTGACGGGCATATGCGGAAAGCGATTCGACGTAGCGCCGCTGCCCCTCGGCGAAAATGGTGTCGAAGGCCAGGCTCGACTTCCCCGATCCGGATACTCCGGTGAAAACGATGAGCGCATCCCTGGGCAGGTCCACGGAAACGTCGCGGAGATTGTGCTGGCGGGCACCCTTGATTACGAGACGGTCCATCACGAGTTGAACCCTAACCCACCTGGGGCTGTGGCGTTATGGGATCGTTACGGGTTTTTTCGTTGCCCACGCTTTCGCGGAAAAAGCAAGTGCCGTGACGGGAAAAGGAATGTGCCGGATCCGGTGGCGGGATCCGGCACATTCCTTTTCCGGGGTGCCTTGCGGGTGGGTGCGGTCAGAGGGGAACGGCCACGGCGTTGAACGTCGTCTCGGGTGTCTGCGGTGTGGTGAAGCGGGCGTTTACCAGATAGAGCCGGTCGCCCCGGCGGGCGACGGTGGTCGGCACGTCGAAGCGCGGGTCGGTGATCGTGCGGCGCAGGGTGGCGGAGCGCAGCCCCGCGTCGAGTTCGAACACGCTGATCACGTTCTGCCGGTTCTGGACGACGTACAGGGTCCGCCCCAGCCGGAGGAGGCCGTCGCCGTTGGAGACGTCGGCCGCGCCGTTCAGCGCGAGTTCCGTGGCGTGACCGGTCTTCAGGTCCACGTGGTAGAGCCGGCCGGGCTGGCTGCTGACGACGATCAGCCCCCGGCCGCCGGGGGCGGAGACGATGCCGTTGGCGTTGTTCACGTCGGGCGTCTGCACCCAGTCCCCGCCGAGGGGGAGGCTGCGGATGTCGCTCTTCCGGCCCGTCGCCGCCGTCCGGCCGCGCGGTATCCCGTACAGCACGCTGTCGCGCGAGTCGGTGAACCAGGCGCGGTCGCCGAGCAGGATCACGTCATTGACGAAGTGACCGGTCGCGGGCGTCGGTCGGTACGTGGCCACGAGCCGGCCGGTGCGGGTGTCGACGACCCGCGCCGTTCCTCCGCCGCCCCCGGCGATGTAGAGCAGCCCGTCCTCGTCCAGCTCGACCCCGACGGCCGCCGTGCCGGCCTCGCCCGGGTGGACGACCGTGCCCTCGCCGGTGCGCAGATCGGTGCGGAGGATGGCGCCGTTGGCGCGCGAGCCCATGTAGGCGTACGGGCGGCCGCCGATGGTGATCCCCTCGGGGAGGAAGCCGTCGGGCAGCGGGAACTCGGTCGGCCACGCGCCACTCGGCCGTGCGGCGCCGGATCGTGCACCGCCCGGCTGTGCGGCACTCGGCCGTGCGGCACTCGGCTGGGCGGCGGCGCTCGCGGGGCCGGCGCCGGCCGCGAGGGCGAGGGCCGCGAGGGCGGTGGTGCCGAGCACGGCGCGCCGGGACGGCGACTCCGTGGTGCGGGCGTGGGCGTGGGGGTGGGGGTGGGGGTGGTTCCGGGTCATGGTTCAGGGCCTCCGTGAAAGGGGGTGGGGAAGCGGGGAACGCTGCGGACTCGGTGACTCCATGGACGCGATCGGCGGAGCGGACGCGGCGGAGCGGGAGCGGCGGTCCCGGCGGGACGCGCGGCTTCCGGTCCGCGTCAGCTCGATGTCAACTCGCCTTCTCCTGGCGTTGGTTGCTCTGCTCGAAGCTCCATTTCGTTCGTAACGAGCTGTCCTGTGCCGGAGTTCCCCACGCGTGATGTGGGCATGCCAATATCGCCGTCGGCCCCACGTCGCGGTCCACCAGGAGGACGCAGTGAAGAAGAGCTCGCGCATGCGTAAGGCCGCACTCACCCTCGGCAGCGCCGTCGCGCTGGTCGTCGCCTTCCCGGGCAGCGCTTTCGCCGCGCCTCCGACGGCCCTGCCGGGGAACGCGGACGAGTTGGAGCGTACGTACCAGCCGGCCTACGACTACGACACCGACGGCTGCTACCCCACCCCCGCCATCGGCCCCGACGGCACCCTCAACGGCGGCCTCAACCCGTCCGGGGCGCCCCAGGGCGAGTGCCGTGACCGGTCGGACCTGGACAACACCAACGGGTACGCGCGGTCCAAGTGCAACAACGGCTGGTGCGCGGTCATGTACGGCCTCTACTTCGAGAAGGACCAGGCCACGATCGGCGGGCACCGGCACGACTGGGAGCACGTCGTGGTGTGGGTGCAGAACAACCAGGCGCAGTACGTCTCCACCTCGGCCCACGGTGGCTTCACCGTCCACGGCCGGGACCAGATCCGCTGGGACGGGGCGCACCCCAAGATCGTCTACCACAAGGACGGCCTGAGCACGCACGCCTTCCGCGCCGCCAACGCCAACGACGAGCCGCCGGAGAACCACTACGGCGTGTGGCAGTACCCGACCCTCGTCGGCTGGAACGGATATCCCGCGGGCCTCCGCGACAAGCTCAGCCAGGCCAATTTCGGCAGCGCCAACTTCGGCCTCAAGGACGGCAGTTTCAACAGCCACCTGGAGAAGGCCAAACCGGCCGGCATCCCGTTCGACCCCAATGCCTGACGAACGCCCCACGCCGCCCGGGGCCCTACGCCCGGGGCCCTACGCCTGGGCCCAGGGGGCCTGGCGTCTCCGCGCCCCCGAGGACCGGGGGCGCGGGGCCCCGCTCGTCAGCGCGGGGGGCCGACGACTATCTGGCCGTGGAGGTCCGCGGCCTCGGCGAGGAGGTCCGGCGAGATCTCGTACCCCTCGGGCCGGGGCGTCGCCATGTCGCGTCCGGCGTGCCGGAACATGCCTTCGATCCCCGCGGGCGTGCACATCATCAGCAGATCGGCGGTGTCGGAGGTGATCCGGTAGCCGTGGGGGACGTTCCGGGGCAGGAAGACGATGCCGCCCTCCGTCAGCTCCATCTGCTGGTCGTCGCACCACAGCAGCGCGCTGCCCTTGAGCAGCATGAAGACCTCGTCCTCGCGGGTGTGCATGTGGTACGGAGGCGCTTCGCCCTTGTCGACGGTGAACCGTCCGACGGTGAGCTGCCCGTCGGTGGCCGCGCTGTCCAGCAGTACGGCGAACTGCCCGCCGTCCAGCCATTCGAGCTTCTGCTGCTGGTCGGGCTGGGCGAGGTACGGCATGGTCATGATGGGTTCCGTTCTGTACGGTCGCCGGACCGGTCCGTACCGCCGGCGGACGGGGTGTCGTCCTCGGCGGGCACGAGTGCGACGACCGGGATGATCCGCTCGGTCCTGCGCTGGTAGCCGGCGAAGCCGGGGTAGCGGCGGGCCTGCTCGGCGAAGCGGTCGTCACGCTCCGCGCCGTGCAGTTCGACGGCGCGTACGGCGAGGGCGTCGTCGCCCACCTCGATGTGGACATCGGGATGAGCGAGCAGGTTGTAGTACCAATCCGGGTGACGGTCGGAGCCCGCCTTGGAGGCGAAGACGAGATAACGGCCCTCGTCGGACAGATACATCATCGGATTGACGCGGGGTGTGCCGGAGCGGGCGCCGACGGTGTGCAGCAGGAGCAGGGGCGCTCCGGCGAAGGCGCCGCCGACCTGCCCGTGGTGGGCGCGGAACTCGGCGATGGTGCGTGCGTTGAAGTCGGCATTCTCGGTCATGACTGTCTCCCGGTTCGTGGAGTGCCGAGAGAACGATGATCCTCCCGGGTGCCCGGCGACCGCCAGCGGCTGAGGCACGGACAACGCTCCACCGCCGTGTCCGCGGCCGAAACCCTTCGCATGCCAGGGGGCACGGAGCCTCCCGGCCACGTACCGGTGCACGGGAAGGACCGGGGCCGGGAGGCCCGCTCCCGGGGTCCGGGACCGTCCCCCCGATGTGGCGGATAATCACCGGTGTGACGAACGGGGCCGGAGCCGGGTGGACACGGGCGCGCCACCACCCGGATCTGGGGCCGCCGCAGGTCCCGGACCGCGCGGTCCGGGACAGGCCGTCTCGTCACTTCGCGTCGGAGTAGCGCTCCACCGTCGCCGTCGTGAACGAGAACCGCACCGGTGTCTCGCCGAAGGCGATCCTCCCGGCCAGCTCGCCGGCCGCGCCGATCGCCGCCGCCACCTCCTCGGCCTCCTCCAGCGGGCAGTGCACGATCACTTCGTCGTGCTGGAAGAAGACCAGCTCGGCGCGCATCCCCGCGATCGCCCGGCGCAGCGCCGCCAGCATCAGCAGGGCCCAGTCGGCCGCGCTGCCCTGTACGACGAAGTTACGGGTGAAACGGCCCCGGGCCCGGCCGTTCGACGACGCGTATCCGGGGGTGAACTCCCCGCCGGAGAAGCCGCCGGAGCCGGTGGGGGCCGGTCCGTCCGGCTCGGGTATCTCCTGCGGAATTCCGGCCTCGTCGTCCTCCGCCCCGGCCGCGCGCGGGCTCGTCCGCCCGAGCCAGGTCCGTACGATCCTGCCCTCCTCGCCCGCCCGGGCCGCGTCGTCCACATACGCCACGGCGAGCGGGAACCTCCGGCGCAGTGCGGCCAGATTCTTCAGCCCGTCACCGGACGTCTGGCCGTAGATCGCCCCCAGCAGGGCGAGCTTCGCGTGCTCCCGGTCGCCCGAGAAGGCCCGGTCGGAGAGCGCCGTGTACAGATCGCCGGGGTGCCCCGCCACCTGCATCAGCCCCGGGTCGCGGGAGATCGCGGCCAGGACGCGCGGCTCCATCTGGTCGGCGTCCGCGACCACCAGCCGCCACCCGGCGTCGGCGACGACCGCCCGGCGGATCACCCGGGGGATCTGCAGCGCCCCGCCGCCGTTGGTGGTCCAGCGGCCCGAGACCGTACCCCCCGGCTGGTACTCCGGGCGGAACCGGCCGTCCCGAACCCAGTCCTGGAGCCAGCTCCAGCCGTGCGCCGTCCAGATCCGGTACAGCTTCTTGTACTGGATCAGCGGCTCCACCGCCGGATGGTCGATCTCCTGCAGCTCCCACCGCCGGGTCGACCTCACCCGGATGCCCGCCTGCGCGAACGCCTTCACCACGTCCGCCGGCAGATCCGGCCGCACCCGCCGGCCGAACGCCTCCGAGACCGCGTCCGCCAGCTCCGCCAGCCGCCGGGGCTCGCCCCCGCCCGCGTACCGCTCGCCGAGGAGTTCGTGCAGCACCTCCCGGTGCACGTCCGCCCGCCAGGGCAGCCCCGCGCGGTGCATCTCCGCGGCCACCAGCATGCCCGCGGACTCGGACGCGGTGAGCAGCCGCAGCCGCCCGGGATGCTCGGCCACCGCGTGTCTGCGCTGCTGCTCCGCGTAGACCTCCACCAAATCCTCGAAGAGAATCTCCGTCCCCGCCCGCGGCTCGAAGAGCGAGGACTGGGAGCCCGGCTCCGCCGAGCGGGGCGGCGGATCGGGCGGCACCGGCCCGTTCCGCAGCCGGGCCAGCGCCGCGGCCGCCGACCGGGGCTCGCCCAGCCTCCCCTCGTGGGCCAGCAGCAGGGACTCGCTCGCCTCGATGTCGTAACACCGCTCGACGCGCACCCCCGCCGCCAGCAGGCGCGGATACACCGCGGAGGTGGCCCGCCACACCCATCGCCCCACCTCGGGCAGGCATGCCCCGACCGCCGCGACGAGATCCGGCTCCCGCAGCACGGGACCGGCCGCCCGGCCGTCCTCGCCCAGCGGAACGAGCAGCGCGCCGCCGCCGTCCGTCGGAGCCACCGCCCATCGTTCGGTCATGGGAGCGAGTCTGGCAGGAGGGTCTGACAACGGCCCGTGACGACGGCCCGTCCGGCGAGGCCCCGTCCGGCGACGGCTGGTCTGACGACGGCTGGTCTGACGACGGCCCGTCCGGCGACGGCCCGTCACCGCCCGCCGCTCGCCCGGGAGGCGGGCACGGCCGCTCGCCGGGAGGATCGGTTCAGAAGCCGGAACAGGGAAGCCGGCTGGTGTGTTGACGGCTCCCGTGGGCTCGGGGGACCCGTACGGCACGCAGGTCACGTGAAGAACATGAGATCTCTGGAGGTTGAGATGCGCGCGGTCGTTTTCGAGGAGTTCGGCGGTCCCGAGGTACTGCACGTCAAGGACGTGGACGAGCCTCACCCGGGCCCCGGCCAGATCCGGGTGGCGGTGCGGGCGGCAGGCGTCAATCCGATGGACTACAAGATCCGCCACGGATGGATGGAAGCGTTCCTGCCCACGACGTTCCCCGCCGTCCCCGGACTGGAGTTCTCCGGAGTCGTGGACGAGACCGGTGACGGGGTGACCGACTTCGCCGTCGGCGACGAGGTGCTGGGCTGGACCGCCACCGGCGCCTACGCCCCCTACGCCCTGGCCGATGTCGTCGTCGCCAAGCCCGACGGTCTGAGCTGGGACGAGGCCGCGGCGATCCCCGTGGCGGGCGAGACCGCGCTGCGTGGCCTCGACCTGCTCGGCGTCCGGGACGGCGAGACGCTGCTGCTGCACGGCGCGGCGGGCGCGGTCGGCGCCATGGCCGCGCAGCTCGCGGTGGCGCGCGGCGCCACCGTGATCGGCACGGCCTCCCCGGCCAACCACGAGTACGTGGCCTCGCTGGGCGCCGTCCCCGTGGCGTACGGCGACGGCCTGGTCGACCGGGTGCGCGCGGCCGCGCCCCAGGGCGTCGACGCGGTCCTCGACACCTCGGGCAAGGGGGCGCTGCCCGACTCGATCGAGCTGCGCGGCGGCACGACGGACCGGATCGTCACCATCGCCGACCCGGCGGCCGAGGAACTGGGGGTGACCTTCTCCTCCGGCGGCACGACCCCCGAGGCGAAGCGCGCGGGGCTGGCCGAGAACGCCCGGCTGGCGACGGAGGGCGCGCTGCGGGTGCGGGTCGCCGGGACCTTCCCGCTCGCGGAGGCGGGCAAGGCGCAGCAGACGAGCGAGGAGGGACACGCGGGCGGAAAGCTGGTGATCACCCCCTGAGGACCGCTGACAGGGCCCGGGAGCGGTGATGCGGCTCCCGCGGCGCTCCTCTCGTGCACGCGTGGCGCCGTCACCCTCACCCTGCCGCGCTCACCGGACGGCTGTCCGCGCGTCGAGATCGCCGACCCCGCCCGTACGCCGCCGAGATGGCCGACGGGCATCGAGTCGGTCGACACGGAGGCGACGGAGGGCAGGGGGGCTGCTCCTGGTCACGGACCTGGCCTCGGACTGGGGTGACCACGCGGGCCCCGCCCGGGGGAAAGTGGTGTGGTGCGAGTTCGGGCCGCCTACCGGCCTGCCCTCTGCACCACCGTCCGCTCCGCCCTCCGCTCCGTCTCCCGCGGCTCCGGCCCCTTGTCCGACGCGGTCAGCTCGCGTATCACCCGCGCCGGATTCCCCACGGCCAGCACGCCCGCGGGCAGGTCCTTCGTGACGACCGATCCCGCGCCGACCACCGTGTTCTCGCCGATGGTGACCCCGGGGCAGACGATGACCCCGCCGCCGAGCCAGACGTTGTCCCCGATCGTCACCGGGGACGCCTTCTCCCAGCCCGCGCGGCGGCGCTCCGTGTCCAGCTCGTGGGTGGGGGTGAGGAGCTGGACGTTCGGGCCGATCTGGACGTCGGAGCCGATGGTGATCGGTGCGGCGTCCAGGAAGACCGCGTTGAAGTTGACGAACGTACGGGCCCCGATGGTGATGTACGTCCCGTAGTCGCACTGGAACGGCGGCCGTATCCGGACGTCCTCGCCCACCGAACCCAGCAGCTCCGCGAGGATCCTGGCGCGATCACCCGGCGCGGCGACGCCGTTCCCGTTGTACGCCGCGCAGAGCGCGAAGCGGCGCTCGGTCTCCGCCCCCAGCTCCTCGTCGTCGGGGAGATACCACTCGCCGGCCAGCATGCGCTGCTTGTTCTCGCCCATGGACGCTCCTCCGCGGATGAAAGCCCTCGCTCATCGACTGGAGGCACCAGCCTAATCCGGGCACAGAGGCAGCCGGTTCGCTGTCCACAGGCTGTGGACAGGAGAAGGCGGGGGAGCGGGAAGGGCCAGGACGGGGAGGGGCGGGACGGGGCGGGACGGGGCGGATGTGACCGCTCCACCCGGACCTGGGACCATCGGGAGCGCGAGACGGAGGAGACGCCCCCCATGGCCATGGAGCACCGCGAGGCCGCGGCATGAGTGAGAAGCGTGCCACCGGCGACCCCGTGCGCACGGTCGAGCGCGCCGTGGCCGCGATGCTCTCCACCGGCGTCGGCGCCCCCGGTCCCGACGGCATCGACACCGGCGCCTCCCTCCTCGCCGCCGACCCGGCCGCCGACCCGGAACTCCGGCGGTGCGGCGAGCGGTTCCTGCGGCTGGCCTGGGAGCGGGGCTGGCAGCCCGCCGATGCCGCCCGTCTCGTCCGCCGCGACCTGGGCGCCCCCCATCTGCGGATTCTCGCGGAGCTGGCCGCAGGGGAGGCGCGGCGCTACGAGCGGCTGGCGCCGCGCTGGACCGCCCAGCTGGCCGAACTCGACCAGGAGTCGGGCCCGGAGGCGGGCGGCGGTCCGTACCGGGCCGACCGCTTCTCGTACGCCACCACCGTTCTGGAGCTGTATCTGCTGCTCGCCCGGCTGCCCGCGATCGAGCCCGTCGGGCCGGTGCCCGGCGCGCCCCTCCATCTGCCGCCCGCCGATGGCGAACCGCGCATGCTCACCCGGATCCGCGCGCTGCTCGCCAAGGCGGAGGCGACCGGTTACCCGCAGGAGGCCGAGGCGCTCACCGCCAAGGCGCAGGAGCTGATGGCGCGCCACAGCATCGACGAGGCGCTGCTCGCGGACCGGACGCACCGGGGCGATGTGCCCGGCGCCTGCCGGATCGGCGTGGACGCCCCCTACGAGACGGCGAAGGCGATCCTGCTCGACGCGGTCGCCGCCGCCAACCGCTGCCGCGCGGTCTGGAACAGCGCGTACGGTTTCTCGACGGTCGTCGGGTTCGAGCCCGACCTGGAGGCGGTCGAACTCCTCCACACCTCCCTGCTGGTGCAGGGCACCTCGGCGATGACCCGCGCGGAGGCGGCCCAGCGCGCGGGCGGCCGCAAGCGGACGAAGACCTTCCGGCAGTCGTTCCTGATGGCGTACGCGCACCGCCTCGGCGAGCGCCTGGCGGCGGCCACGGAGCAGGCGACGGAGCAGGCCGCCGACGAGGCCGCCGAGAGGCGGGCGGAGGAGACCGCGGCGTCGGGCGGCGGATCCGGACTGCTCCCGGTCCTCGCGGCGCGGGAAGCCGCGGTGGCCGACCGTACGGACCGGATGTTCCCGGAGACCGTCGCGACGCGGGTGCGTGGGGTGACGGACGCGGAGGGCTGGACCCACGGCATCTCGGCGGCGGACGCGGCCCATGTGCCGGGCGGCGGCACGGGAAGCGCCCGCGGCAGGGGCGGCGAGGGCGGTGCGGACGGTACGGACCGACGCGGCCGCATCCGCCCCGCCTGACCGCCTGTACGCGGACCCGCCTGTACGCGGACCCGCCTGTACGCGGACGGGCAAGCGCGGTCCGGAAGTCGGCCTTTCCTTCCCACGCCGTTCCCTCCCTTAACGCTCTATTCCGGGAGCAATCGCTACCCTCACCCCATGAGCTGGCTCCGGGCGTTGAAGGACACCGCCCTCTCCGGGCTCAGTGTCGAGCGGCGGCGACTCGAACCGTTCGTCGCGCTGCGCGGGACCGCCGGTCTCGCCGTGGTCGTGTTCGGCACGCTCGCGCTGTTCGGTCCGAGCGTCGCCGCCAGCGCCGCGTTCGGCGCGTTCCAGGCGGGGATCGCCACCTTCCAGCGCAGTTGGCGCCCCCGGCCGGTGCTCGCGCTCGCCTCCGGGGCGAGCCTCGGCGTCAGCACGTTCCTCGGCTATCTCACCGGCGCCCACTCCGGGCTGTTCCTCGTCCTGCTCGCGCTCTGGACCTTTCTCGCCGGGCTCGCCTGGACGGCGGGGCCGACCGCCGGGGTCATCGCGTCGTCCAATGTCGCGATCATGCTGGTGACGGTCACGCTGCCGACCTCCGTCGCGACCGCGGCGGGCCACGCGGCCGTGATCGCCGCCGGCGGTCTCGTCCAGGCCGCAATGATCGTGCTCTTCCCCGTCCGGCCCTGGGGGCTCCAGCGCGACGCGCTCGCCGACGCCCTCGCCGCGCTGGGCGACTACGCCCGCCGGCTGCGCCAGGACCCGACCGCCCCGTTCGACCCGGAACCGCTGATGACGGCCCGCAGCGCCGCCGCCGTCACCGCCTGGCAGGCGCGCAGGCGCCCGGCCGAACTGCACGGCGCCCGCGGGCTCGCCGAGCGGATCAGGCCCGTACTCGCCTCGCTCGCCGACCCGGAGGTGGGCGGCGCGGCCGAGGGCCCGGAGCGGGACCGGGTACGGGAACTCCTCGCCGCGACCGGTTCCGTACTGGACTCCACCGCGCGTGCCGTACGCCACGGCACGCCGGTCCATCTCGCGCCCGCCGCGGTCGCCGCCCTGCGCAGCCCCGACACCGAGGCACTGCTCACGGGCCCGGCCCGGCGCGCCGCCGCCCGGCTGGTCCCGCTGCTCGACCTGCTGCACGACGTGGTCGAGACCGACGTCGTCGCCGTGGAACCGACCCCGCCCCCGACTCCGGCCCCTGCGTCCCCCACGCCCCAGGGCTCGGTCGCCGGTACGGAGCCCGGCCCGGATTCCGGCGGCGGCGAGCGCGGCACCGGGTACCGCGACCGCCCCGGTCTGCTGCGGCTCCTCCCGCTCGTCCTGCGCGACATACGGGGCGAGCTGCACCGCGACTCGCCGATCCTGCGCCACGCGGTGCGCGTCACGGCCGTCACCTGTGCGGGGGACGTCCTCGGCGCCGCGTTGCCGCTCGGGCACGGCTACTGGGCGCCCATGACCGTCGTCATGGTGATGCGCCCCGACTTCGCCCAGACGTACGGGCGTTCCGTGGCCCGCTTCGGCGGCACCCTCGTCGGGGTCGCGCTGGCCACGGGCATCGTCCAAGCGGCCCATCCGGGCGGTTACGTCTCCGCCGCGTTCGCCGTCGTCAGCGCCGGCCTGATGTATCTGCTGCTGCGCACGGGCTACGCGATCAGCCAGGTCTTCGTCTCCGCCTATGTCGTCTTCCTGCTCGGCATGGCGGGGGCCGGCGTCTCGCAGACCGTACGGGAACGGGCCCTGCTCACCCTCCTGGGCGGGCTGCTCGCGATGATCGCGTACGCGGCCTTCCCCGCCTGGGAGACCCCGCGGCTGCGCGCCCGCCTCGCCGACTGGCTGCTCACGGACGGGCGGTACGCCGCGGCGGTCGTCGGCCACTACGCCCGGCCCGGCGACCGCGGGGGACCCGAAGGGCGCGAGGTGCGCGAGACCCTCCTCGCGACGCGTACGGCGCGGGTCGCCTGGCACACGTCCGAGGAGCGGGCCGCGCACGAACCGGTGCGGCACCGGGGCCTGTCGCCCGCCACGGCCGACCGGGCGGAGCGCGCCCTCGCCCAGTTCGCGCGGGTCGCCATGCTGATGGAGGCGCACCTTCCGGGGCGCGGCGTCACGCCCGTACCGGCGGCCGCCGGGCTCGCGGAGGTGCTGCGGGAGACCACGGAGGCGGGCGCGAAGGCCGTACGGGAAGGGCGGGTTCCGCGCTGGGACACGCTCCGCGACGCGCTGGCGCGCCGGGACGGTGAGGGCGTACCCGACGAGGTCGTACGGAGCGCGGCCGACCGGCTGCTCGAAGCGCTGGAGGAACTGTCGGCGGCCCTGGAAGGGGACAGCGACGGGCCGCGGTCCCCCGGGGGATCCGCGGCCCGAGCATCGGAGCAGGACCCGTCGGCCTGACCCGTCGGTCTGTCCCGGCGGCCTGGTCCGTCGGTCTGTCCCGGCGGCCTGGTCCGTCAGCCTGATGCGGCGGCCGTCCCGGCCAACCGCCCACGGCCGGTGTGCCGTCAGCCGGTCGGAAGCTCGGTCGGCAGGCCCGACGGGAGGTCGGTCGGCAGGTTGGTGGGCAGCGCGTCGGAGGCCGTCTTCTTCAGCGTGTCCTTCGTGCCGCCGGTCCAGGAGATGACCAGCGTCTTGCCGTCGTTGGACTCGATCGAGCCCATCGTGCGCTCGGTGTCGCCGTCGCCGCACTTCAGCGCGAACATCGGCGCACCGCTCATCTCCTCCACCGCGCCCTGGCAGACGTGTTCGGCGGCGACGAGCGCGACCTTCCCCGAGGCGACGGCCAGCGCCACCGACTTGCCGTCGGTCAGCCCGGCCCACGTTCCCTCGACACTCGCGGCGTCCGCGCCCGAACCGGAGCCGGAGGCCGGACCCGATCCGCTGTCGCCCGGCGCGGTGGCGCCGGTCTCCTTGCCCGCGTCGCCCTTGTCACTGTCACTGCCGCACCCCGTGAGCGTGAGTGCGACGACGAGCCCGGCCGCGGCGGCGCCGGTTCGTACGAGCTGGTGCACGTTCATGTCCCCCTAGTCGGTAGCAGACCGCGCCAAGCTACCAGGACGAGATCGAGCGACTGCTCGACTCCTGATCCTGGAGTCTTCCGTAGGGACCGGGGTAGCCGGTCAGAAGTGGCCCCGATGCGGCGGACTGGACCAATACCTGGAGACTGGGCAGGAAAAGGGATCCTTACGGCCCTGTTTCGCGTCTCTCTCCGTAGAGGGGGATGCACGTCTCCGCACGCGGGCGCGGGTGTTCACGAGGGCAGCTGTAACCGAGGGACCACCCCGCGTGCACGTGCATCTGCTCATGCATCGGCACATGAAACACAGCTATGATCCGAGACAGTTGACACCTGCACCTTGCAACTCGGGGAGCGACCTGTGCACCACGTGTACAACGGCATAACGGCCACAGAGCTTCACGGAGTCGTCTGGCAGAAGAGCAGGCACAGCAACTCCCAGGGATCCTGCGTGGAGTTCGCGAAGCTGCCGAGCGGCGAGGTGGCGGTACGCAACTCACGCCACCCTGACGGACCCGCGCTCGTCTACACGCTCGCCGAGATCGAGTCGATGCTCATCGGCGTCAAGGCGGGCGAGTTCGACCATCTCGTGGCGGGCGCCTGAGGGCCCCTGGCCCCTATGGCCTGTTACCGACGGTCGCACCTTCGGTCGGCAGATCGTCGCGCATCAGTGCGATCAAAACGCGCCATTTTCTGCTGCGGTATGGCCGAATGATCGCGGGTCAGGTCTAGACCATCCAGTATTTTGATCATGGGAACCGGCTTATCGGCGATGGTTTTCGGCCAATGGGTCCGGCCGGTCCGGCCTCGGGTCCGCCTCGGCCGCGCCTCTGGTCTGCTCCTGGTCTGCCCGTGGTCTGCCCGTGGTCTGTCTCAGGCCCGGTCGGCCTGCAGCTGGAACAGGGCCCAGACCACCTTGCCGTGCAGTGACCCGGCCAGCGGGTGCCACCCCCACGTGTCGCTGAAGGACTCCACCAGGAAGAGTCCCCGTCCGGACTCCGCCGCGCAGTCCTCGTCCGCGTCCCGCGTCGCGGGGCTCATGAGGCTGGGGTCCCGTACCGCGCACACCAGCCGCGACGACCACCGCATCAGGTGCAGGCGTACGGGGGGCTCGTGCGGCTCGCGCGGGGTGTCGGCGGGCAGCGCGTGCCGCAGCGCGTTCGTGACCAGTTCGGAGACGACCAGGGCGACGTCGTCGAACCGCTCGCTCAACTCCCACTGGGAGAGTGTGGTCCGGGTGAACTGCCGGGCCCCGCGCACCGCCTCGTACCGGGCCGGCAGGGCGCACGACGCCGTGCCGGCCGCTCCCGCGGGATCGATCGGGGGGAGCCCTTGCCTCAAGGGCTCCAGCATGGTCGATCCATTCATCCCCATGCGAGCACTCCCGGGGTTCGCGGCCGTAGCGATACTGCGGGTGGTTCAGCGGCACAACGCGTCAACACGATCCAGCACGCAGGTGCGCGGGGCCCATGGTTCCGAATGCGTACGGCAGATGCAAGGGCAGATGCACGTGCACGTGCCCAGCTTCACCCCTATCATGCCAGTTATGGCGCATTTCTTCCTGTGACCAGTTTCGCCCTCTCCGCAAAGCCTTCTTATTTCAGTAATCGAATGAGTACGGGGCGAAGCGTTTTGATGGCAGAATCCGGCACTTGGAGTTCGGGGGCGCTCCGAGCAGAACCACATGCGATGGGGAGGGTTGGAGACGTGACCGCAGCCGAATCGGGCGGTTCCGTGGTGCGGCGCATCCTGCTGGGCTCACAACTGAGACGGCTGCGCGAATCGCGCGGCATCACACGTGAGGCCGCGGGCTACTCGATCCGTGCATCCGAGTCCAAGATCAGCCGTATGGAGTTGGGACGGGTGAGCTTCAAGGCCAGGGACATCGAGGACCTGCTGACTCTCTACGGGGTCGCCGAAGAGGGCGAGCGCGCGGCCCTTCTCGGCCTCGCCCGGGAGGCCAATGTCGCGGGATGGTGGCACAGCTTCGGCGATGTGCTGCCCGGCTGGTTCCAGACGTACATCGGTCTCGAAGGCGCCGCCTCCCTCATCCGCATCTACGAGGTGCAGTTCGTGCACGGGCTGCTCCAGACCGAGGCGTACGCGCATGCCGTCGTCACCCGCGGCCAGCCGGACGCGCCCTGCGCCGAGGTCGAGCGCCGGGTGGCCCTGCGGCTGGAGCGGCAGAAGGCCCTCGTCTCCGAGCGCGCGCCCCGCTTCCACGCCGTGCTCGACGAGGCGGCGCTGAGACGGCCCTACGGCGACCGCGCCGTCATGCAGGGGCAGCTCAAGCACCTCATCGAGATCTCCGAGCAGCCCAACATCACGCTCCAGGTGATGCCGTTCAGCTTCGGCGGTCACGCCGGCGAGAGCGGCGCCTTCACCATGCTGAGCTTCCCGGAGTCCGATCTCTCCGACGTCGTCTTCCTGGAACAGCTCACCAGCGCGCTCTATCTGGACAAGGGCGAGGAGGTGGCTCAGTACGAACGCGTGATGGAGCGGCTACAGGCCGACAGCCCGGGGCCGGAAGAGAGCCGCGATGTCCTTCGCGGACTGCTCCAACTGATCTGAATACATCAGTACGATGACATCACATCAGGAGTTCGCACCTGCCGTAAGGGATCGCACCGTAAGGGATCGCATGTCCTACTTCACCGACCTGGCCCACCAGTACATCGACGGCGAGTGGCGGACCGGCAGCGGCTCGTGGGACATCATCGACTTCAACCCGTACAACGGCGAGAAGCTCGCGGCCATCACGGTCGCGACGTCCCTGGAGGTCGACGAGGCGTACCGCGCCGCCGAGCGCGCGCAGCGCCTGTGGGCCGGCACCAACCCGTACCAGCGCAGGCCGGTCTTCGAGCGGGTGCTCAGGCTGGTCGAGGAGCGCGAGGACGACATCGTCGAGGCGATCGTCGACGAGCTGGGCGGCACCCAGCTCAAGGCGCGGTACGAGGTCGGCGCGGCGCGCGAGTTCCTGCGCGAGGCCATACAGCTCTCGCTGCGCCCGGAGGGGCGGATCCTGCCGTCCCCGGTCGACGGCCGGGAGAACCGGGTCTACCGGCTGCCGGTGGGTGTCGTCGGTGTGATCAGCCCCTTCAACTTCCCCTTCCTGATAACGATCAGGTCGGTGGCGCCCGCGCTGGCGCTCGGCAACGCCGTCGTGATCAAGCCGAACCAGAACGCGCCGGTCACCGGGGGCGGCCTGGTGGCCAAGCTCTTCGAGGACGCCGAGCTGCCGGCCGGGCTGCTCAACGTCGTCGTCACGGACATCGCGGAGATCGGCGACGCGCTGATCGAGCACCCCGTCCCGAAGGTGATCTCCTTCGCGGGCTCGGACCGGGTGGGCCGCCATGTCAGCGCCGTGGCGGCCGGCCACTTCAAGCGGACCGTGCTGGAACTGAGCGGCAACAGCGCCCTCGTGGTCCTCGACGACCTGGACGACGAGGGTCTCGACTACGCGGTGGACGCGGCGGTCGCCAGCAGGTTCTCGTACCAGGGCCAGGTCTGCATGGCCGCCAACCGGATCCTCGTGGACCGGAGCGTCGAGCCGGCGTTCACGGAGAAGTTCGTGGCGCGGGTGGCGGCGCTCAGGACCGGCGACCCGCGCGACCCCGAGACCCAGATCGGCCCGGTCATCAACACCTTCCAGGCGGACGCCCTGACGGCGCTGGTGGACCAGGCGCTCGCGGAGGGCGCGACGGCGCTCGTACGGGGGCGGACACGGGGCAATCTCGTGGAGCCCACGGTGCTGACCGGGCTGCCGGAGGACTCGTCGCTGCTGCGCCAGGAGATCTTCGGACCGGTGGCGGTGCTCATCCCGTTCGACGGCGAGGAGGAAGCCGTACGGATCGCCAACAACACCCCGTACGGGCTGAGCGGCGCCGTGCACACGTCGAACGTCGAGCGGGGCGTCTCGTTCGCGCAGCGCATCGTCACGGGGATGATGCACGTCAACGGCGCGACCGTGCAGGACGATCCGATGGTGGCCTTCGGCGGGGAGAAGTCCTCGGGACTCGGCAGGCTCAACGGGGACTCGACGGTGGAGGCGTTCACCACCCTCAAGTGGATCTCCGTGCAGCACGGCCGCACGGAGTTCCCTCTCTGAACCTCCCGCGTCGCGTGGCATGAAGGACAGGATCTGTCCTCCATGCCTCGTAGCGTCGTACGTGTCGGTCCGGGACGGACGGACCGGCACAGCACCGTACGACGAGAGGCGGTATCCCATGGTCACCCATGTGAACGCGGAGAATCCCGGCGACGAGCGCGGGGCGCTCCTGGCCTTCCTGGAGGCCGAGCGCGGCGGCATCCGCAGGGCGCTGCTCGGCCTCGACGACAAGCAAGCGGCCGAGGCGCCGAGCGCGAGCGAGCTGTCGCTCTCCGGGATCCTGAAGCACGTGTCCGAGGTCGAGCAGAGCTGGCTCGCACGGGCCCGGCAGCTCGCGCCGGAGGTGCCGATGACGCGGGACGCCTGGTTGGACAGTTTCCGGCTCGTCGGCGACGAGACGGTCGAGAGCCGGCTGGCGTACTGGCGGCGGGTCGCGGGGGAGACGGAGGAGTTCATCCGGGGTCTCGACACCCTGGACGCGACGTTCCCGCTCCCCAATGACCCCTGGTTCCCGCCGGACGAGCGGGTGTCGATGCGCTGGCTGCTGCTGCGGCTGATCACGGAGATGTCCCGGCACGCGGGCCACGCGGACATCATCCGGGAGACGCTCGACGGGAAGACCGCGTTCGAGCTGGTCGCGCTGGAACACGGGGAGAGCCGGGAGGGCCGATCCGCGCCCGGGGCCGCCGCGGGGGCGTCATAACCTGGCCCCATGTCAGCGATCCGTTTGCTCGTGCTCGCCGCGGTCCGCCAGCACGGGCGGGCCCACGGCTACCAGATCCGCAACGACCTGGAGTACTGGGGCGCCCACGAGTGGTCCAACGCCAAGCCCGGCTCGATCTACCACGCGCTGAAGCAACTGGCGAAGCAGGGCAGCCTGCTGGCGCACGAGGTCGCGCCGAGCACGGCGGGCGGGCCGCCGAGGACCGAGTACGAGATCACGGACGCCGGCGACGCGGAGTACTTCAGGCTGCTGCGCGCCGCGCTGACCACGTACGACCAGAAGATGGACATCCTGTCCGCCGGACTCGGCTGCATGCTCGACCTGCCGCGCGCCGAGGTGGTCGAGCTGCTGAGTGAGCGGGTCCGCGCGATCGAGGCGTGGCGCTCGGCGGTGACGGAGACCTACGTCCCGGAGGACGGCCCGGAGCAGCTCGGCCACATCGGCGAGATCATGAACTTCTGGGTCCACTCGGCGGACTCGGGCGCGGAGTGGACGCGCGGCCTGATCAAGCGGATCGAGGGCGGCGCGTACGCCTTCGCGGGGGAGGGCGAGCCGTTCGTCGGCGTGCTGAGGAAGGGCGAGGAGAACCCGTACGCGACGGGGGTTCCCGATGAGGGCGATCTCCTCTGATCAAGTTTGACTAATGGGAAGGCCGGAGTTACCTTCCCTTCGTTAGGGTAGTCAAGTTTGACTACCTGCCCTGAGTGGTGCGTAACGGGTGAGCGGCTGGAGGCGAACGGCATTGACCGGTGCGACAGACGGTACGACGAGCGACGTGACGGGCGATATGGCGGACGGCATGGCGGACGGGACGGACGTGATCGTCGCGGAAGGGGTGCGGAAGCGCTACGGCGCGAAGCACGCCCTCGACGGGTTCGACCTGCGCGTGCGGCGCGGGACGGTGCACGGTGTGCTCGGCCCGAACGGCGCGGGCAAGACCACGGCCGTACGGGTGCTGAGCACGCTGCTGCGGCCCGACGAGGGGGTGGTCCGGGTGGCGGGCCACGACGTGCGGACGCGGGGGCGCGAGGTACGGCGCCGGATCGGGCTGCTCGGCCAGCACGCGGCGCTGGACGAGGACCTGAGCGGGCGGCAGAACCTGGAGATGTTCGGCCGCCTGTACCACCTCGGCGCCCGGCGGGCGGGGGCGCGCGCCGATGAGCTGCTGGCGCGTTTCGGGCTGCGGGAGACCGGGCGCAAGGCGGTCGAGGAGTACAGCGGAGGGATGCGGCGCCGGCTCGACCTGGCCGCGTCCCTGATCACCGAGCCGGAGGTGCTCTTCCTCGACGAGCCGACGACCGGGCTCGACCCGCGCGGCCGGGCGGAGGTGTGGAGCGCGGTGCGCTCGCTGGTCGGCGGCGGGACGACCGTACTGCTCACGACGCAGTACCTGGAGGAGGCCGACCAGCTCGCCGACCGGATCTCGCTGGTGGATCACGGGCGGGTCGTCGAGGAGGGAACGACGGACGAGCTGAAGGCCAGGATCGGCGGGGACCGGATCGATGTCGTCCTGCGGGACGCGGACCGGCTCGCGGACGGGGCGCGGCTGCTGGCCCGTACGGCCGGCACGGCGTCGGTCCGTACGGACGCCGACCGGAGGCTGCTGAGCGCCCCCGTCGCGGACCGTACGGCGGCGCTCACCGCGACCGTACGGGCCCTGCACGCGGAGGGTGTCGAGGCGGAGGACATCGCGCTGCGCAGGCCGACGCTGGACGAGGTCTTCCTCCGGCTGACGGGTGAGGCGGACGGGGCTCGGGGTCCGTCGGAGCAGGAACGGGAACGGGAACGGGAGCAGGAACGGGAGCAGGAGCAGGAGCAGGAGCAGGAACGGGAACGGGAGCAGGCGGCGCGGGCGGGGGTGCGGGCATGAGTACGGCGACCCCCGCGGCGGTGTCCGCGAAGGGCCCCGGTGCCGCCGGGGGCAGCGGGCTCGGCTGGGCGCTCGCCGACTCCTGGACCATGACCCGGCGCGAACTCGCCCGCTGGGCGCGCCGGCCGGTCCAGGTCGTCGTCGGGCTGGTCTTCCCGGTGATGCTGCTGCTGATGTTCGGCTTCCTGATCGGCGGCGGACGCGGGATCGAGGGGGAGTACGTCGCGTTCCTCGTGCCCGGCATGCTCGCCCTGACCATGGCCTTCGG
The DNA here is from genome assembly GCF_042752355.1 of Streptomyces sp. NPDC059255. Classification (NCBI taxonomy): domain Bacteria; kingdom Bacillati; phylum Actinomycetota; class Actinomycetes; order Kitasatosporales; family Streptomycetaceae; genus Streptomyces; species Streptomyces sp. NPDC059255. Next base: position 249,898 of record NZ_JBHYZP010000005.1, read on the forward strand.
GCTCGAATCGACGATGCTGGCCGTCACCCAGGACCTCAACAAGGGCGTGGTGGACCGGTTCCGCTCGATGCCGATGGCGTCCTCGGCGGTCCTGGTGGGCCGGAGCGTCGCGGACATGCTCCAGTCGGCGCTCGGCCTGGGCGTGCTGATCGGGGCCGGGTACGCGATCGGCTGGCGCTGGCACGGCGGCCCCGTGGACTTCCTGGCCGGTGTCGGGCTGCTGCTCCTGTTCCGGTTCGCGATGCTGTGGATCGGCATCCAGCTCGCCCTGGTGGCGGGCCGCCCGGAGATGGTGCAGGCGGTGCAGATCCTGGTCTGGCCGATCGGCTTCCTCTCCAACGCGATCGCGACGCCGGAGTCGATGCCGGGCTGGCTGGGCGCGGTCGTGGAGTGGAACCCGATGTCGGCGACGGCCACGGCGGTACGGGGGCTGTTCGGCGCCCCGGACGGGGGAGCGGCCGCCGCGACCGGCTCCTGGGCGGCGGAGCACGCGGGGGCGCTGGCGGTCCTGTGGCCGGTGGCGCTGCTCGCGGTCTTCTTCCCGCTCGCGGTTCGGAGATTCGGCCGGCTGAGCCGCTGAGGCACTGAGCCGCTGAGCCGCCGGGCCGCTGAGCCCTAGGGCCGCCGGGCATGTGCCGGGTACGGAGCGGCGCGGCCGGCGGCCGGTCGCCCGTACCCGGACGACCCTCAGTGGTGGAAGGCGGTGGCGGCCGATCTGTCGCGGTCCAGCGGCCGTTCCTGCGCGCGCAGTTCCGGCAGGATCCGCTTCAGATCGGCCACCAGCAGCGCGGCCAGGTCCGCCGAGAAGCCGTTGCGGCAGACCACGCGCAGCACGGAAAGGTCCTCGCGGTGGGCGGGGAAGGTGTACGCGGGAACCAGCCAGCCGTGTTCGCGCAGCCGCCGCGAGACGTCGAAGACATCGAAGTTCTTCACATCGGGAGCGGTGGTGAAGGCGAACACGGGCAGTTGGTCCCCCCGGGTGAGCAACTGGAAGTCGCCCAGCCGCTCGATGCGCGCGGCGAGGCTGGTGGCGATGGACCGCGCGGTCTGCTGGACGGCGCGGTAGCCGTCCCTGCCGAGCCGCAGGAACGTGTAGTACTGCGCGACGACCTGCGCGCCCGGCCGGGAGAAGTTCAGCGCGAAGGTGGGCATGTCACCGCCCAGGTAGTTGACGCGGAAGACCAGCTCTTCGGGGAGTTCGGCGGACGAACGCCACAGCGCCCAGCCGACACCCGGGTAGACCAGGCCGTACTTGTGCCCCGAGGTGTTGATGGAGGAGACCCGCGGCAGCCGGAAGTCCCAGACCAGGTCCTCGTCGAGGAAGGGCGCGATCATGGCGCCCGACGCCCCGTCGACATGGACGGGGATGTCGAGCCCCGTACGCTCCTGGAGCGCGTCCAGCGCCGCGCACAGCTCGGCGACCGGTTCGTACGAGCCGTCGAAGGTGGAGCCCAGGACGGCCACGACGCCGATCGTGTCCTCGTCGCAGAGGTCGGCGGCGGCCTGCGGGTCGAGGTGGAAGCGGTCGCCCTCCATCGGCACCAGCCGCGCCTCGACCTCCCAGAAGGTGCAGAACTTCTCCCAGCAGACCTGGACGTTGACGCCCATGACCAGATTGGGCCGGGCGGTCGCCGGATAGCGCGCCGCGTTCCGCCCGGCCCAGCGGCGCTTGAGCGCCAGCCCGGCGAGCATGCACGCCTCGCTCGACCCGGTGGTCGAGCAGCCGACGGAGGCCGCCGGGTCCGGGGCGTTCCACAGATCGGCGAGCATCGCGACGCAGCGCCGCTCCAGCTCGGCGGTACGCGGGTACTCGTCCTTGTCGATCATGTTCTTGTCCCGGCACTCCGACATCAGCACCGCGGCCTGCGGCTCCATCCAGGTGGTGACGAAGGTCGCCAGGTTGAGCCGTGAGTTGCCGTCGAGCATCAGCTCGTCGTGGACGAGCTGATAGGCCGTGTGCGGCGGGGTCGGTCCCTCGGGCAGCCGGTGGGTGGGCGGCGCCGAGGTCATCTCGCTGACGGGATCCGCCTCCCCGTAGAACGGGTTGAGCGACAGCCGCCGCAGCTCGGCGAGTTCCTTCTCGGGTACGTCGGCTGCCCTGTCCGCGCCTCGGTGGAGTGGCATCGGCGGATCTCCTCGGGGTGTCGGGGGTGGGTACGTGCGTACGGCCCCCTTCGCGAGAATACGGACGGGCGCCGTGCACCGCCTGTCGGCGGACCGGGGCCGTCCTGCCCGGCCGGGTCGCCTCTTTCACGCCGCCTCTTTCACGTTGCCTCTTTCACGTTGCCTCTGTCAGGTCATCTCTGTCCGGGCCGGTCCGCCGGTCACCGCAACGGTGTCCCGTCCTCGTGGAGCTGCATCCGGGCACGTCCTGTGACGAGCAGCCAGGCGGGCAGCACGGCCACGCAGAGCAGCGGCAGCACGGCGGTGTCGGAGACCAGGACCGCCGCCGTGAACAGGCTGAGCCACCCCTGCCGGGTGAGGGCGAGCAGGATGCCGAGCACGCCGCTGACGACCCCTACGGTGGGGTGGACGGCCGGGACGAGGGCGTGCGCGCACAGACCGAACGCGACCCCGACGAAGACGCCGGGGAAGATCCGGCCGCCCCGGAAGCCGCAGGCCGCGGCGGTGACCAGGGCGGCCAGCTTCACCACCGTCATCAGCGCGAACGATCCGGCCGACCAGCCGTCGGGGTCGCTCGCCAGGGTCTTCACCTCGTCGAGGCCCTTGAAGAGCGTGAGATGGCCGCCGAGCGCCCCCAGCAGCCCCAGCGCCAGCCCGCCCGCGGCCAGGGCGGGCACCGGGTGCCCGATCCGCCGGAAGAGGGCGTGGAGGTACAGGAAGGCCCGCACCGCCGCCATGCCCAGCGCCGCGGCGAGCGGGGCGATCACCAGGGCGGCCAGCAGGTCGCTCCAGTGGGTGCCGGGGTACGGCGGCAGGTTCAGGTCGAAGGTCGGGCGCGCGATCAGTACGGTGGTCAGCGCGCCCGCACCGGCCGCGACCAGCGGGCCGAACAGCTTGTCCCACAGCGAGCCGGGGCCCGGCCGCGCGGCGAGCGTCTCGGTGAGGATCAGCGCGGCGGCCACCGGGGTGCCGAAGAGCGCCCCGATCGTGCCCGCCGCGCCGAGCGAGACCCAGAGCGCGGCCGGGGCACGCGGCGCCGCCCTGCGGCCGAGCCAGTACGCGAGGGCGATGTTGGTGGCGGTGATCGGGTTCTCCGGGCCGAGGCTGACCCCGCCGGCCAGCGCGAGCACGGTGACGACCAGCAGCCCCGGCAGGACCCCGGGGGCCAGTGGCGCGTCGACCAGCCCGGTAGTCGCCGGGTCGGGCCCGGCGTGCCCGTACACCTGCCGTACGACGACGCCCACCGCCAGCCCGGTGGCCGTGAGCATCACGATCATCCAGAGCGCCGAGTAGCGCCCGATGCCGAGGGCGTCGGGCAGCGTCCCCCAGAGGACGTCCTCCAGCTGCCCCGCGACCGCGCTCACGCCCAGCAGCACCAGCGCCGAGACCACCCCGACCACCAGGGAAGGCACGACCAGGGGCAGCAGGGCGCGGGCGGAGAGCGAGGCGGGAACCGGGCCGGGGGCCGGGTCGGGAGCGGGGTCGGGAGCAGGGGCGTCGGGCACCGCGTCGTCGGCCACGCACTCACCTCCGCTGCCTCCGGACCGGCTCCGCCGTCTCCTGCACCGGCACCGCCGTCCCCTGTATCTGCCGGTCTTTATCTCTCGGTCTCTATCTCTCGATCTCGCTGATCACGACGGCTGTGCCGTACGCGCACACCTCCGTCCCGACATCCGCCGCCTCCGTCACGTCGAAGCGCATCATCAGGACGGCGTTGGCGCCCCGCGCCCGGGCCTGCTCGATGAGACGCTCCATCGCCTGGTTACGGGTCTCCACGAGGGTCTTCGTGAGCCCCTTCAGTTCGTCGCCGATCATCGACTTGAGCCCGGCGCCGATCTGGCTGCCGAGGTGGCGCGAGCGGACGGTGAGGCCGAAGACCTCGCCGATCACCTTCCGCACCTGATATCCGGGCACGTCGTTCGTGGTGACCACCAGGACGTCCGTCCCGGGGCCCTGGCCGCCGCCGTACTCCTCGATGCCCATCGCGCGGACCGTCCTTTCCGTCCGTCCCTGCGTCCCGGACCCCGTACGGCCCGTGTCACGCACAGCTTTGTACCCGTCTGCCCGGTGTGCATCCCGAGCGCATTTGCTGGACGCTGGGTGGAACCCGGGGGAGCGGCCGGCCGTTGATAGCTTGTGCGCGGCCGACCATGCCGAATCGCCGATCGACCGACCAAAGACTCAGGAGTCCGGAACCCGTGACCACCCTTGCGCTCGGACCAAGCTGGCTGGACCCGGACTATCTGATCGGGACCTTCGGGCTGATCGGTGTCCTGGTCATCGTCTTCGCCGAGTCCGGTCTTCTCATCGGCTTCTTCCTGCCGGGTGACTCGCTGCTCTTCACCACGGGCCTGCTGGTCACGGCCGGCACCCTGAAGACGCCCCTCTGGCTGGTCTGCGGGCTGATCGTGCTCGCGGCGATCGCCGGTGACCAGGTCGGATATCTCTTCGGCCGGAAGGTCGGTCCCGCGCTCTTCAAGCGCCCCGACTCCAAGCTCTTCAAGCAGGAGAACGTCGAGAAGGCGCACGACTTCTTCGAGAAGTACGGCCCCAAGTCGCTGGTCCTGGCCCGCTTCGTGCCCGTCGTGCGTACGTTCACGCCGATCATCGCCGGTGTGAGCCGGATGAACTACCGCTCGTTCATCACCTTCAACATCATCGGCGGCATACTCTGGGGCGCGGGCGTCACGCTGCTGGGTGCGGCGCTCGGCAAGATCGACTTCGTGCACGAGAACATCGAGATGATCCTCATCCTGATCGTCGTGATCTCGGTGCTGCCGATCGTGATCGAGGTCCTGCGGGCCCGCTCGCACTCCAAGAAGTCCGCCGGCCAGGCGCCCGCGGTCGATGACGGCCTGGTCGGCCCCGGCACGGAGGCCATGGAGGGGTACGGCGCCCCCGTCGCCTCCGGTGCGCCCGCCCCCGGTGCGCCCGGTGCGGAGACGATGCGGTTCCCGAAGATCTCCGACGCCTCCGGCCCGGGCGGTGCGCCTCAGGCCCAGGCTCCGGCACAGGCTCACGCTCCGGCCCAGGAGCCGGGTGGTTACGGTCAGCAGCCTCCCGGCGCGTATCAGCCCGCCGGTGGCTACCAGGCCCAGGGCGGCTACGGCCAGGCGCCCGGCTTGTACCAGACCCCTGGCGGATACCAGGCCCCCGGCGCTCAGCAGAACCCCAACCCGTACCAGACGCCCGGCGGCTACCAGGAGCAGCAGGGCGGATATCAGGGCCCCGGCGGGTACCCGAATCCCCAGAACCCCCAGGCGCACCAGAGCCCCAGCCCGTACCAGCAGGGGCAGCAAGGACAGCAGGGGGGACAGCAGGGGCAGCAGGGCGGCTATCCGGCCCCCGGCCCCTACCAGGCCGCCCCCGGGGCGTATCAGGATCCCGGCCCGTACCAGGCGCCCCACCAGCACCGGGGGCCCGGCGCGCCCGACGACGCGCCCGACGGTCCCGGCGACCCGCACGGCCGGCACAGCAGGCACTGAGGCACCTCCACGTCGTCCAGAGGCCCCAGCCCCAGCTCCGTACCGGGCTGGGGCTTTGTCGTGCCCGGGCCGGAAGGGCCGCCGGAAGGCCGCAGGGAAGGGCCGCCCAGATTTTTCGGGGGGCCTGACAACCCACCGGCCGGGTCGATGCGCTCTACCCGGCATGACAGAGAAAAAGCGTTCCCTCGCGGTCACCGTCCTGGCGGTCGGCCTGCTGCCGCTCCTCGCCGCCTGCGGTGGCGAGGGCGCCGACGCCGCGGGCTCCGCTTCCGGGGCCCGTTCCGGCGCCACCGCCGGCGACGGCACCGACGCGTCCTCCGGGTCGGGCAGCGGTGAACTGGCCGTCCCTGCGGGCGCCGACCAGGAGACCAAGCAGCGGTACCTCGTCGAGAACGCCGTCGCGGCCTGCATGAAGAAGCAGGGCTTCACCTACACCCCGTACGTCCTGGACGAGTCCGAGTCCTCGAAGGCGCTCGACGGGCGCGACTACGAGCTGGCCGGGCAGTACCGGCAGAAGTACGGTTTCGGCCTCTACGCGGGCGCCGTCTACCCAGACGACCCGCAGGCCCCGAACAGCGCGGCCGAGGAGAAGAAGCTGGCCAACCCCAACAGCGCCTACCGCGCCACGCTCACCCCCGCGCAGGAGAGCGCCTACTTCAAGGCGCTGGGGCAGCCCGGTGCCCTGGCCCCCGGCGACACGACCCCGCCCAAGGAGACCGGCTGTACGAAGGAGGCCAACACGGCCGTGTACGGGCCGGAGAAGAGCGCCGCCGAGCTCACCAAGGAGCAGAACGCCAAGGACGAGGAGAACACACGCGCGGGGCAGCGCCTCAACGGTGACCCCGAGCTGGTCGGGCTCGCGCAGGCATACGCGTCCTGCCTGACCGGGGAGGGACTGAGGCCCGAGACCACCCAGCCGACCGGCATCGTCGACACGGTCAAGTTCGGTCTCAGCGCCAGGCTGCCCGCCGACGGCACGGCCGCTCTGGCCGCGGACAGGCTGAAGTCCCTGTTCGCCGAGGAGGTCGACGCCGCCATGAAGGACCTGAAGTGCGGCAAGAAGTTCCGGGCGGCCTACTTCCCCAAGCTCAAGGCGAACCCCCACTCCGAGGGGCAGGGGTGAGCGCCGGGCACGGGCGTCGGGGCAATGCGGACGGTTCCGTACGTACGGAGGCGGGCGCCGCCAACCGCAGGAAGCTGGGAGCGCTCATCGGGGTGGTCGTCCTGGTCGGCGCGGGCGGCTGGTTCGCCGGTACGCAGGTACGGTCGCCCGCCGACGTCGCCGCCGCCCACAAGCCCCCCGCGGCGGGGCCGGTGACCGTGACCGTCGAGGAGCGTCCCCTCACCGCGACCGTGGTGGCGTCGGGCTCACTGGAGTACGGCTCGCCCAGGCCTCTCAGGCTGGCGGGCCCGGTCGGCTCCGCCGGCGGCCCCGAGGAGGAGGGCACCCAGCAGCGCGTCACCAAGGCGCCCGTCGCCGGGACGGTGCTCAAGGAGGGCGACGTACTGATGGCGGTGAGCGGCCGTCCCGTACTCGTCCTGAAGGGGACCGTTCCGATGTACCGCACGATCGCACCGGGTACCACCGGCGACGACGTGACCCAGCTTCAGCAGGCGCTCCGGCGGATCGGCTTCGAGCCGGGGGCGGTCAGCGGCACCTACCGGTCGGGGACGGCCTCGGCGGTCACCCGCTGGTACAGGAGCAAGGGGTATCCGGCCCACGAGCCGACCGCGGCCGACCGTCGACGGCTCGCCGAGCTGCGGCAGGCGGTGACCGGCGCGCAGGTGACGCTGCTCAACAGCGGCAGCGGCAGCGGCGGAGGCGGAGGCGACGACTCCGGCGAGGCCGAGGGCACCGGACGGGAGGGGACCGGCGGCTCGACCGAGCGGGTCAGGAAGCTGGAACGGAAGGCCGCGCAGGAGGCGCTGGACGCCGCCAACGGCGCGCTGAGCGACTTCGAGGCTTCGTACGGCACGAAGATCCCGTCCGGGGAGGTCGTCTTCCTGCCGGAGCTGCCCGCCCGGCTCGACAAGGCGGCGGTGAGCTCCGGGGACGCCGCGACGGGGGACATCGGTACGGTCACCAGCCCCGAGCTGCTGGTCCGGGCGGTCGTCCCCGGGGCGGACGCCCAACTGCTGCGGCCCGGGCTCGCCGTGGCGGTGGAGACCCCGGACGGCAAGAAGGCGGTGGGCAAGCTGGAGGCGGTCGGCGACGGCGCCGGAGACGGCGGGACGTCCTCGAAGAACGAGGACCAGGAACAGGGGCAAGGGCAGGAGCCGGACCAGGAACAAGGCCAAGGCCGGAGTCAGGGGCAGCAGAACGAGGGCGGGGAAGCCGAGCCGGTCGATCCGTCGGCCCCGGTCCAGCTGCGGATCACCGTGCCCGCGGGCGGCGCGCTCGGTGACCGCGCCGGTGGATCGGTGAAGACGACCATCAAGGTCGGCGCGTCGAAGGGCACGGTCCTCGCCGTTCCCGTCGCGGCCGTCCACACCTCGGCGGACGGTCAGGCCCGGGTACGGGTACAGCGGTCCGGCCGGGTCACGGAGGTGCCCGTCACGGTGGGCATCGCGGCGGACGGGCTGGTCGAGGTGGCGCCGGACGGGGGCGGGGAGCTGAAGAAGGGCGATCTGGTGGTGGTGGGCGCGTGAGGGGCACCCCGCCGGCGCACCCCGATCCGGACCGCGCCGCCGCCTCCGACACCGCTCTCGACGCCGGTACCCACGCCCGTACCAACCCCTATGCCGCTCCCGCCGCCGAGGCCGATGCCGTCGTCGAACTGACCGGCGTGACACGTTCCTTCCCCACCGACCCGCCCGTGTACGCGCTGCGCGCAGTCGACCTGACCGTGCGTCGCGGGGAGCATGTGTCGATCGTCGGGCCGTCCGGATCCGGCAAGTCGACCCTGCTCAACACGTTGGGGCTGCTGGACCGGCCCACCTCCGGTTCGTACCGGCTGGACGGCGTGGAGACCACCGGCCTCGGCGACCTCGAACGTACGGCGCTGAGGGGCGGCCGGATCGGGTTCGTCTTCCAGGCGTTCCACCTCCTGCCGTACCGGACCGTGGACGAGAACGTGATGCTCGCCGAGACCTACCGCAGGCCACGCCCCGGGCGGGACCGGCGCGGCCGCCGGGCGCGGGCCCGTGAGGCGCTGGAGCGGGTGGGGCTCGGGCACCGCGTCGGCTTCCGGCCCGACCGGCTCTCCGGCGGGGAGCGCCAGCGGGTCGCCATGGCACGCGCGTTGATGAGCGACCCGGCGCTGCTGCTCTGCGACGAGCCGACCGGGAACCTGGACAGCGAGAACACGCTCTCGGTGCTGGAGCTCTTCGACGAGCTGCGCGCGCAGGGGATGACCCTGGTGGTGATCACCCACGAGGAGGAGGTGAGCCGCCGGGCCGGCGTACGGGTCCGGATCACCGACGGCCGCCTCACCAGGGAGGCCGGGTGACCACGGTACGGAGGGCCGCCCGCCGGGGTCCGGCGCGGGCGGAACGCCCCCGCATGGATCCGCGTGACCTGTGGACCGAGGCGCTCTCGGGGGTGCTGGCCCGGCCCGTACGGTCGGCGCTGACCACCCTGGGCACCGTTCTCGGGATCGCCACACTGGTCATCACCATCGGCGTGGCGGCCACGGCGGGCAACCAGATCGAAGGCCGGTTCAGCGCGCTCGCCGCGACCTCGGTCACCGTGACGGTGCCGCCCCCGCCGCCCGGGCCCGACCCCGTACCGCTGGTGGAGTGGTCGGGCACCGACGCGGTGCGACGGCTGGCCGGGGTGGAGTCCGCCGCCGCCCTCGCCGACTCCAGCGCCACCGCCAACGTCCAGGTCAGGGCCAACGACATCACGTCGCCCGGGGGCGTCTCCGGCCAGGGCCTCGCGGTCGTCGCCGCCTCGGCGGAGCTGCCGGCGGCCGTGCGCGGCCGGATGACCGCCGGGCGCTTCTACGACGAGGGCAACATCACCCGGCGCGACCGGGTCGCGGTCCTCGGCGACCAGGCGGCGCGGCTGCTCGGCGTCCAGCGGGTCGGCGGAGCCCCGGCGGTCTTCATCGAGGGCCAGTCGTACACCGTGATCGGAATCCTCGGCTCCGTACGGCGGGAGGAGCGGCTCTCCACCGCCGTGATCCTGCCGCCCACGACGGCCGCGGAGCGGCTGGACCTGACGACGGTCACCCGGGTGCTGGTGAACACCTCGCTCGGCGCGGCCGAACAGGTGGCCCGGCAGGCGCCGATCGCGCTGGCACCCGGACACCAGGACTCCCTCGCGGTGGCCGCGCCACCGGATCTGACGAAGGCGCGCGGCGCGGTGCGCGGCGACGTCGACGGAATGTTCCTGGTGCTCGGGCTGGTCTCGCTGGTGGTGGGGGCGATCGGCATCGCGAACGTGACCCTGGTGACCGTGATGGAACGGACCGGGGAGATCGGCCTGCGGCGCGCGCTGGGCGCGTCGCGGCGCCAGGTGGCCGGCCAGTTCCTGCTGGAGTCGACGACCATCGGACTGCTCGGCGGGACGATCGGCTCGGTGCTGGGGATCGTGGTCGTGGTCGCGGTGGCGGCGGCCCAGGAGTGGACGCCGGTACTGGACCTGGCCCCGGCGCTGGGCGCTCCGGTGGCCGGGGCGCTGGTCGGACTGCTCGCCGGGCTCTATCCGTCGCTGCGGGCAGCGGGAATGGAGCCGGTCGACGCGCTGCGCGCCAGCTGACGGCCGTTCAAGGAGGGAGGGGTTCCGTGGCGGGATAGGGGTTCCGTACGGAGGAAGGGGTTCCGTGCCGGAAATTATTTCTCGCCGGACGTGACAACCCTTCCGGAACCCCGTCCCGTCTGGAGGACATGACCCTTTTCCCGCCGCCCGACGGTGACGGTGAGGGTGACGGCCGGTGTCTCTGACCCTTGAGCAGCGTGGCGTCACCTTCGACGAGTTCGCACGCAGCCGCCAGGCCCAGCTGCGCCGGACGGCGTACCTGCTGTGCGGCGACTGGCACCTGTCCGAGGACCTGGTGCAGCACACGCTGGCCAAGCTGTACGCCGTGTGGCGCCGGGTGAGCCGGACGGAGTCCCCGGACGCCTACGCCCGTACGGTGCTCTACCGGACGTTCGTCGACGAGACGCGGCGGCGCCGCTGGTGGGAGCGTCCGGCGGCGCGGGAGTACGACGTGGCGGCCCCGCCGCAGGACCCGGATCTGCGGGTGACGCTGCTGGCGGCGCTGCGTCAGGTGCCGCCGCGCAGCCGGGCGGTCCTGGTGCTGAGATTCTGGGAGGACCGGAGTGTGGAGGAGACCGCTGCGGCGCTGGGGTGCGGGACGGGGACGGTGAAGAGCCAGACCTCCCGGGGCCTGGCCGCGCTGCGCCGCATCCTGGGCGACACGCCGCTGGCGGTGGCGTCGCACCGTACCGGCGACATGACGGGGGAGTGGTGAGGATGACAGAGGAGACCGGGGAGAACGAGGTCGTGCGGGCGCTGGAACGGCTGAGCGTCGGGGCGGAGCCGCCGATGCCGGATCTGGTGCCGGGCGCGATCGTCCAGGGGCGGCGGCTCAAGCGGCGGCGCCGGATCGGTACGGCGCTGGGCGCCGCGGCGGCGGTGGTGGTCCTGGCGGGCGGAGCGGCCGCGCTGCCCTCGCTGCTGGGCTCCTTCCACCGGCCCGTGGAGCCCGCCGCGTCGGGGTCCTCGGGAGCGGGGGAGAGCCGGTTTCCCCCGCTCGCGTCGCTGCGGCCCCTCGTACAGGACCTGGGCACCCTGGAGACGTGGACGCCGCGGGATCCGCCGGTTCCCGGCGGTTACTTCCGGCTGGTCGAGCCGGATGGGGACGCGGTCTGGATGTACGTGTCCGTCACCAGGACCGCGGAGACGGCCGCCCCGGCGGGGGCGCGCGACACGGTGGCCGCGTGCCGGACCGGCGGTGGCACCCCGGTCGGCACGCCATGGGACGGCTCCGTCAAGAACTGCCGACCGATACAGAGCGACCCGAACGGCACCACCGACCCGAACAGCGGGAAGGACAGGACGAACGAGCCGGGAAGCCCGGACGGTGACGTGCTGGCCTACTACGTCGACGCCCCCGCCCTCACCCCCGCCATGGGGATCACCCGGCTGACCGCCGACGGCTGGACCGTCCAGATCCTCGCGGGCAGCGCCCCGCAGTCCCGCGACGCCACCTGGTCACCGCGGGGCGATCCGAGCCGGGCCGCCACCGACGAGGCGACCCCGGCGAATCCGCGGGGCGGCGCGGGCGGCGGGGGCGGCGGGGGCCTCGACGGAACCGGCTATCCGTCGGGCGCCGGCGTTCCCGAGGTGGCCGGCGGGCTGTCGTGGGAGACGCTGCACGCGCTGGCCGTGGACCCCCGGCTCCTCGAAGCGGTCGAACAGCGCCGCTAGGCGGTCTGTCAGCCGGTCTGTCACTTGGTCTGTCAACCGGTCTGTCAGCGTGCGCGGTCACGGGCGGTCCGCCGGTCCGCCGGTCCCTCAGCCGCTCGTCGTACTAGAAGCCGCGCGTCCGCTTGGCCGCGCGGCGGCTCGACGCCCGGCCCGAGCCCGGCACCTTGAGGAACAGCCGGGAGATCTCCCCGCCGAGGTTCACCCCCACCGCGATCGCCAGCGCCAGCGCCACCGCCTTGGAGAGCGAGGCGAGCCCGCGGTCCAGCTCGTTCTGGGCGAAGCCCAGCAGACCGAAGTAGGTCGCGGAACCCGGCAGCAGCGGTCCGATCGCCGCCGTGACGTACGGCAGCGCCGAGGCGAACTGGTAGCGCGAGAAGAGCTGTCCGAACAGGCCCACCACGCCCGCCGCGACCGCCGTGGCGGCCACCGGGGAGATCCGGCCGATGTCGTGCATCGCCGCGTACACCACCCAGGCGACGCCGCCGTTCAGCGACACCATCAGCACGGTGGAACGTTCCTGCTGGAGCAGGATCGCGAAGGCGAGGCTCAGCGTCACCGCCGCCAGGGTCTGCGTCACCGGCCGTACGTCCGCGTGCAGCGCCGCCTCCGGGTTCAGCTCGGCGTGGAGCTGGACCCCCAGATAGAGCACGAGCAGGACGCCGACGACGATCGCGATGAAGAAGTACATGACCTCCAGCAGCCGCGCCGCCGCCGTGATGTAGTACCCCGTCAGTCCGTCCTGCACGCCGGCCACCAGCGCCCGCCCCGGCAGCAGCGCGAAGAGACCACCGGTGATCACCGCCGAGGGGCGGCCCTCCCAGGGCACGTGCGGACCCAGCAGGGTCAGCGCCACCCCCATCGCGGCGGGCGGCATCGCCGCCACCACGAACTGGTAGAACTCCGGCAGCCCGCGCCCGGCGCAGAGCCACGCCAGCCGGTCGCCGAGCATCGCGCCGAGCGCCGCGACCACGAACACCAGCACACTGCCGCCGACCAGGACCGAGGCCGAACCGGCCAGCAGCCCGCTCGCCACGGTCAGTGCCCAGCCGGGGTACGGGTGCCGGTTGCGGCGGATCTCCGCGAGCCGCCGGTACGACTCCTCCAGCGTGGTGTCCGTGTCCTCGGTGGTGATGTCGTCGATGAGCGTGTAGACGGCCGACAGCCGGGTGTAGTCGGTGCCCCGCCGCCGTACGGTCCTGCTCGCCGTGACCGGGTCCTCCACCAGCGACGGCTGGTGGGAGATCGACAGCAGGGTGAAGGTGACGGTCGGCTCGCAGCGGTCGAGCCCGTACGCCCGGCTGACCGCGAACATCGCGGCCTCGACGTCCTCGGCCCCCTCACCGCCCGCGAGCAGCAGCTCGCCGATGCGCAGCGTCAGGTCGAGGACGCGCGGGACGGCGGGCCCCTGGTCGTCGTGGCGCTGCACTATCTCCGGTACGGGGCGGTCCCCGACCGGCATCCGCAGCAGCGTCCGCATCCGGTCCTGCCAGGGGGCCTCCCGGCTCAGCGCGAGCATCGGCACCCCGTGCGCGGGCGTGAACGCCGTGCTCCCGCTCAGTCCCGCCCCCGCGCCCGCCCCCGGGGCCGTTCCCGGCGGGGGGCGGGTCCCGCCCGGCAGGTCGAACGCCGAGCCCTCGGGCTCGGTCGGCGGCTCGGTCGTGGTGCCGTCGGGAAGCGCGAACTCCGACGTCGGATGGTCGTCCTCGGGGACCGGCGGCTGTCCCACCCCGAGCGGCGGGGTGAACGCGCTGTGTGCCTCGTCCGACGGAGGCTTACGGTCCTCGGACCGGTCCGGCTCGGCCACCACGGTCTGCGTCCTCACTCCCTGTCGTACCGCTGGTTGTCGTACCGCTGTGCGTCGTACAGCTAGTTGCCGTACAGCTCGTTGTCGTACGGCTCGTTGTCGTACCGCTGTCTCGTACCCACTCGTCGCCGTACCGCTCGTCCTGGGCGGCATACGGTTCCCGGCGTACGGTCTCCGGCGTACGGCACGTACGGCACCTCATGCCGTCCGCAGGGCCGGCCGGCCCTGTGTCCATGGGCCCGCTGTCCGCTCAGTATGGGCACGGGAAGCGGGCGGGCACACGCGGACGGGCGGCGCACCCCCCGAGGGGTACGCCGCCCGTCGTCCGCCCGGCGGTTGCCCGCCGGTCACACGGTGGAACGCACGCGTCAGTGCGCGCCGCCCTGCGCCTCCAGGCGCTTGTACGACGCCTCGATCTCGGCCTCGGCCTCGGCGCGGCCGACCCAGTCGGCGCCCTCGACGGACTTGCCGGGCTCCAGGTCCTTGTAGACCTCGAAGAAGTGCTGGATCTCCAGGCGGTCGAACTCCGAGACGTGGTGGATGTCGCGCAGGTGCTCCACCCGGGGGTCGGAGGCCGGGACGCACAGCAGCTTGTCGTCGCCGCCGGCCTCGTCCGTCATCCGGAACATGCCGATGGCGCGGCACTTGATGAGACACCCGGGGAAGGTCGGCTCGTCCAGGATGACCAGCGCGTCCAGCGGGTCGCCGTCCTCGCCCAGGGTGTTCTCGACGAATCCGTAGTCCGCCGGGTAGCTGGTCGAGGTGAAGAGACGACGGTCAAGGCGGATCCGACCGGTCTCGTGGTCCACCTCGTACTTGTTCCGCGAACCCTTAGGGATCTCGATGGTGACGTCGAACTCCACGGGTGGCTCCTCCATGATCAACACAATGTCCGGGTGGTGCTGCGGTTACCGGCCCCCACCCCCGGCCTGACAGGCCGTTACTGGCCGGGCTGGCATGCTCGGGGCGAGACGCAGTGGTTAAGTGTCCCCCACGCAGCAGTGTGATCGCGAAAGGGGCTGGTCAGCCGTGGTTGAGCCGAAAGCGTGGCAGGTCACGGCGGGTTCCGCCGCGATCGGTCTCGCCCTCGCCGCCGTGGCGGTGGTGGCGGCGGGCCCCTGGGACTCCGGACAGCGTAAGGCCGAGCGGGAGTGGGCGGTCGCACAGGACCGCGCGGGTGGCGCACATCACGGTCCGTCCGCGCCGCGCACGCCCGCGCCCGCCCCCAGCGCCGCCGGAGTGCTCAGCGCGCTCACCGCCCCCGACACCACCCGCTCCGGCACCGGCCGCTCCGGCACCGCGCACCCCGAGTCCGCGCATCCGCAGTCGCCGCGCCCCGAGTCCGCGCGCGGGACGGCCTCCCCCGACTTCGGCCGGACGCTCGGCAGGCTGCTCGACGCGGACGCGCTCGGCCCCTCCCGTACGGCCTCCGTCGTCGACACGGCCACCGGCGAGGTCCTGTACGGCAGGGGCGCCGCCACCCCGATGACCCCGGCCTCCACGATCAAGATCGCGACCACGGCCGCGGCGCTCTCCGCGCTCGGCCCCGACCACCGCATCCCCACCCTCGTCCAGGCCACCCCGGACCGGCGCCGGCTCACCCTGGTCGGCGGCGGGGACGCCACCCTCGACCGGAAGCGGCTGGCCGCCCTCGCCGGCGACACCGCCCGCGCACTGCGCGACAGCGGCGTGACCAAGGTCGAGCTGCGCTACGACACCTCGCTCTACACGGGCCCCCGGGAACACCCCATCGGCCCCAACGACAACATCGCCCCCGTGGTCCCCCTGATGGCCGGACAGGGGCGGCTCGACGCGTCCACGACCGGCCCCGCGCCCCGCAGCGGCAACCCGGCGGGCGACGCCGCACGGACCTTCGCGAGCCTGCTGCGCGACCGGGGCGTACGCACCGCCGAGCCGCCCTCCGCGGGCAAGGCCCCCAAGGGCTCGGAACGGCTCGCGCGCACCTTCTCCGCGCCCCTGTCCGACCTCGTCGAACGCGCGCTGACCGAGTCCGACAACGACATCGCGGAATCCCTCGCCCGGCAGACCGCGATCGCCGCCGGCGAACCCGCGAGCTTCGCGGGCGCGGGCCGGGCCGTCACGGCGGAGCTCGCACGGCTCCGGCTGCCCCTCAAGGGGACGCGCTTCGCCGACGGCAGCGGACTGAACCGCAAGGACAAGGCCAGCGCCGCGCTGCTCACCGCCCTGCTGACCCGCGCCGCCGACCCGGACCACCCGGAGCTGCGCCCCGTCCTCACCGGGCTGCCGGTCGCCGGGTTCACCGGCACCCTCAGGAGCCGGTACGGGGACGCCTCGCCCGCCGCCGGGCTCGTCCGGGCCAAGACCGGCACGCTCACCGGCGTGAACGCCCTGGCCGGCACGGTCGTCGACGGCGACGGCAGGCTCCTCGCCTTCGCCTTCCTGGCCGGGCGTACGGAAGCCCCCGACACCGCCCAGTCGGCCCTGGACCGGCTCTCCGCCGCGCTGGTCCCGCGTACGGCCCCCTCGGAGCCGCCGGCGCCGCGCCCCGCCAGGGAATCGGCGGCCCCCTAGCCGGGTGGCCGCCCGTCCCCTAGGGGACGAACCAAGGGAAGAACCGGGCGCCCTACACCTCACCGCTCTCGGGGCCGACCACGTACGGTTGACGCATGACGAGCATCGGTGGTGCAGAGATGGTCGACTGGAACCTCGCGGTGGCCACCGCGACCCGCCTCGCGCGGCCGGGACCCGAGGTGACCCGCGACGAGGCGCGCGAGATCGTCGCGGAGCTGCGACGGCACGCCAAGGCGGCCGAGGACCACGTCCGCGGGTACACGAAGCTGATTCCCGAGGGACACGAGCCACCGGACACCCCCGTCCTGGTCGTCGACCGGGCCGGCTGGATCAAGGCGAACGTGGCGGGCTTCCGTGAGCTGCTGAAGCCGCTGTTCGAGAAGATGCTGGAGCGCCGCCCCGGCGGTCCCGGCGGCGCCGTCATCGGCGCGGTCGGCGGCAAGGTCACCGGCGTCGAGGTGGGCATGCTGCTCTCCTTCATGTCCTCCCGGGTCCTCGGCCAGTACGAGACGTTCGCGCCCGCCACCCGCGATCTCCCGGCGGCCGCGGACGGCGGCCGGCTGCTGCTCGTCGCCCCCAACATCGTCCACGTCGAACGGGAACTGGACGTCGACCCGCACGACTTCAGGCTCTGGGTCGCGCTCCACGAGGAGACCCACCGCACGCAGTTCACCGGCGTGCCCTGGCTGCGCGACCACCTCCAGGGCGAGATCCAGTCGTTCCTCGACCAGACCGACGTCGACCCGATGACCGTCGTCGAGCGGCTGCGCGAGGCCGCCCAGTCCCTCGCGGGCGGCCGTCCCGAGGGCGAGCGGGACGAGGACGGCAGGAGCATCGTCGAGCTGGTGCAGACACCGGGCCAGCGCGAGATCCTGGGCCGGCTCACCGCCGTGATGTCCCTCCTGGAGGGCCACGCCGACTTCGTGATGGACGGCGTGGGGCCGCAGGTCGTGCCCTCCGTCGCCGAGATCCGCGAGAAGTTCCAGCAGCGCAGGGCCCGTGGCGCCAGCCGGCTCGACCTCGCGCTGCGCAAGCTGCTCGGCCTCGACGCCAAGCTCCGCCAGTACCGCGACGGGGAGCGGTTCGTACGGGCCGTTGTCGACCAGGTCGGGATGGACGGCTTCAACCGGGTCTGGACCTCGCCGAACACCCTCCCCACCAAAGCGGAGATCGCCAAACCCGCGGACTGGGTCGCGCGGGTGCACCGTAAGGCGGATTCGTGAGCGGGAGCTGACATGTGGCAGGGGGACGCCTCATGTATCACCCATCCGAGGGACCGTGGGTGAGGGATAGGCGTGCAATGCTCGGGTAATGGCTCGGTTCTGTCACCATCGACGCACTCTGAGTGACGTTCTCCGTCCTTTCTCCGACCGAGGCACCCCCCAAATAACATCACGAAGGGCACCGGATATGGGTCCCCATCCTGCGGTCGCGGCGATACGCCTGGCGGTCCGCCGCGTACTTCACGAGGTCCTCACCGACCACGCCGAACTCCTCTCCGCCACCTCGCACGCCTCCCCGCTCCCGCACGCTTCCTCGCTCCCGCACACATCCCCGACCCCGCACTCCCCCCTCA
This sequence comes from Streptomyces sp. NPDC059255, assembly GCF_042752355.1. Classification (NCBI taxonomy): domain Bacteria; kingdom Bacillati; phylum Actinomycetota; class Actinomycetes; order Kitasatosporales; family Streptomycetaceae; genus Streptomyces; species Streptomyces sp. NPDC059255. Next base: position 267,816 of record NZ_JBHYZP010000005.1, read on the forward strand.
CCGCCGACGAACCCCCGCTCGTGCTCGTCGCCTGCTCCGGCGGCGCCGACTCCATGGCGCTCGCCTCCGCCCTCGCCTTCGAGGCGCCCAAGCTCCGCGTACGGGCGGGCGCCGTCACCGTCGACCACGGCCTCCAGGCCGGCTCCGACCTCCGCGCCGCCGAGGTCGTCGCCCGGCTCCGCGCCATGCGCCTCGACCCCGTCGAGTCCGTCGCCGTCACCGTGGGACTCGAATCGACGAGGGTGGCGCACAGCGCCCCGAACGCGGGAGGCGGCGGACGCCGGGCGGGCGGCCCCGAGGCCGCCGCCAGGGACGCGCGCTACGCCGCCCTCGACGACGCCGCCGAACGCCATCGTGCCGTCGCCGTCCTCCTCGGCCACACCCGCGACGACCAGGCGGAGACCGTCCTCCTCGGCCTCGCCCGGGGCTCCGGCATCCGCTCCCTGTCCGGCATGGCGGCCGTCTCGGGGGCGGCCGGACGCTACCGGCGCCCCTTCCTCCAGCTCGACCGGCAGACCGCCCGCAAGGCCTGCCTGGTCCAGTCCATCCCCGTCTGGGACGACCCGCACAACGCCGACCCCGCCTACACCCGCTCACGGCTGCGCCACGAAGGACTGCCGGCCCTGGAGAAGGCCCTCGGCAAGGGCGTCGTCGAGGCCCTCGCCCGTACGGCACAGCTCTCACGCGACGACGCCGACGCCCTCGACGCCTGGGCCGCCGACGCGGAGGGGACCGTACGGGACGAGACGGGGCAGCTCGCCTGCGCGGGGCTGTACGCGCTGCCGCCCGCCGTCCGCCGCCGGGTGCTGCGCCGGGCGGCCATCGCCGCGGGCGCCCCGGCCGGTTCGCTGTTCGCCCGTCACATCGAAGAGGTCGACCGCCTGATCACGGGCTGGCGCGGCCAGGGAGCCATCAATCTGCCCGGCCGCGTGGAGGCCAGGAGGCAGGGTGGCAGACTGGTCATCCGGCAGGGCTGAAGCGCTGACGCACTACGGCTGTGTCTCCCGGGCCGCCAGGACGTGTTCGAGCACTTCCGTCCGGCCCCGGACCCCTGGCCGACAACGAAAGTGATGCGGGTGGACGACAAGGACATGGGCAACGACCTCCAGTCGGTGCTCATCACCAAGGAAGAGATCGACGCGAAGCTGGCCGAACTGGCCGCGAAGATCGACGCGGAGTACGCAGGCAAGGATCTGCTTCTCGTCGGTGTCCTCAAGGGCGCCGTGATGGTCATGGCGGACTTGGCGCGGGCCCTGTCCACCCCCGTGACGATGGACTGGATGGCCGTCTCCTCGTACGGGGCGGGCACCCAGTCCTCGGGCGTGGTCCGGATCCTCAAGGACCTGGACACGGACATCAAGGGCAGGCACGTCCTGATCGTCGAGGACATCATCGACTCCGGACTGACGCTGTCGTGGCTGCTCTCCAACCTCGGTTCGCGGGAGCCGGCCTCGCTGGAGGTCTGCACCCTGCTCCGTAAGCCGGATGCCGCAAAGGTCGCGATCGACGTCAAATGGATCGGCTTCGACATTCCCAATGAGTTCGTCGTCGGATACGGCCTGGATTACGCGGAGAAGTACCGCAACATTCCCTTTGTCGGCACTCTCGCGCCGCATGTCTACGGCGGCTGACACGGGACCTGGGACGGGCCGCGGCGACCGCCGCCGGGAACCTCTCCCCGGCGCGCGCCGTTGGAGCAGGGGAAGACGGGTTCGTCAGCCGTCCCGTGCGGTCGCGGGCCATGATGCTGGGGTACCTTCCCAGGAACAGTCTTTTCTCACAGCAGCATTTACCTACGGGCAGGAGGGACGGGGCGACTTCGCTCCGTATGGATGGACGTGAAGCGATACTTCCGTGGGCCGGTCATGTGGATCGTGCTGGCCGTCCTCGCCGTGGTCGTGTTGATGCAGGTCGTCGGCTCTTCGGGCGGCTACAAGACGGTGGACACCGGTGAGGTCGTCCAGGCGATCGACAAGAACCAGGCCGAGCAGGTCAAACTGACCACCGGCGATGACCAGATCATCAAGGTCGACCTCAAGGACGGCCTGAAGGTCAAGGGCAGCGACAAGATCCAGGCCAGCTACATCGGCAATCAGGGATCCTCGCTGGCCGCAACGCTCCAAACGAAGTTCCAGAACGGTGACATCACCAAGGGCTACACGGTCTCGCCTTCGAAGCAGAGCCCGTTCCTCTCGGTGCTGTTCTCGCTGCTGCCCTTCGTGCTGATCGTCGTGGTCTTCCTGTTCCTGATGAATCAGATGCAGGGCGGCGGATCGCGCGTCATGCAGTTCGGGAAGTCCAAGGCCAAGCTCATCACCAAGGACACCCCGAAGACGACCTTCGCCGACGTGGCGGGGTCCGACGAGGCGGTCGAGGAACTCCACGAGATCAAGGAATTCCTCCAGGAACCGGCGAAGTTCCAGGCTGTCGGCGCCAAGATCCCGAAGGGTGTGCTGCTCTACGGCCCGCCCGGTACGGGCAAGACGCTGCTGGCCCGCGCCGTCGCCGGCGAGGCCGGAGTGCCGTTCTACTCGATCTCGGGCTCCGACTTCGTCGAGATGTTCGTCGGTGTCGGCGCCTCCCGGGTGCGCGACCTCTTCGAGCAGGCCAAGGCGAACGCCCCGGCGATCGTCTTCGTCGACGAGATCGACGCCGTCGGCCGGCACCGCGGCGCGGGCCTCGGCGGCGGGCACGACGAGCGCGAGCAGACGCTGAACCAGCTCCTGGTGGAGATGGACGGCTTCGACGTGAAGGGCGGCGTCATCCTGATCGCCGCCACCAACCGGCCGGACATCCTCGACCCGGCGCTGCTGCGCCCGGGCCGGTTCGACCGGCAGATCGCCGTGGACCGTCCGGACATGCAGGGCCGTCTGGAGATCCTCAAGGTCCACCAGAAGGGCAAGCCGGTCGCCCCGGACGTCGACCTGGGCGCCGTCGCCCGTCGTACGCCCGGCTTCACCGGCGCCGACCTGGCGAACGTGCTGAACGAGGCCGCGCTCCTGACGGCGCGCGGTGACGGGAAGCTCGTCGACAACCACGCCCTGGACGAGGCGATCGACCGCGTCGTGGCGGGCCCGCAGAAGCGGACCCGGATCATGTCCGAGAAGGAAAAGAAGATCACCGCGTACCACGAGGGCGGTCACGCCCTGGTCGCCGCGGCGTCTCCGAACTCCGACCCGGTGCACAAGATCACGATCTTGTCCCGCGGCCGGGCCCTGGGCTACACCATGGTCCTGCCCGACGAGGACAAGTACTCCACCACGCGCAACGAGATGCTCGACCAGCTCGCCTACATGATGGGCGGGCGCGCGGCGGAGGAGCTGGTCTTCCACGACCCGACCACCGGCGCGGCCAACGACATCGAGAAGGCGACGGCCACGGCGCGGGCGATGGTCACGCAGTACGGCATGACCGAGCGGCTCGGCGCGATCAAGTTCGGCGGCGACAACACCGAACCGTTCCTCGGCCGGGAGATGGCGCACCAGCGCGACTACTCGGAAGAGGTCGCCGCGCTCGTCGACGAAGAGGTCAAGAAGCTCATCGAGACCGCGCACAACGAGGCGTGGGAGATCCTGGTCGAGAACCGTGACGTACTCGACAATCTGGTCCTGGCGCTCCTGGAGAAGGAGACGCTCAACAAGGAGCAGATCGCGGAGATCTTCTCGACCATCGTGAAGCGCCCGTCCCGTCCGGCGTGGACCGGCTCGTCGCGGCGTACGCCGTCGACGCGTCCGCCGGTGCTCTCGCCCAAGGAGCTGGCGCTGACCAACGGCGCCTCGGGGTCCAACGGCGGGATGCCCGCCGTGACTTCCGGTGAGACGCCCACCGAGGCGGTTCCGGAGGAACGTCCGGAGAGCTGACAGCGGGCCGGGCCGTCCGAGGGCCCGGAATGGATGCCGCGTCCCCCAGGTTTTAGCCTGTGGGGGCGCGGCATTCGTATGACCGCACACGAGGACGGCACAGGAACGAGGCACACATGACCGACCCGGTGACGCTGGACGGGGAGAACCTGGTCCGCGAGTTCGACGAGAAGCGGGCCGAGAATGCCGTGCGTGAGCTGCTGATCGCGGTCGGGGAGGACCCGGACCGCGAGGGGCTGCGGGCCACCCCCGGCCGGGTGGCCCGCGCGTACAAGGAGATATTCGCGGGGCTGTGGCAGAACCCCGAGGACGTGCTGACGACCACGTTCGACCTGGGCCACGACGAGATGGTCATGGTGAAGGACATCGAGGTGACGTCCACGTGTGAGCACCATCTCGTCCCGTTCGTCGGGGTCGCGCACGTCGGCTACATCCCGTCGACGGACGGCAAGATCACCGGGCTGTCGAAGCTGGCCCGGCTCGTGGACGTCTACGCCCGCAGGCCGCAGGTCCAGGAGCGGCTGACGACGCAGATCGCCGAGTCCGTGATGGAGATCCTGGAGCCGCGCGGGGTGATCGTGGTCATCGAGTGCGAGCACATGTGCATGTCGATGCGCGGCGTACGGAAGCCGGGTGCGAAGACGATCACCTCGGCCGTACGCGGCCAGCTCCGCGATCCGGCGACCCGTGCCGAGGCGATGAGCCTGATCCTGGCCCGTTAACGGGCGCTGCCGCGGACCGGGGCCCGGGTCAGGCGGGCCCGGCCGGGGCGGCGCCGTTCTTGTGTCCCTCGCCGTTGCCGTCCTCGGGGAGCTTGCAGACCCGTTCGAGGAAGAACGCCGCGACGATCACCGCGATGCCCGCCAGCACGGAGAAGGCCGCGTAGATGGCTTGGTCGCGGCGGGCGGGGATGTCGAGGGAGCCGAGCAGGAAGACGCCCGTACCGCCGTACAGCCCCGAGACCAGGGCGGCGACCAGCGCGCTCGCCTGGCCGAAGACCACGGCGCGGGCCGCCATCAGCGGATCGACGCCCCGCGCGCCCGGGCGGCGCTCCCGTTGGGCCTTGAGCCGGGAGCGCAGGGAGAGCGCCGTCGCGGCGAGGACCGCGGCGATCGCGGCGAGCACGATGGGCGCCGCGAGCGGCACGCTCGGCAGGGTGCCGAATGCGTCCCAGAGGCGGGCGGCCGCCCACGAGAGCACACCAGCCACCACGAACAGGCCGGCGAGGACGCCGATCCGCAACTGCTTCACCGAGAAAGCCGCCCTTCACTTCGCTCCGCCGAACCGATCCGCCCCGAACCGATCCGCCCCGACCCGGACCCGCCCGAGCCGGCCCGCCTCGCAGAGCCTAACGGGCCGTCCCGTACGACTATTCGGGCAGGCGCAGTTCCAGGTCGGACCGGGGCTGCACACCCTCCTGGCCGACATCGGTCAGCAGGTCGGCCACCGGGCCACGGCCCGGGACCTGTGCCTCCGGATCCACGTCGTGCCACGGGGCGAGGACGAAGGCGCGCTGGTGGGCGCGGGGATGCGGAAGGGTGAGCCGCGGGTCGTCCGAGACGACGTCCGCGTACGTCAGGATGTCCACGTCGATCGTGCGCGGCCCCCAGCGCTCGTCACGGACCCGGTCGAAGGCCTCCTCGATGGCCTGGCCGCGCTCCAGCAGTGAGGACGGCGGCAGCGTCGTCTTGATGACCACCACCGCGTTGAAGTACGACGGCTGGGAGCCGGCGTCGACGCCCCAGGGCTCCGTCTCGTACACCGGGGAGACCGCTTTGACCCGGACGCCGGGGGTGTCCTCCAGGGCGTCGATGGCGCCCTGGATGGTCTCCAGCCGGTTCCCGAGATTGGAGCCGAGGGCCACCACGGCCCGCTGCGGGTTGGACAGCGTGCTGTCCGCGGCGTCCACCTGGGCGACCACGGAGGCGGGCACCGGCTGGACCGTGGGGTCGCTCTGCGGCCCGTTCGATGGAAACAGACTCATACTCGACTCCGGGTGATGGTGATGGTCACGTCGTCGAAGGGCACGGTGATCGGGGCGTCCGGTTTGTGCACGACCACCTCGACCTCCTGGACGCCGTCGTGTTTCAGGCAGCTCTGGGCGATGCGTTCCGCCAGGGTCTCGATCAGGTCGACGGGCTCCCCCTGGACGACCTCCACGACCTCCTCCGCCACGATGCCGTAATGGACGGTCTTCGCCAGGTCGTCGTCGGCCGCCGCGGGCCGGGTGTCGAGGCCGAGCACCAGGTCCACGATGAAGGTCTGCCCCTCCTCGCGCTCCCGGGGGAAGACGCCATGGTGCCCGCGAGCCTTGAGGCCGCGCAGCGCGACACGATCCACGCGAATCACTCCTGCTGTCGTTGGTCGTCGGGGCACCCGGTCGCGAACGGGTGCGGCCCTGTGCCCATATGTGAATCTACCTGCGGCCACCGACAGTGCCGCCCCGCGGGGTGACGGGGAAGGGCGCCGCACAACTGGTAGGCGCCCCTACCCGCGGGTTCTCGCGGTCAATCCACACGGACCCCTTACCCCCTCACGCGGGTGGCACGTCGTCCATGTTGTCGCCGTTCCCGCCGTTCCCGCCGTTCCCGCCGTTCGCGCCCTTCTCGCCGTCGTCGTCGGTTTCGGTCAGAACGGGTGAACCGTGGTGCGACCAGATCTTCCACCCCTCCGGTGTGCGCCGGAACACGTTCGTCGCGACGACGAGCTGGCCCACCAGCGGTCCCAGCTCATTGCCGTCCTCGGCGGGGCCGCCGCTGAGGATGTTCTCGGTGCAGGTCACCAGGGCGGTGTCGGCGCCCACGGAGACCTCGACATCGGTGAGGAAGAACTGAATGTACTCGGTGTTCGCCATGATCAGGGCGTACGAGCGCAGCACGTCACCGCGCCCGCTCAGCACCGGCCAGCCCGGGTGGACGCAGGAGATGCCGGAGTCCTCGCCGTCCAGCCAGAGCCCCGACAGGGCCTCGATGTCACCGCGTTCCATCGCCTCGTAGAACGTGGTGTTGGCCTGCTCGACCCGCTCGCTGTCCGTGGGCCCGCCGTCGTCCGGCACCCCGCTCTCCATACGCGCGGTCACCGCTCGCCCCCGGCCGCTTCGCGGTCCTCCCGGGCCGGGCCTTGGGCTCCTTCGACGGCGCGGGCCACCCGGACCGCGTCGGCGGTCGCCCGTACCTCGTGGACCCGGACCGCCCAGGCGCCCCGGTGGGCGGCGATCGCGGAGACCGCGGCGGTGGCCGCGTCGCGCTCCCGGGCGGGCGGCGGGGCGCCGTCACCGCCCGCGAGGACATGGCCGAGGAACCGTTTACGGGAGGCGGCGACCAGCAGCGGACGGCCCAGCGAGCGCAGCTCGGGGAGGTGGGCGAGGAGTTCCAGGTCGTGCTCGGCCCGCTTGGCGAAGCCGAGCCCGGGGTCGACCACGAGGCGCTCGGGGGCGATACCGCCCGCGACCACCGCGTCCATCCGCGCGCGCAGTTCGGTGAGGACCTCGGCGACGACATCCTCGTAGACCGCGCGGCTGTTCATCTCCTCGCTGAAACCGCGCCAGTGCATCACGACGAACGGCACCCCGGCGGCGGCGACCGCGGGCACCATCGCAGGGTCGGCGAGCCCGCCGCTGACGTCGTTGACCAGCGCCGCGCCCGCGGCGACGGCCCGCTCGGCGACGGAGGCGCGCATCGTGTCGACGGACACGGTGACCCCCTCGGACGCCAGGCCCCGCACGACGGGGACGACGCGCCGCAGCTCCTCGTCCTCGTCGACCCGCGTCGCGCCGGGCCGCGTCGACTCGCCGCCGACGTCGACCAGGTCGGCGCCCGCGGCGACGAGATCCAGGCCGCGTTTGACGGCGGCGGTGGTGTCGAACCAGCGACCGCCGTCGGAGAAGGAGTCGGGCGTCACATTGATGACCCCCATGACCGCACACCGGTCCCACTCCGGCAGCCCCTGGACCGTGCCGCGCCCGCGCAACGTACTCATATGCCCCACCCTAGGGCCTGCTCATACGCCCTACCTTGGGGCCTGCTCATATGCCCCACCCTGGGGCCGGTCGTTCCGCGGGCCCCAGGGGGAACCCCTACGCCATCTCCCGCGCCGTACGGACCCCGGGGTCGGGGCGGCGGTCGGCGGGGCCGGTGCCGGGGGTGCGGCCACCGCCGGGCGGGTGGCGCCTGGTGCGGCCGAGGCGGCGCAGCGGGCGCGGGAGCGACAGCGTCACGAAGCCCTCCGCCTGCATCGCGGCGAACCCGATCCGCGGCAGGTCGCCGGGGGAGCGGAAGACCACGTAACGCGGTTCCCAGCGCGGTTGGAACTTGGCGTTGAAGCGGTACAGCGACTCGATCTGGAACCAACGCGAGAGGAAGACCAGCAGCCCGCGCCAGCCGCGCAGCACGGGGCCCGCGCCCAGGCGTTCGCCGCGGGCCAGGGCCGAGCGGAACATCGCGAAGTTGAGCGAGACCCGCACCACGCCCAGCGCGGGCGCGGCGCCCAGCGCGGCGACGATCAGCAGCTCGTTCATGCCGGGGTCGGCGGAGCGGTCGCGGCGCATCAGGTCCAGGGACATCCCGTCCGTCCCCCACGGGACGAAGTGGAGCACCGCCTTCAGGTCGCCGTACGGGCCCGGCGCCTCCTCGTCCGGCCGGTGCGCGGTGGCGATCACCGAGTCGCCGTCTGCGGGGTCGCCGATCCGGCCCAGCGCCATGGAGAAGCCGCGCTCCGTGTCCGTACCGCGCCAGTCGTCGGCGGCGCCGCGGATCCGCTCCACCTCGTCGTCGGAGAGGTCACCGACGCGCCGTACCCGGGTGACGTAGCCGGCCCGCTCGATGCGTGTCACCATCTGGCGTACGTTGCGCATCGCGCGGCCGCGCAGGGAGAAATCCGGCACGTCCACCACCGCTTCGTCGCCCAGCTCCAGCGCGTCGAGCCCCGTCTCGCGGGTCCAGACCGCGCCGCCGGTCTCGCTGCACCCCATCACGGCCGGGGTCCAGGAGTGGGCCTTCGCCTCGTCCATGAAGCGTTCGATGGCGCCGGGCCACGCCTCCACGTCGCCGATGGGGTCACCGCTGGCGAGCATCACCCCGGAGACCACGCGGTAGCAGACGGCCGCCTTGCCGCTGGGCGAGAAGACCACGCCCTTGTCGCGGCGGAGCGCGAAGTGGCCCAGCGAGTCGCGGCCGCCGTGCCGGTCGAGCAGGGCGCGCAGCCGCCGCTCGTCGTCCGCGGTGAGGTGCGCGACCGGGTGTGCGGGCCGGAAGGCGAGATAGGCGGTGGTGAGCGCGGTGAGCAGGCCGAGCGCGCCGAGGGAGTAGCCGACCGTGCCGCTGACCATCCCCCGGTAGTCGATGGGGCCGTCGACGCCGAACAGCCCGTACAGCACGTGTTCGAGCCGTTCCGACAGGCTCGGGTTACCGATGGTGCGGTGCGGGTGGACGCTGACGATGACCAGGCCGAGGCCGATGGACCCCGCGCCCATCACGACGAAGTTCGCCAGCGCCCGCCAGCGGCTGCGCGGGTCGGGCAGGGCGGCGAACTCCCCGCGGTGGCGCACCACCAGGGCGAGCAGCCCCAGCGAGAGCAGGGCGCCGATGAGGGAGTGCCGGTAGCCGAACTGGGCGACGGTTCCCACCGGCAACAGGAACACGGTGGCCCGCCAGGCGCGGCGCTTGCGCCGTTTGAGCCCGTGCGCGAGCAGCAGCAGGAGTACGCCGGCGCTCAGCGAGAGCGCGGCGGCGAAGGGGCCGAGCGCCCCGGGCAGCACCTCGGCGAGGGAGTGCATCCGGCTGTGGCGGAAGCGCGGGAAGACGCCCGCGGTGATGTCGACGAGACCGATGAAGGCGCAGGCCGTGCCGACGAGCCAGGGGACCGACTCGGGGTGAGGGCCGCGGAGCAGGCGGCGCGCGAGGGACTGCGGTTGCTGCGGTTGCTGTGAGCCCTGCGGGTGCTGCGGGGATTTGGGCGACTTGTTGGAGGGCGTCCCGGTGGACTGCCCCGACCGATCCGGAACCGATCCTGATTTATCCCCATCTAGCGTCACAGACATCGCTTCCCGTGGCTCCGCGAGAGAGTGTGGGCCCGAGTCCGCTTCTTCTTCGCGGGCCCGGACATTTTGCGCCCTCTAGGACGGGGCTTTCGGGGGGAGGGTTCCTCTGCATCCGGGAAAATCTCACGGAAGAAAGCTCGGTCGACATGGGTCTTACCAGTCGTAAGGTTCTGGCCTTGGCCGTCCTGCTGGCCGTGGCGCTGTTCGTCGCGACCATCTGGCTCTGGCCGCGGCTTTCGCGGCGTACGGCGCGGGCCGTGCTCGGCAGGATCGGCCTCACCTTCGCCACCCAGGTGGCGATCTTCGCCGCGGTGGGCCTGGCTGCCAACCAGTACTTCCTGTTTTACGGCACCTGGGGAGATCTCTTCGGCCAGGAGCAGGAGCTGGGTTCCGTGGTCGGCCACGCGGTGGCGGACGGCAGGCATGTGACGATCATGGACACACAGCGCACGGCGGTGCCCGGCGCGGTCCGGCCGGCGATGGCGGGGGAGATCCAGAAGGTCGCCGTGGCGGGAGCGGCGTCGGGGATCGACTCCACCGCGTACGTCTATCTGCCGCCCGAGTACTTCCAGCCGCAGTTCGCGAAGCAGACGTTCCCGGCCGCGGTGGTGCTCACCGGCTACCCGGGCGTGGCCGAGAACCTGATCAAGGGCCTGAACTACCCGACGACCGCCTGGCAGCTCGCCAGGCACGGCAAGATGCAGCCGATGATCCTGGTGATGCTGCGGCCCACCGTGGCGCCGCCGCGCGACACCGAGTGCGTCGACGTGCCCGGCGGCCCGCAGACCGAGACGTTCCTCGGCGCGGACCTGCCCCGGGCCGTCTCGGCGACGTACCGGGTCAAGGCCGCGCCCCGCAACTGGGGCATCATCGGCAACTCCACCGGCGGCTACTGCGCGCTGAAGATCGCCCTGCACCACCCGGAGCAGTACTCGGTGGGCGCCGGGCTCTCCGCGTACTACAAGGCGGCGGAGGACCCGACGACCGGCGATCTCTTCCACGGCGACCAGCGGCTGCGCGACCGCGCCGACCTGCTGTGGAGCCTGGACCATGTGCGCCAGGGCGACTCGTCGCTGCTCGTCACCAGCTCCAGGAAGGGCGAGCGGAACCTCCAGGACACCGAGCGGTTCATCCGGAAGGTCAAGGCGCCCGCGCAGGTGTCGTCGATCATCCTCGGGAGCGGCGCGCACAACTTCAACACCTGGCGCCGGGAGATCCCGCCGGCCCTGGAGTGGATGTCCGGCAGGCTCAGCGCGAACTGAGCGGGCTCAGCGCGGACCGGGGCGGCTCCTCACGGTGCGACGAGCTTGCTGACGGTCTCCAGCTCGACCTCCGTACGGTCGATGGCCTGCGCGTCCGCGTCGATCGACCGGCGCAGCGCCTCGTGCAGCCGCGCCGGGGTGAGGACCCCGAGGAACCGCCCCGTCTCCTCCCGGTCGATGACCGCTATCCACCCGGCGTCGTGCTGGAGCATCGTGGCGAACGCCTGCTTGAGCGAGGCGCCGACCGGCAGCCACGCCTCCATCCGGCGGGCGTGCTCCCGTACGGTCCCCGACGCTCCCGGGGCGGCCGGGCCACCGCCGGCGGCCCGGGTCGCCTGTTCGGCGGCGAGCCAGCCGTGCAGGTTGTCGTCGGAGTCCAGGACGACGGCCCAGCGCGCGCCCTGCCCGGCCAGCTTCGCCGCGGCGCGGGCGAGCGGGTCGTCGAGATGGACGACGGGCGGCTGTTCGAGGTCGCCCTCCTCGATGGGGGTGACCGAGAGCCGCTTCAGGCCGCGGTCCGCGCCGACGAAGTCCGCGACGTACGGGGTGGCCGGGGCGCCGAGCACCGCCGCCGGGGCGTCGAACTGCTCGATCCTGCCCTGTCCGTAGACGGCGATACGGTCGCCGAGCCGGACGGCCTCCTCGATGTCGTGCGTGACGAACAGCACGGTCTTGCGCACGGCTGCCTGGAGCCTGAGGAACTCGCTCTGGAGGTGGTCGCGTACGACGGGGTCGACCGCGCCGAACGGCTCGTCCATCAGCAGGACGGGCGGGTCGGCGGCGAGGGCGCGGGCCACCCCCACGCGCTGGCGCTGGCCGCCCGAGAGCTGCTCGGGGTAGCGGTCGCCGTAGACGGACGGGTCCAGTCCGACCAGGTCGAGGAGTTCGGCGGCGCGCGCCCGGCCCTTGGCACGCTGCCAGCCGAGGAGATGGGGGACGGTCGCGGTGTTCTCCAGGACCGTCTTGTGCGGAAAGAGGCCGACCTGCTGGATGACATAGCCGATACGGCGCCGGAGGCTGACCGGATCGATCGCGGATATGTCGTCCCCGTCGAGGAATATCCGCCCCTCCGACGGTTCGATGAGGCGGTTGACCATTTTCATGGTCGTGGTCTTGCCGCAGCCGGAAGGTCCGACGAGCGTGACCAGTTCGCCTTCGGAGACCTCGAAGGAGAGATCGTCCACCGCGGTGGTGCCGTCCGGGTACCGCTTGGTGACATGCTCGAATCGGATCATGGTTCCCCATTGTGCGGCGCGTTGTGTGAAGGCAATGTTGCTGGAATGTGGCGGGCTTCCGCGAATGTCAGAGGTCGGGGATAGGGTCGCCCGGGTCGGAGGTTGTGGAGGCCGACGCGTGTGGGCGCGGCCGGACGGGGAGGCGGGGTGGATGGGTACGCAAGGATGCCTGGCGGCGAACGACTGGATCTGCGGAGAATATCTGCGCTCCCGTAGCCAGGAGTTGATCGACGCCACGGTCCAGCACGTGTGGATCACGGTGGTCTCGGTCGTCATCGGAGTGCTGGTCGCATTTCCGCTCGCGCTGCTCGCGCGCAGCAGGCCCTCGTTCACCGCCCCCGTACTGGGCCTGACGACCCTGCTCTACACGATTCCCTCGCTCGCGATGTTCTCGCTGCTGCTGCCGCTCTTCGGGCTCTCGGCCGGTCTGGTGATCACGGGCCTGGTGCTCTATTCGCTGACCATTCTCGTCCGGAACATCATGGCGGGGCTGGCATCGGTGCCGGAAGAGGCCAGGGAAGCGGCCCGCGGGATGGGATACGGACCGGGCCGGCTGCTGTGGGAGGTCGAGCTGCCGCTCGCGCTGCCCGCGCTCATGGCCGGTGTGCGGATCGCCACGGTGTCGACGGTCGCGCTGACGACGGTCGGCTCGATCGTGGGGCGCGGCGGGCTCGGCAATCTCATCGAGGACGCCTTGCAGAGCTTCTTCAAGGCCCAGGTCCTGACGGCGTCCGTGCTGTGCGTGCTGCTCGCCGTCACCGCCGACCTGCTGCTGCTCGGGGTCCAGCGGGCGCTGACGCCCTGGACCCGCATACGCACGCGCCCGGCGAAGGCGGTGGGGTGACCATGGGTGTCCTCGGGGACGCGTGGGGCTGGCTGACGACGGGCGCCAACTGGTCGGGCGACGGCGGGGTGTGGCACCGGCTGGAGGAGCATGTCGTCGTCAGCGGGGTCGCGCTGGCGCTCGCCTGCGCGATAGCCCTGCCGCTGGCCCTCTTCCTGGGACACCTCGGCAAGGGCGGCGCGCTCGCGATCAACATCTCCAACGTGGGGCGGGCGGTCCCCGTCTTCGCCGTGCTCGCGCTCTTCATGGTCTCGCCGCTGCGCAACTCGGGCTCGGTGCCCACGATCATCGCGCTGGTGCTCTTCGCGGTGCCGCCCCTGCTGACCAACACCTATGTGGGCATGCGCGAGGTGGACCCGGCGGTGGTGGAGGCGGCGCGGGGCATGGGGATGTCCGGGCGCCAGGTCTTCGTCCGTGTGGAGCTGCCCCTCGCCTACCCGATGATCATGACCGGGCTCCGGTCGGCCGCCGTCCAGGTGGTGGCCACGGCCACCATCGCCGCGATGGTGGGCCAGGGCGGGCTCGGCCGGATCATCACCGCGGGGTTCAACACGTACGACACCGGGCAGGTGGTCGCGGGCGCGCTCCTCGTCGCACTCCTGGCGCTGCTCGTGGAGGGCGCGCTGGTGGCGCTGGACCGCCTGATCGACCCGGCGCCGTCCCTCACCGGAACCCCGGCCGACCCGGGTGCCGACACTCCCGCCGACGGCGGGACCCCCGCGCGCACGCCCGACCGTGCGACCGACCACGGTGCGACGACGACCGTGTGAGACAGGCTTTTCGCCCCTTTTGGAGAGTGGACCATCATGAGCAGAACCTCGCGTTTCGCGAGCGCCGTACTGGCCGTCGCCGCGCTGACCGTGTCACTCGCCGCGTGCGGCGGTGACAGCCTGGAGAAGAACAAGAGCGGCACGGACTCCGGTTCCGGATCCGACGCGGCCGCCGGGTCGGGGAAGAAGGGCTCCCTGGTCGTCGGCGCCGCCGCCTTCACGGAGTCCAAGGTGCTGGCGGAGCTGTACGCCCAGATCCTGGGCGACGCCGGCTACGCCACGTCCGTCACGACCGTGAAGAACCGTGAGCTGTACGAACCGTCCCTGGAGAAGGGCGAGATCGACGTGGTGCCCGAATACGCCGCGACGATCACCGAATTCCTCAACGCCAAGGTCAACGGGGCCGACGCGGCGCAGGAGAAGCCCCTCGCCTCCAGCGACGCCGCCGCGACCGTCGCCGAGCTGAAGAAGCTCGCCGAGCCGCGCGGGCTGAAGGTGCTCCCCGCCGGCCAGGCCGTGGACCAGAATGCCTTCGCGGTCAGCAAGGAATTCGCGGACAAGAACAACCTCAAGACCCTTTCCGATCTTGGAAAATCCAAGATCAAAGTCAAGATCGCCGCAGGCGACGAGTGCGAGGTACGGCCCTTCTGCGCGCCGGGTCTCAAGAAGACCTACGGCATCGACGTGGCGGGCATCGACCCCAAGGGAGTCGGCACACCGCAGTCCAAGCAGGCGGTCAAGGACGGCGTCGACCAGATGGCCCTCAGCTCCACCACCGACGGCACGCTCGACAGTTACGGACTCGTGGTGCTGGAGGACGACAAGAAGCTCCAGAACGCGGACAACGTACTGCCGGTGGTCAATGCCAAGGACGCCGGTGCGCAGGAGATAGCCGATGCCCTCGGCAAGCTGACGGACGCCCTGACGACCGCGGATCTCGCGCAGTTGAACCTCAAGGTCGACGCCGAGCGCGCCAAGCCCGAGGACGTGGCCAAGGAGTATCTGGAGTCCAAAGGTCTGGTCAAGAAGTAGCCGAGGCGCGCCGCGTGATCGGTAAACGCGCGGTAAGTGGCAACCGGCAAAACGGAGTTCTGTAGAGGAAACAGGAGACGAACGGGAGGGAAGGGGGCGGAGGGCCGACAACAGGCGGAGAAAGATTGTCCGACCGGTTCCCCAATCGGCCTCCACGCACGGTAAATTTCAGGCCATGCCACGTGGACGCCACCGCCATTCCCCACCTCTCCACAAGCTTCTGCCGCCGACGGCGGTCGCCGGAGCCGCGGTCCTCTGCGCCGCGGGTGCCTGGCTCTTCGCGGATCCCCTGGTGCTCCGCGGACTGACCGCGGCGGCGGCCGCCGCCGCGGTCGGCGGCGCGGTCTTCATGCGGAGCTGGGACCGGAACGCGGGCCGCCGTGTCGCCGAGCTGACGCGCGGCCGGGAGAGCGACCACTGGAAGACCGAGGAGCGCACGGCCGAGCTGGAGGCCGACGTCGAGGAGTCGCGCGAGCTGCGCGCCAAGCTGGAGGCCAAGCTCCGCTCCAAGCGGATCGAACTGGCGGGCCTGCGCGGCGAGCACGCCGCGCTGCTGCGCCGGTACGCCACGGCCGAGACGGAGCGGGCCACCGCGCTGGAGGGGCGGCGTCAGCTCGCCCTGGAGGCGGCGGCCGAGCCCAAGGCGCTGACCGCCGCGAGCAGTGGGCCGGGCAAGGCCGCGTACGTCGGTGCGGCGCGTGCCCTGGACGAGCTGACGCGTAACGGCGTGGCCCAGCAGGTGAAGCGGACCGTCGAGGCGGCCCGCGCCCGCGATCTGGCGGAGCGGGCCGCCGAGGCGGAGGAGGAGCCGCAGGGGAAGCACGCGGCGGCCGTCGGGGCCGAGCAGCACAGCCGCCCGTCGTCCGCCGCCTCCACGCCGTCCGCGCCCCGCGTACCGGTGGCGTCCGCGATCGTCCCGTACTCCCCGGCGGGCCGGCCCGCGCGGCGCCCCGAGGGCGGTTTCGACTTCTTCGGCGCCCAGTGCGCGCACGTCCTGGAGGACCAGCACGACCAGCACCACCAGAACAACCAGCACGACCAGAACGGCGACAAGCCTGCGGACCCGGAGGGCACCGGCGCGGGTACGGGTACGGGCGCCGGAAACGGAACCGGCGCGGGGACGGCCCCCGGCCAGGAGCCGGAGGCCCCGGCAGCCGAGGCGGACGCCCCCGTACCGGCGGACATCCCCGTACCGGAGGACGCCCCCGTACCCCTGGACCGGCTGGCGCGTGTGGCGCGGGAGGACCTCGCCGACGTGGTGGGCGAGGAGGCGCTCGCCGAGCGGCGCAGGACCGAGGACCGGGGGGTCGGCCAGGTCATCGACCTGACCGCGCACGACGAGACGGAGCCGCTTCCCCTCGGCGAACTGCGCGGCGCGATCAGCTCGTGACGAGAAGCTTCGTGAGGCTTCGCGGGGCTTCGTGACGCGAGGGTGGGCAGGGCACGCCCCGCCCACCCGCCTGCGCCGGGCTACTTGTCGATGTCGCCGACGACGAAGAACAGCGACCCCAGGATCGCCACCATGTCGGCGACCTGCGTCCCGGGCAGCAGCTCCGTCAGTGCCTGGATGTTGTTGAACGAGGCGGAGCGGAGCTTCAGCCGGTACGGGGTCTTCTCGCCCTTCGACACCAGGTAGTAGCCGTTGACGCCCAGCGGGTTCTCCGTCCAGGCGTACGTGTGGCCCTCCGGCGCCTTCAGCACCTTGGGCAGCCGCTGGTTGACCGGCCCCGGCGGCAGCTCCGTGAGCCGGTCCAGACAGGCGTCGGCCAGTGCCAGCGCGTTGTGCGTCTGCTCCAGCAGGCACTCGAAACGGGCCAGGCAGTCGCCGTCCTCCCGGGTCACCACCGTGAGCACGTCCGCCAGCTCGCCGTACGCCAGGTACGGCTCGTCGCGGCGCAGGTCGAAGTCGACCCCGGAGGCCCGCGCGATCGGCCCCGACACCCCGTACGCGTGCACCGCCTCCCGCGACAGCGCCCCGACGCCGCGCGTGCGCCCCCGGAAGATCTCGTTGCCGAGGACCAGCCGGTCGTACACGTCCATCCGCGAGCGCACGTCGGCGATCGCGTGCCTGACCCGGCCCGGCCAGCCCGCGGGCAGATCCTCCTTGAGACCGCCGACCCGGTTGAACATGTAGTGCATCCGGCCGCCGGAGATCTCCTCCATCACCGCCTGGAGCTTCTCGCGCTCCGTGAACGCGTAGAACACCGGGGTGATCCCGCCCAGTTCGAGCGGGTACGAGCCGAGGAACATCAGGTGGTTGAGGACCCGGTTCAGCTCGGCGAGGAGCGTCCTGGTCCAGACGGCGCGCTCGGGGACCTCCATGCCGAGCATCCGCTCGACGGCCATCACCACACCCAGCTCGTTGGAGAACGCCGACAGCCAGTCGTGGCGGTTGGCGAGCATCACGATCTGCCGGTAGTCACGCGCCTCGAAGAGCTTCTCCGCGCCCCGGTGCATATAGCCGATCACCGGCTCCGCGTGCTGGATCACCTCGCCGTCGAGCACCAGGCGCAGCCGGAGCACCCCGTGGGTGGAGGGGTGCTGCGGACCGATGTTGAGCACCATGTCGGTGCTCTCCGCCGCGCCGCCGATGCCGACCGTCGTCCGGGTGGTCTCCGTCATGGCGACAGTCTCTCAGAGGGGCGTGCAGGCGCCGACGTCAGAGGCCGGGCGCCCGGTGCGGCTCGTACGGCTACGGCTCATGCGGCTCGTGCGGCTCGTGCGGCTCGCTACGGTTCCTCCCGGTCCCCCGTTCCCCACACGTCCCGGGGCGCGATCCCGACCGGCTGGGTCAGCCAGCCGAAGTCCCCGAGACCGCCGCGCGCCGTCAGCTCCGCCGCCTCGCCCGCCCCGGCGAGCGCCCGTACGTACGCCGCCGGGTCCGACGCCGCCAGGGCGAGCGGCGGGCGGTCGCCCCGCACGCCCAGCCGGTGCAGCGCCTCGCGCTGGGTGAGCAGCTCGGCGCCGGGCAGCGGGCAGGCGGCCGCGCACGCGTCCAGCGCCACATGCGCGGTCAGGTCGCCGGTCCCGTCCGGTACGGGGGCCACCTCCCGGCCCGCGCGGAAGCCGGTGAGCGTGCCGAACGGCGGCCGGGCGCGCCGTACATGCGCGTAGTCCACGGCGACCGCGAGCCCCCGCTCCAGCGTCCCGACCGCCGCCGCCCAGGCCTCGTCGCGGGGGCGGCCGATCTCCGCCCGGCTGCCGGGCCCGGCCGGCGGCCACCAGCGGTCGAGCCAGCGCGCGTCCGCGCCGCCGACCGGACCGCCCAGCTCCTCGGAGCCGTCCGGCCGCACCAGGACGTACCGTACGGTCCCCCCGGGATCCGTCCCGGCGATGTCGAGCGGCACATTGTCCAGCCACTCGTTGGCGAAGAGGAGCCCGTGGACCCCGGCCGGCGGCTCCGCGCACCACTCCACGCGCGGGTCGAGCCCCGGCGGACGCGCGGCGCGCTCGACGGCGTACGGATGCACGGTCAGCCCCTCCGGAACCGCCCCCAGCACGCCGGTCAGCAGCTCGCCCCGGCCCGCGCCGACATCGACGAACGCCACCTCGTCGCGGTCGAGCAGCCGCGCGGTCCGCACCAGCAGCCGGGCGACCGCGGCGGCGAAGAGCGGGGAGGCGTGCACCGAGGTGCGGAAGTGTCCCGCGGGGCCCTCGGGGCGCAGATAGAACCCCCCGGGGCCGTACAGCGCCGCCTCCGCCGCCGGGCGCCAGCGCACCGGCCCCGGGCCGCCCCGGAGGCGGGGCGCGCCCCGGGGCCCGCCCGCCGATTCACCTGCCGACTTACCCGTCTCATCCGTCACGGCGCCAAGTCTCCACCTTGGGGAGTACGCTTCCGCCGACCGGATCGATCCTCCGGTTGACCCTCAGGCTTATCCACTTCCCTACGCTGGGTTACGTGCAGCGCTTCTACGAGTTCCTCCGCCGACACCCGACGGGCGTCGACAGCTTCTGGGCTGTCCTGCTCTTCGGGATCTCGTTGTTGTGGGCGGTCCAGCAGAATCTCGGCGTCGAACGACGGCTGATCGCCATGGCGGTGGCCGTACCGCTGTCCCTGGCCGTGGCGCTGCGGCGGCGCGCACCCGAGAGAATGCTGCTGCTGGTGGCGGCCGTGGGGGTCGCGCAGCTCGTGCTCGGCGTGCACCCGGGGCCGGCCGACTTCGCGATGCTGGTCGTCATCTACACCGTCGCCGCGCGCGGCGGACCGCGCTGGGGCCCCCGGTTCGCGCTGGCCGGTAGCCTGCTCGCCGCGCCGCTGTCCCAGCTCCGCTGGCCCATGACGGAGGAGGGCATCGCCGGCCGGATCTTCCTGACCGTGGTGCTGACGGTGCCGTTCGTGCTGGCCTGGGTGCTGGGCGACTCGATGCGGACCCGCAGCGCCTACTTCGCGCAGCTGGAGGAGCGGGCCACCCGGCTGGAGAAGGAGCGCGCGGCGCAGGCCAAGGTGGCGGTCGCCGCCGAGCGCGCCAGGATCGCCCGCGAGCTGCACGATGTCGTCGCGCACAACGTGTCGGTGATGGTGGTCCAGGCGGACGGCGCCGCCTATGTCCTGGACGCCGCGCCCGACCAGGCCAAACAGGCCCTGGAGACCATTTCGACCACGGGGCGGCAGGCGCTCGCGGAGATGCGCCGGCTGCTGGGCGTGCTGCGGACCGGCGACGCCAAGGAGAGCGGCGAGTACGTTCCGCAGCCCGACGTCGGACAGATCGAGGACCTGATCGAGAACGTACGGGCGGCGGGCCTGGCCGTGGACTTCAAGATCGAGGGCACCCCGCGGCCGCTGCCCAGCGGCGTGGAGCTGACCGCGTACCGCATCGTGCAGGAGGCCCTCACCAACTCGCGCAAGCACGGCGGCCCGGACGTCGGGGCCAGCGTCCGGCTCGTCTACTTCGACGACGGGCTCGGCCTGCTCGTGGAGGACGACGGCCGGGGCGCGGCGCACGAGCTGTACGAGGACGGCGGCGCCGACGGACGGGGCCACGGGATGATCGGCATGCGGGAGCGGGTCGGTATGGTCGGCGGCACGCTGGACGCGGGCCCGCGGCCGGGCGGCGGCTTCCGGATCAGCGCGCTGCTGCCGCTGAAGGCAGCACACTAGTGTCCGGGCCGGTGTCCTGGCCGCGGACGCCCTGCCCGGTCCCTCCGTACGCCCCGCACGCCCCGGCCCCCGGCTCCTCCGGACCGCCGTACCAGCCGGCCCCCTGATACCCCCTACGGACAAGGACCCCCGATGTCGATCCGCGTGATGCTCGTCGACGACCAGGTGCTGCTGCGGACCGGGTTCCGTATGGTGCTGGCCGCGCAACCGGACATGGATGTCGTCGCGGAGGCCGGGGACGGCGCCGAGGCGATCGAGAACCTGCGCTCCACCGACGTGGACGTCGTGCTCATGGACGTACGGATGCCCCGGCTGGACGGCGTCGAGGCGACCCGCAGGATCTGCGCCGTGCCCGATGCCCCGAAGGTCCTGATCCTCACCACCTTCGACCTCGACGAGTACGCCTTCTCCGGGCTCAAGGCCGGGGCCAGCGGCTTCATGCTGAAGGACGTGCCGCCGGGCGAGCTGCTGAACGCGATCCGCGCCGTCCACAGCGGCGACGCGGTCGTCGCGCCGTCCACGACACGGCGGCTCCTCGACCGCTTCGCGCCGATGCTGCCCAGCAGCAATAAGCCGGAGCACCGGGAACTGGAGCGGCTGACCGACCGGGAGCGCGAGGTCATGATGCTGGTCGCGCAGGGCCTGTCGAACGGTGAGATCGCCGGCCGTCTCGTGCTCTCCGAGGCGACCGTGAAGACGCACGTCGGCCGGATCCTCACCAAGCTCGGGCTGCGCGACCGGGTCCAGGTGGTCGTCCTCGCCTACGAGTCGGGACTGGTCAGGGCGGGTGGCGGGGCGGGCTGATCCGGATGCTGGTGTGGCTCAACGGCCCTTCGGAGGCGGCAAGACCCAGACCGCCTTCGAGATCCACCGGCGGCTCCCCGGCAGCGTCGTCCGCGACCCGGAGCACATCGGCTTCGGCCTGCTCCGCACGCTGCCGCCCGCGCTGCGCGGCGACTTCCAGAACCTGACCGCCTGGCGGCAGGGCGTGTACGAGGCTCTCGATCCGGCCCTGCGGGAACACGACGGCACGGTGATCGCCCCGATGACCCTGGTCGACGCCGGCTACTTCGACGAGATCGTCGGCCGGCTCCGCGAGAACGGCCACGACGTGCGGCACTTCGCGCTGCCGGCCGAGCGCGCGACCGTACTGCGGCGGCTGACCGAGCGCGACCGGGGGCGGGGGCTGCAGCGCGAGAGCTTCGCCGTCAGGAAACTGGACCACTGCCTGGAGGCGCTGGCCGAACCGCTGTTCGCCGAGCATCTGCACACCGGCCGGCTGACGCTTCCCCAGGTCGCGGACCGTGTCGCCGCCTCCGCCGGGCTGCGGCCGGCACCGAACACGTACGGACGGCGGCGCCACCGGCTGCGCCGGATCCGCGTGGGGCTGCGCCACATCCGCTTCGCCTGACCCGGCTGCCCCGCCTGCCCGCCGCGGTCAGCGCAGCAGTCCCTCCAGGAAGTCGCTGCCGAGCCTGGCCACCACGGCGACGTCGAGCTGGTGCATCACATAACGTCCGCGCCGCCGCGTCGTCAGAAGCCCCGCCTTCCGCAGCACCGCGAGATGGCGGGAGACCTCGGGCGCCGTGATCCCGTGGGCGTCGGCCAGCTCGCTCGTCGTGTGGTCGCCGCGGGAGAGGCTGCGGCACAGCCGGATGCGCGTGGGGTGGGCGACCGCTTCGAGCCGCAGCTTGACCGTCTCCACCGGGGTGACGTCGGCCAGCTCACGGCTCGCCACCGGATACTGCACGACGGGCTGCCAGCCCGGCGCGTACAGCGCGACGAGATGGGGCCGGCCGAACGCGGTGGGCAGGAACGTCAGCCCCGAACCCTGCGCGGTCGTACGGGCGTGGGCCAGCTTGTCCACCACGATCCGCCGCCGCGGCCCGTCCTCCTCCAGGGTCATCGCGGGGGAGACCGCGGCCAGCGCCTCCGCGAGCCCCTTGTGACGCAGGATCTCCGTCTTGTGGCGGGCGTCGGCGGCGAGCTGGCTCCGGACCCGCCGCCAGGTGTCCGCGAAGAACGCCTCGTCGCAGTCCTCCAGCAGCCGCCGTATCCAGGCCCGGACGGCGGGCGGGTCGGCCAGCATGCGCTGGACGAACGCGGCCTGGGCCGGACCGCGCGCCGCCGCCAGATCCAGGGCGCGCCGCCGGGCGCCCTCGTCGGTGAGCGGGGAGTACGCGTCCTCCCCGCGGGCGTTCGGGGCGGCGCAGGAGATCTCCAGCGCGGCCCCGACATAGCGCTCGTCGTCCAGCCGGTCGAGGTCGTCGAGCTCCTCGGCGAGCGTCTCCCGGGGCGTGGGAGGCAGCAGGATGTCCGCGCGCGCCGAACGCCACATGAAGTCCGCCTCATGCAGCCGGTCGGCCAGCTCGGGCTTGAGCGCGGCCTGTGTGGTGGTGATCCAGCCGTGCAGCCGGGCGTGGTGGGCGGGCTCGGACAGCGCGTGCAGCGCGGCGGCCAGCTCGGCCAGTGGTGAGGGGCCGAAGGCGACCCGTTCCTGGGGGAGTCCGGTGACATCGATGAACACGCTCATGACCCCATGCTGCCTTCCCTCCGTCGATTGACGATGCCCGTCAATCGGCGGGCCTGCAGGGCGCAGCCCGGCGCAGGGTGGGTGCATGGACGCCATCCAGCAGCACATGCTCGACAGCTACCGCACGGCCCGTCGGGGCGAGAGCGCCCCACCGCTGCCCGGCAGGTACGACCGCGAGACGGTACGCACGATCCTGGAGTACCGCCGTACGCACCGGGCCACCCCGCACACCGCCTGGTACACCCGGCTCACCCGGCTCCCGCGCCTGCCCCGCAGAGGCTCACCACGGGGCGCCGCCACCCGGTGACGCCGGCCGGTGGTGCCCCGTACAGCCGGCCCGTGACGCTGCCCGGTGCCGCCGGCCCGTGACGCCGCCCGGTGACGCACCTCGGTGCCGCCGGCCCGTGACGCCACCCCGGCGGCTACCGACCGTCACGCCGCCTCGTCCGGCCGCCGTCCGTTCCGCTTTGCGCC
This sequence comes from Streptomyces sp. NPDC059255, assembly GCF_042752355.1. Taxonomy (NCBI): domain Bacteria; kingdom Bacillati; phylum Actinomycetota; class Actinomycetes; order Kitasatosporales; family Streptomycetaceae; genus Streptomyces; species Streptomyces sp. NPDC059255. Next base: position 290,961 of record NZ_JBHYZP010000005.1, read on the forward strand.
CGCCACCTCCTCGTCCCGCCTCGCCTGTTCCTCCCGTACGCGGTCCACGAAGTCCCCGACCGCCGCCCGTATGTCCCGCGCCGACCACTCCAGACCCGGCCGCGTCACGGTCACCTCCGTGAAGGCGACCCCCGGCGGCCCGGCGGGCGCCGGGTGCCAGGCACGGAACAGCGTCACCTCCGTCTCCTCGGCCTGCCGCACCGCCGCTTCGTTCAGCACCTCGGGCGCGTACGGCAGCCACACCTGGAACTGATGGGTGTGCGGCGGCTCGGGGTGGACGCGGAACCACGGCACCGGCGCCGCGGCCAGGCTCTCCGCCAGTGCCCCGGCCACCACGCGCGCGTGCGCGACGTACGAGGGCAGGCGGGGCAGCTCGCGCTCCAGCCCCAGCAGCGCCGACAGGGCGGCCGGGAACTGCTGGAAGACCTGGCCGCCGTAGCGGTGGCGCCAGGTGCGCGCCTCCTCCACCAGCTCCTCGGGGCCCGCCAGCGCCGCGCCCGACAGGCCGTCCAGGGACTTGTAGAAGGACACGTACACGCTGTCCGCCAGGCCGGCGACCTCGGCGAGCGGGCGCCCGAAGTGCGTGGCGCTCTCCCACAGGCGCGCGCCGTCGAAATGCACCACCGCGTCCCGCTCGCGCGCCGCCGCCACGACGGCGGTCAGCTCGTCCCAGGAAGGGAGGACGAAGCCCGCGTCCCGCAACGGCAGCTCCAGCATCAGCGTCCCGAAGGGCTCGGCCAGCTCCCGTATCTCCCGCGCGGTCGGCAGCCGCGGCTCCGTCGTCGGACGGACCGTGAGCAGCCCGCTCACGGCCGACAGCGCGTCACGCTCATGGACCTCCGGGTGGGCCAGCGGATGCAGCGCCACCGTGCGGTTGCCCGTACGCCCCGCCCAGCACCGCAGCGCCACCTGCTGCGCCATCGTCCCCGAGGGGAAGAACGCGGCGGCCGGGAAGCCGAGCAGCCCGGCCACCCGCCGCTCCAGCTCGGCGACGACCCCGTCCCCGTACATGTCCGCGTCCTCGTCCAGGTCGTGCACCTCGCCCGCGTCCGCCGCGAGGGCCGCCAGCCGCTCGCCCAGCCGCAGATCCATGGCGGGGCGCGCCAGCACGCGACGCGACGCCCGCCACGCGGCCAGCCTCCGCCGCCGTACGGCCTCGGCCGCCTCCGCCGCCCCGGCCGGAGGACCGCTCTCCTCGGCCGCGGGTCCGGTCTCCTCGGCCACCGGTCCGGCCTTCTCGGCCGCTCCGGCCGTCCCGCTCGTCTCGTTCATGCGCCGATCATCGCCCACGCCGCACCCGCCGCGTCCGGCCCTGTGGATATCGCCCACAGCCTGTGGACAACTCGGGTGTCGGTGCGAAACGCTGGCGTAGCATGGCGAGAAATCGTCCGGTACCCCCTGCGGACTGGAACGGAAGGCCCTCGCGTGAACGCATCAGCTCAAGAGTCCTTCGATCCCCGGGACCGCCCGGCCCGGCTCACGGTCGGCGTCGTCGGGGCGGGCCGCGTCGGACCGGCGCTCGCCGCGTCCCTCCAGCTCGCGGGACACCGCCCGGTCGCCGTCTCGGGTGTCTCGGACGCCTCCGTACGGCGGGCGGGCGCCCTGCTCCCCGACGTCCCGCTGGTCACCCCGGCCGAGGTGCTGGCCCGCGCCGAGCTCGTCCTGCTGACCGTTCCCGACGACGCGCTGCCCGGGCTGGTCGAAGGGCTGGCCGAGACCGGTGCCGTACGGCCGGGACAGCTCCTCGTCCACACCTCGGGGCGGTACGGCACACAGGTCCTCGACCCGGCGCTGCGGGCGGGCGCCCTGCCGCTCGCCCTGCACCCCGCGATGACCTTCACCGGCACCTCCGTGGACGTCCAGCGGCTGGCGGGCTGCTCGTTCGGGGTCACCGCGCCGGAGGAGCTGCGGCTGGCCGCCGAGGCGCTGGTCATCGAGATGGGCGGCGAGCCCGAGTGGATCGCGGAGGAGGCCCGTCCGCTCTACCACGCGGCCCTTGCCCTGGGCGCCAATCACCTGGTCACGCTGGTGGCGCAGGCCATGGAACTGCTCCGCGCGGCCGGAGTCGCCGCCCCCGACCGGATGCTCGGGCCGCTGCTCGGCGCGGCCCTGGACAACGCGCTGCGCTCCGGCGACGCGGCCCTGACCGGACCCGTGGCGCGCGGCGACGCGGGCACGGTCGCCGCGCATGTCGCCGAGTTGCGCACGCACGCGCCCGGCGCCGTCGCGGGCTACCTCGCGATGGCCCGTACGACGGCGGACCGGGCGCTCGCGCACGGCCTGCTCAAGCCGGAGCTGGCGGAGGACCTGCTCGACGTGCTCGCGGGCGGCGACAGCCTCGGGGACACCCGCGGCGGCGCGGGAGGCACCCGATGAGCGTGATCAGCCCCGCCGGCCCGACGGCGGAAGAGCCCGGCCGAACGGAGAACCCCGGCCGAAGGGGAGAGCCCGCCGGAGCCGGAGCGAGCGCCCGCGACGGAGAGCCCGCCCGAGCCGGAGAGACCAGTGAGACCGGAGTGACGGACCCCATGAGCACAGAGCCCGCGAGCACGGATCCCGCGAGCACGGCCCCCAAGGGCCTCGAACTCGCCGCCACGCGCGCGGAACTCGACCGCGTCCTGGACCGGCGCGCCCCCGGCGCCCGGATCGGCGTCGCGTTGACGATGGGGGCGCTCCACGAAGGCCACGCGACGCTCGTACGGGCCGCCCGCACCCGGGTCGGCCCCCGGGGCCTGGTCGTGGTCACCGTCTTCGTCAACCCGCTCCAGTTCGGCGCGGGGGAGGACCTGGACCGCTATCCGCGCACCCTCGACGCCGATCTGAAGGTCGCGCGGGAAGCCGGCGCCGATGTCGTCTTCGCGCCGGGTGCCGACGAGGTCTACCCCGGTGGCGCCCCTCAGATCACCCTCACCGCGGGCCCCATGGGCGAGCACTTCGAAGGCGCCTCACGCCCCGGCCACTTCGACGGCATGCTCACCGTCGTCGCGAAGCTCCTCCACCTCACCCGCGCCGACGTCACCTTCTTCGGCCTCAAGGACGCCCAACAGCTCGCTCTGGTCCGCCGGATGGCCCGCGACCTGAACTTCCCGGTCGAGATCGTCGGCGTACCGACGGTCCGTGAGGACGACGGCCTCGCGCTCTCCAGCCGCAACCGCTACCTGTCCGTGGCCGAGCGCCGTACCGCCCTGGCGCTCTCCCGGGCCCTGTTCGCCGCCCGCGACCGCCTCGCCGCCCAGCACGCGCTGCGTGCCCGCGCCGCGTCCGCCCCGGCGCCCGGCGCCCGCGCCGCCCGTCTCTCCGCCCTCGGCGAGGCCCGCCTCGCCGCCGACGCCCACGCGGTGGCCGCCGCCGGTACGCCGGGCACGCCGGATCCCGCCGAGACCGCGGCGGGCGGCCCCGGCGCGCCGGGCCGGCCCTGCGGGGCCGACGCCGTGCGGACCGCCGCCCGGGCCGTCCTCGACGAGGCGGCCCGCGCCGTGCCGCCGCTGGAGCTCGACTACCTCGCCCTCGTGGACCCCGCCGACTTCACCGAGGTCCCCGACGGCCACACCGGTGAGGCGGTCCTCGCCGTCGCCGCGCGGGTCGGCACCACCCGGCTGATCGACAACATCCCCCTGACCTTCGGAGCTCCCCAGTGACCGGACGCCCGACCGGAACCGGATCCCCGGCCCGAACCGGCATACGGCTGACCGCCCCCGCCCCCGGCTGGGCCGTCGACGCCGATGTGGTCGTGGTCGGCTCCGGCGTCGCCGGTCTCACCACGGCCCTGCGCTGCACCGCCGCCGGGCTCCGCACCGTCGTCGTCACCAAGGCCAGGCTGGACGACGGCTCCACCCGCTGGGCACAGGGCGGCATAGCCGCCGCCCTCGGCGAGGGCGACACCCCCGAGCAGCATCTCGACGACACGCTCGTCGCCGGCGCCGGACTCTGCGACGAGGAGGCGGTACGCGTCCTGGTCACCGAGGGCCCGGCCGCCGTACGGCGCCTCATCGACACCGGCGCGCACTTCGACACCTCGGCCGAGGGCGCGCTCCAGCTCACCCGCGAGGGCGGCCACCACCGCCGCCGTATCGCCCACGCGGGCGGCGACGCGACCGGCGCCGAGATCTCCCGCGCCCTGGTCGGGGCCGTCCGCGACGCCGCGCTCCGCACCGTGGAGAACGCGCTCGTCCTGGACCTCCTCACCGATGAACAGGGCCGTACGTCGGGCGTCACCCTCCATGTCATGGGCGAGGGGCAGCACGACGGCGTGGGCGCCGTCCACGCCCCCGCCGTGGTCCTCGCCACCGGCGGGATGGGCCAGGTCTTCTCCGCGACGACCAACCCCGCCGTCTCCACCGGCGACGGCGTGGCGCTGGCGCTGCGGGCCGGCGCCGAGGTCTCCGACCTGGAGTTCGTGCAGTTCCATCCGACGGTGCTGTTCCTCGGCGCCGGGGCCGAGGGCCAGCAGCCGCTGGTCTCGGAGGCGGTACGGGGCGAAGGCGCCCACCTCGTCGACGCCGACGGCGTCCGCTTCATGCTCGACCAGCACGAACTGGCGGAGCTGGCCCCCCGCGACATCGTCGCCAAGGCGATCATGCGCCGGATGCGGGAGCAGGGTGTTGAGCACATGTATCTCGACGCGCGGCACTTCGGCGCGGAGATGTGGGAGACCCGCTTCCCGACCATCCTCGCCGCCTGCCGCTCCCACGGGATCGACCCGGTGACGGAGCCGGTCCCGGTGGCCCCCGCCGCCCACTACGCCTCCGGGGGGATCCGTACGGACCTGCGCGGCCGTACGACGGTCCCGGGCCTGTACGCGAGCGGCGAGGTCGCCTGCACGGGGGTCCACGGAGCCAACCGGCTGGCCTCCAACTCCCTCCTGGAGGGCCTGGTCTTCGCGGAGCGCATCGCCGCCGACATCGCCGCCGACATCGCGGACGGCGTCGCCGACGGCATGACGGCCGGGCCCGCCGAGGCCCCCGCCGTCCCGGTCGAACCGGCCGGCACGCCCCATCTCCCGCTGATCGCCCCCGAGGCCCGCGCCGACATCCAGCGCGTCATGTCCCGGGGCGCCGGAGTGCTCCGGTCGGCCGCGAGCCTCCGGGCCGCCGCGACGGCCCTGGAGGCCGTGTCCCAGCAAGCACTGAGCCCCGAGTCCGCCCCGGCCGGCGAGATCCCCGGCGAGACCTCCGACGGAACCCCCGGCAAGGCCGCCGTCCCGGGCGTGGACGCCTGGGAGACGACGAACCTCCTCTGCGTCGCGCGGGTCCTGGTCGCCACCGCCCTGGAGCGCGAGGAGACCCGCGGCTGCCACTGGCGCGAGGACCACCCCGAGCGCGACGACACCGACTGGCGCGCCCATCTCGTCGTCCGGCTCGACCCCGACCCCGACCGCGGCCCGGTGCTGCGCCGCACTCCGACCGCGGCCTTCCCGCCCGTCGATCCCCCGTACCTCCCCGCCGAACCCCCTTCCCACGTCGCCCCGGATTCCGACGTACCCCCACGCCCAGCCAACGCCCCCAGGGAGCCGTAACCGTGAGCACGCCCGAAGTCAGTCCGCGCCCCGAGCCCGTGGACGTACCGCTCATCCAGATCGGCGCCCCCGCCGAGGCCACCACCGGCGGCTGCGGTGACCACTGCGGCTGCGGCGGCGAGGACGGATACGCCCTCGACGGCTCGGACGGCCTGGAGTGCGGTCTCGACCCCGCCCTCGCCCAGCTCCTCGCCGACGCCGGTCTCGACCCCGTCCAGGTCGAGGACATCGCCCATGTCGCGATAGAGGAGGACCTCGACCGAGGCGTGGACGTGACGACCGTCGCGACCGTCCCCGAGGACGCCGTCGCCACCGCCGACTTCACCGCCCGGGAGAGCGGCACGGTCGCCGGGCTGCACATCGCGGAGGCCGTCCTCTCCCTCGTCTGCACGGAGGAGTTCGAGGTCGAGCGGCACGTCCTGGACGGCGACCGCGTCGCGGCCGGCCAGAAGCTGCTCAGCGTCACCGCCCGCACCCGCGACCTGCTCACCGCCGAGCGCAGCGCGCTCAACCTCCTCTGCCGCCTCTCCGGTATCGCGACCGCCACCCGCGCCTGGGCCGACGCGCTCGAAGGCACCGGAGCCAGGGTCCGCGACACCCGTAAGACCACCCCGGGGCTGCGCGCGCTGGAGAAGTACGCGGTGCGGTGCGGCGGTGGCGTCAACCACCGGATGTCGCTCTCCGACGCCGCCCTGGTGAAGGACAACCACGTCGTCGCGGCGGGCGGCGTCGCCGAGGCGTTCAAGGCCGTACGGGCCACCCTGGAGGAGAGGGGCACGCCCGACCTGCCCGTCGAGGTGGAGGTCGACACCCTGCACCAGGTGCGGGAGGTCCTGGACGCCGGCGCCGATCTGATCCTCCTGGACAACTTCACCCCGGCCGAGACCGCCGAGGCCGTCGCCGTCGTCGCGGGCCGCGCCGTCCTGGAGTCCTCGGGACGGCTCACGCTCGGCAACGCGCGCGCCTACGCGGACACGGGCGTCGACTTCCTCGCGGTCGGCGCGCTGACGCACTCCTCCCCGATCCTCGACATCGGCCTGGACCTGCGCGAGGTCGGCGCCTGATGCTGCTCACCATCGACGTGGGCAACACCCACACCGTCCTCGGCCTGTTCGACGGCGAGGAGATCGTCGAGCACTGGCGCATCTCCACGGACGCCCGCCGCACCGCCGACGAACTCGCCGTCCTCCTCCAGGGCCTGATGGGCATGCACCCGCTCCTCGGCGAGGAACTGGGCGACGGCGTCGAGGGCATCGCCATCTGTTCGACGGTCCCCTCCGTCCTGCACGAACTGCGCGAGGTGACCCGCCGCTACTACGGCGACGTGCCCGCCGTCCTCGTGGAGCCCGGCATCAAGACGGGCGTGCCGATCCTGATGGACAACCCGAAGGAGGTCGGCGCGGACCGCATCATCAACGCGGTCGCGGCGGTCGAGTTGTACGGCGGCCCCGCCATCGTCGTCGACTTCGGTACGGCGACGACCTTCGACGCGGTCAGCGTGCGCGGCGAGTACACGGGCGGGGTCATCGCCCCCGGCATCGAGATCTCGGTCGAGGCGCTCGGCGTCAAGGGCGCGCAGCTCCGCAAGATCGAGCTGGCCCGGCCGCGCAGCGTGATCGGCAAGAACACGGTCGAGGCGATGCAGTCGGGCATCCTGTACGGCTTCGCGGGCCAGGTCGACGGCGTGGTGTCGCGCATGGCGCGCGAGCTGTCCGACGATCCGGAAGAGGTGACGGTCATCGCGACCGGCGGCCTCGCGCCGATGGTCCTCGGCGAGGCGTCCGTGATCGACGAGCACGAGCCGTGGCTGACCCTGATCGGCCTGCGCCTGGTGTACGAACGCAACGTCTCCCGCATGTGACCCGCCGGGCGCCCGGCCGGAGAACGGACCGGGCGCCCGTTCCCCGGCCGTGGTACCGCGGACCCGCCCACACGCTCTCCGTACCGCTCTCCGGGCCCGTGAGGATGGCTCACGGGCCCGGAGAGGCCCTTTGCGTGGTCTCGCGACGCGCGTACCGCGGCCGGGCACGCCCGGAGTGGGGTATTAAGCGGATTTTGTCCCTTTGGCGCGTACTGTCGCCCCCATGCCCACGCCCTACGGATCCCGCGGCGGCATGGCCTTCGGCGCTGACGAGCTCTGTGTGCTCCGACGCGCCCTCGCCGCCGCCCTGCACCCCGCCCCGCTCCCGCGCGAAGACGTCCAGGACTGCCTGCGGCTCGCCGAGTCCGTGGACGAGGCGGTACGCGAGGCGGGGCGCATGCGGGCGTTCCTCGTCGCCGATCTGGCCCGGTACCGGCAGGCGCTCCCCGGCTCCGTCTCCGGCTATCTCGAACTGCTCCAGGACGCCCTGGCCACCGGCTACCCGCCGGGCCCCGACGATCTCGCCGCGCTGCGCGCCCTGCGGGGCAATCCGGCCGCCGCGGCCCTGTTCGACCACTGCCGGCTGCTCGCCGGGCGCTCGGTGCGCGCCCGCTTCGCGGGGGTGGGCGCCCCTCGCCGTACGGTCCCGGCGGCTCCCGCGCCCCGCACCCGGCTGCTGGCGCTGCCCGGCGGCCGGGCGGCCGACGGACCGGCGCACCCCCGCGAACCCCGTAAACCCGCCAAGCCGTCCGAGCCCGGCAAACCCGCGAAACCCGCCGAGCGCCCCGAGCCCGCCGAACCCCGGCGCCCCGCCGAGCCCGCCGAGCCGCGTCGTCCCGCGCCGGACAAGCCGATGCCCAAGCCGTCCGAGGTCTTTCCGCCGCGCCGCAGACCCGCGCCCCCGCCGGAACGGCTCGCCGCCGGATAGCTACTCTGGACGGCATGGACTACGTCTCCGCGCTGCTGCCCCCCGTGGTCATGGCCACGTTCTTCACCCTCCTGGTACGGACGATCGTCAAGAGCCAGGGCGGCCCCAACAAGGCCAAGGAGGACGCGGCGGTCGACGCGGCCCTGGCCCGCGCGGAGGCCGCCGGCGCGGGCGCCGCCCCGGACGCGCGCGGCGCCTGAGCGACTTCCGGAGTCGGCGGCCCCCGGGCTACCGGGCCGCAGGATCCATCGCCCCGTCGGACGTACGACCGGAACCCGGTCGTACGTCCTTTTTGTCACGTCAATAACCGGCCATTCGGGCATCTCGTACTACGGTGGCCGGGTGCCCCGTCAATTGGGAGACCTGGAAGACGCCGTCATGACACGCGTCTGGCAATGGAACCGTCCGGTCACCGTCCGGGAAGTCCTCGAAGACCTTCAGCGGGAACGGTCCATCGCCTACACCACCGTCATGACCGTAATGGACAATCTCCATCAGAAGGGCTGGGTACGCCGGGAAGTGGACGGCCGTGCCTATCGATATACGGCGGTCTCCACCCGCGCCGCCTACGCGGCGGCACTGATGAACGAGGCCTGGTCGAAGAGTGACAACCCGGCCGCCGCCCTTGTCGCCTTCTTCGGCATGATGTCGGCCGAGCAGCGCCGGGCCCTTGAGGACGCCGTCCGTATGGTCCGTGTGGACAGTGCGGACGCACCGGATGTCCCGGAAGCTCTCGCGGTCCCCGAAGGCGCCGAAGTCCCCGGAGCCCCCGCGGCTTCCGAAGCCCCGGAAGCGGGGCCGGAAGCAGGGCCGGAAGCGGGGGAGGGCCGGCCGGGAGAGGGCGGCGACGAGGGTTCCGGACCGGGGCGATAGCGTCCGGTCATGCCCTCAGTGCCTCCCGATACCGTGCCGCCCGTTCCCAATGCCGAAGCAAATGCCCTCACCGTACGGCGGGCCAGGACCAGGGACGTACCGGCGGTCCGGCGCCTCGTGGACGCTTACGTGAGCGAAGGCATCCTGCTCGACAAAGCGCCGGTGACGCTTTACGAGGACATCCAGGAGTTCTGGGTCGCGGAACGCGACGCGGACGGGACCGTCATCGGCTGCGGCGCCTTGCACGTGATGTGGGAAGACCTCGCCGAAGTGCGCACACTGGCCGTTGATCCTGCGGTCAAGGGGGTCGGTGCCGGACATCTTCTGCTGGACAAGTTGCTGGAGACGGCCCGCTGGCTCGGAGTGCGCCGGGTATTCTGCCTGACCTTCGAAGTCGAGTTCTTCGCGAAGCGGGGCTTCGTGGAGATCGGTGAGACGCCGGTCGACCGAGATGTGTACCGAGAGCTGCTGCGTTCCTATGACGAGGGTGTTGCCGAGTTCCTCGGTCTCGAACGGGTGAAGCCGAACACCTTGGGCAACAGCCGGATGCTTCTGCATCTGTGATCGTCCGACTCCGCAGAGCTCTATGTCCGAATCGCGTACGTTTCCCGTCCTGTTGCGTCTGTGAACCTCTCCCGGGGGTTTGTGTTTTCCTGAGAAAAGCGGTTTCCTTTCCGCGTACTGCATTTTCGATGAAAGGAAATCCGGTGGCACAGAAGGTTCAGGTCCTTCTTGTCGATGACCTCGACGGCGGCGAGGCGGACGAGACCGTGACGTTCGCTCTGGACGGCAAGACCTACGAGATCGACCTCACCACGGCCAATGCGGACAAGCTGCGGGGTCTCCTCGATCCGTACACCAAGGGCGGCCGGCGTACCGGCGGCCGTGCCGCGGGCAGCCGTGGCAAGGGGCGCCTGGCGGCCGGTGGCAACAAGGACACCGCCGAAATCCGCAAGTGGGCGAAGGAGAACGGCTACAGCGTCAACGACCGCGGCCGTGTTCCCGCCGAGATCCGCGAAGCCTACGAGAAGGCCAACGGCTGAGTATTCGCACGGAGCGTATTTCCGCGCAGCAAGCGGGCCCGGTGGCACTCGGTGGCCGCCGCGTCCACGAGCCGTACGAGATCGGGGGCACCCCCACCACTGCCCCCGTTGCCGTCGCCCCGTCCGGAGAGGGTGAGGGCCGGCAGCGTCGGCTCCACCTCGCGTCCCGGCACGGGGGGCCGCAGCCATACGGCGGCCCCTTGCGCGGTGGCGCCACCGGCCCGCCGCGGGGGAGCGGGGGACCGTACGGGCAGGGTGACGCCCACGGGTGCAGCCGCAGGTGCCGCAACGGGCACAGTCGCGGGCAGGGCGATGGGTAGGGCAGCCGGTGTGACGGCCGGTACGGGGGCGGTCATCCGTCCGCCCGCGCCGAGCGCCGCCAGCTCCAGGGCGATCCCGCCCCAGTCCAGCCAGTCGAGCAGGCCCGGCAACTCGTCCGCGCTCCCCTCGGCCACCAGCAGCCGCGTGAGGCCACCGCAGCCGCTGAGCGCCACCGGGCCGCACGCCGGGCCGATCCGCCGCAGCAGCGCGGCGCCCGCGTCGGCAGGCAGCTCCAGCACGTCGAAACGGACCCCGGTGACCAGCCGCAGCGGCACTCCGGGCACCCCGGGCACCGTCGCCCACCCGAGCCCGTCCTCGTACCATTCCGCGTACCGCCGTGCGTCGCGGTCCTCACGGTTCTCGCGGTCCTCGTGCCGCTCTTCGGACGGCGCGCGGGGAGGCGGAACAGTCGGAGCCATACTCCGGGCAACTCCCGACGCCCGCCCGGAGTTACGGTGAGTTGTCCCCTCGTCGCCCACAGTCCCCGATTCGGGGGCGCGCGGGCGCGTTCAGGAGCGCAAGGGTGTTCGCCCGTAGCGGAGGGAACCGGGGTGCGCCGCATGGAGTGTCCGTGCTTGCGGGTAAGACATTCCTAGTGGGAAGGGGCGACACGCGGTTCAGGACGCCTCACGTTCGCCATCGGCGTAGTGATGCGTGGGGTATCTGCCTGGCCTGCGGGAACATCGTCTCGCACCATCGGGTTGAAGCTGTTGTCCGGCGTTCGGGGCTGGGAGCCTGGGACAGGTAGTCGGCAGTTGGAATGAGCGGTCCCCGCTTGCGGGACTAAGCTGCGGAAGGACAGGGAGGGGACCGACCCCTTTACTGCCTGACCGCTCTGAGGAGCGATTAACGATGTTCGAGAGGTTCACCGACCGCGCGCGGCGGGTTGTCGTCCTGGCTCAGGAAGAAGCCCGGATGCTCAACCACAACTACATCGGCACCGAGCACATCCTCCTGGGCCTTATCCACGAGGGTGAGGGTGTCGCCGCTAAGGCCCTGGAGAGCCTCGGGATTTCGCTCGAGGCGGTCCGCCAGCAGGTGGAGGAGATCATCGGCCAGGGCCAGCAGGCCCCGTCCGGGCACATCCCCTTCACTCCCCGTGCCAAGAAGGTCCTGGAGCTGTCGCTCCGCGAGGCCCTTCAGCTCGGCCACAACTACATCGGCACCGAGCACATCCTGCTCGGCCTGATCCGCGAGGGCGAGGGCGTCGCCGCCCAGGTCCTCGTGAAGCTGGGCGCCGATCTCAACCGGGTGCGGCAGCAGGTCATCCAGTTGCTCTCCGGCTACCAGGGCAAGGAGGCCGCCACAGCGGGCGGTCCTGCCGAGGGCACGCCCTCCACGTCCCTGGTCCTCGACCAGTTCGGCCGGAACCTCACCCAGGCCGCCCGCGAATCCAAGCTCGACCCGGTCATCGGGCGCGAGAAGGAGATCGAGCGGGTCATGCAGGTGCTGTCCCGCCGTACGAAGAACAACCCGGTCCTCATCGGCGAGCCCGGCGTCGGCAAGACGGCGGTCGTCGAGGGACTGGCCCAGGCCATCGTCAAGGGCGAGGTGCCCGAGACCCTCAAGGACAAGCACCTCTACACCCTCGACCTCGGCGCGCTCGTCGCCGGCTCCCGCTACCGCGGTGACTTCGAGGAGCGCCTGAAGAAGGTCCTGAAGGAGATCCGCACCCGCGGCGACATCATCCTGTTCATCGACGAGCTGCACACCCTCGTGGGTGCCGGCGCCGCCGAGGGCGCGATCGACGCCGCCAGCATCCTCAAGCCGATGCTGGCCCGCGGTGAGCTGCAGACCATCGGTGCGACGACGCTCGACGAGTACCGCAAGCACCTGGAGAAGGACGCGGCGCTGGAGCGCCGTTTCCAGCCGATCCAGGTCGCGGAGCCGTCGCTGCCGCACACGATCGAGATCCTGAAGGGGCTGCGCGACCGTTACGAGGCGCACCACCGTGTGTCCATCACGGACTCCGCGCTGGTCGCCGCCGCGACGCTCGCCGACCGCTACATCTCGGACCGCTTCCTGCCGGACAAGGCGATCGACCTGATCGACGAGGCCGGCTCCCGGATGCGCATCCGCCGGATGACCGCGCCGCCGGACCTCCGCGAGTTCGACGAGAAGATCGCCGGAGTCCGCCGCGACAAGGAGTCGGCCATCGACTCCCAGGACTTCGAGAAGGCCGCCTCTCTCCGGGACAAGGAGAAGCAGCTCCTCGCCGCGAAGACCAAGCGGGAGAAGGAGTGGAAGGCCGGCGACATGGACGTCGTCGCCGAGGTGGACGAAGAGCTGATCGCCGAGGTCCTGGCGACGGCCACGGGCATCCCGGTCTTCAAGCTCACGGAGGAGGAGTCCTCCCGGCTGCTCCGCATGGAGGACGAGCTCCACAAGCGCGTCATCGGCCAGAAGGACGCCATCAAGGCGCTCTCCCAGGCGATCCGCCGTACGCGAGCCGGCCTGAAGGACCCGAAGCGCCCCGGCGGCTCGTTCATCTTCGCCGGTCCGTCCGGTGTCGGTAAGACCGAGCTGTCCAAGACGCTCGCCGAATTCCTCTTCGGCGACGAGGACGCGCTGATCGCTCTCGACATGTCGGAGTTCAGCGAGAAGCACACGGTTTCCCGTCTCTTCGGTTCTCCCCCCGGATACGTGGGATACGAAGAGGGCGGCCAGCTCACCGAGAAGGTCCGCAGGAAGCCGTTCTCCGTCGTTCTCTTCGACGAGGTCGAGAAGGCCCACCCCGATATCTTCAATTCCCTTCTCCAGATCCTGGAGGACGGTCGCCTGACCGACTCCCAGGGCCGGGTCGTGGACTTCAAGAACACGGTCATCATCATGACGACCAACCTCGGGACGCGGGACATCTCGAAGGGCTTCAACCTGGGCTTCGCGGCGCAGGGCGACACGAAGACGAACTACGAGCGGATGAAGAACAAGGTCAACGAAGAGCTGAAGCAGCACTTCCGGCCCGAGTTCCTCAACCGTGTCGACGACACGGTCGTCTTCCACCAGCTCACCGAGGAAGACATCATCCAGATCGTCGACCTGATGGTGCACAAGGTGGACGAGCGCCTCAAGGACCGCGACATGGGCCTCGAACTGAGCCCGAGCGCCAAGTCGCTCCTCGCGAAGAAGGGCTACGACCCGGTCCTGGGCGCCCGGCCGCTGCGCCGGACGATCCAGCGGGAGATCGAGGACATCCTCTCCGAGAAGATCCTCTTCGGTGAGCTGCGCCCCGGTCACATCGTGGTCGTGGACACGGAGGGCGAGGGTGACACGAAGAAGTTCACCTTCCGCGGCGAGGAGAAGTCCCCGCTCCCGGACGTCCCCCCGATCGAGCAGGCGGCGGGCGGCGGCCCGAACCTGACGAAGGAGGCGTGACGCGCGGTTTGCGTGCGTGACGCTGCTGGGCTGAGCGCCTGAGCGCTTGAAGGGGCTGCCCCGGACCGTTTCTTACGGGTCCGGGGCAGCCCCTTTTCGCGGCCTAGGCTCCTTCTACGGTCAGGCGGTCGCCGAAGGGTTCGGTGCCGAGGAGGACGGGCAGGGCGCCTGACCACTTGGACGAGACGGTGATCCGCAGCCCGGGGAGACCGTGCAGAGGCGTCAGATCCAGGTCCTCGCCCTCCGGGACCAGGGAGCTGAGGGTGAGCTCCGTGAGGGAGGGGAATGCCTCGGCGACATGTTCGAGCCCGGCGTAGTCGGATCCGATGTGCAGTTCCAGGCTGGTGATCTGCGGTGCTGGAGTGGTGGTGCCGCGTCTGCCGTGGACCAGCCAGGTGCAGGAATCGAGATGCAACGTCAGGGCGCGGAGTGCGGGCCACAGCCTCAGCGTGGAGAGATCGATCCGCTTGCCGCACAGGACGTCGAGGACGACCACGCCGGGGTGGGCACGGGGCAGACTGCTGGTGGAAAGCGTGCTCGGGTACTCGAGAAGCAGTGCGGCGAGTTCGGGGATATGTCTGATCGGCGCCAGTTGCGCCTGGGTGACGCCGTCCAGGCTCAGGTTGAGCAGCTCGATGTGTGTCTTCTTGAGCGAGGAGAATTTGGTGAGCGCCGGGTTGTAGAGGGCGGACAGCTCTTTCAGGAGCGGCAGCCGGTGGACGAACGCCAGATCGGTCAGCGTGGTGTTCTTCGAGATGGACAGATGGCGGACCTCTACTTCGGCCAGATGACAGGTCAGTTGAAGTTCCGAGAAGTCACCTTGGAGCATCAGGGTGCCGAAGGGGGCGAGCCCTCTGAGCAGGCGCAGTTGGTCGATGCTGTCCACCAGGACGGCTTCCTCCGCGAGCGGAATGCCGGCGAGCACTTCACGGGCGTACGCCTCCACGGGGAAGTTTCCCCAGCCCTCCACGAGTACCCTCCGAGCCGCCTGGCTCCCACGCCGGGCGAGCTGTTTCGCGTAGGGAATGGCATCGGCGCCTCCGATGTGGCACAGAAGGTCAGCCGTGCGCGCGGCGCCGTCAGGGTTCAGCTCGGACGGTTCGGGGAGGAGGGGCAGTACGTACTCCCCGAGCGATGCCACCGCCTCCACCTCCGCGCTGTTCTCGGGCGGGAGCAGTGCGCGGATACGGGCGGCGACCGACTGACCGACGATTTCGTCGACCACGACCGTGCCGAGGAGGCAGCGGGCCGCGAGTGTGTACAGGGTCACGCGCTCCGCCCGGTCCGTGGTGTCTGCCCCGTTCTTCAGCAACCCCTCGATCAGCTCACGGACTTCGTGGGGGCGGCAGTGGCCCACCGCCAGCCGGACGGTGTCCTGCCACTGCTCGTTGTGGGCGTTCCGGAGCAACTCCGGGAGCGAGCCGCCTTCCACGAAGGCGCGGGCCGCCAAATAGTCCTGGAACGTTCGGTGGATGAACTGGATCTCGTCGTCGCCGCGTTCCTGGAGCAGACCACTGCGGTTGAGCAGATGCGTCAGGACCCTTGCCGCCGAACCCTGCTTGCCGACCTGGGGCAGCCGTCGCATCGCCACACTGATCTGCCGCTCCGCCACCTCGCGGGAGAGCTGCGCCTGTCCGGCCCGTACCAGCCAGACCGCGAGGGACTGCAGCAGCTCCTGGTGCTCCTCGAAGCCCATCGTGATGCCGTCCGGGTCCGCGATGCCGCGCTGTCTGTCCCGGGTGCCGAGCAGCATCGCGAGCGTGGAGCGGTAGAGCTCCCAGCGGGTGTCCGGCAGGAGGCCGCCCCTGCGGCGGTGCAGGGCGCAGATGACGGCGCAGAGCAACGGGGTCTGGGCGAGGGTGCGCAGAGCATCGTTCTGCCTGAACTGCGCCCGCAGTTCGGTCTCCAGCGAGGTCAGTTCGGCGTGTTCCGCCTTGGCGCGGTCCTGGTCCGCGTAGGTGTCGCATTCGAGGCGTGCGGCCCGGTGCCAGGCCGTGACGAACGCCTGGATGTCCTCGTGGCGCATCGGGAGGAGCTGCAGCTCGTCGAATCTCCCGGAGCGCAGCCACTCCTCCTCGACGGCGAGCGGGCGCACGGTGGCCAGGCAGCGGGTGGCGGGATACAGGTCGAGCAGTTCGTTCAGCCAGACCCGGGTGTTCTCGCGTTGGTCGGGAGGTACCTCGTCCACGCCGTCGACCAGGAGGAAGCCCCGCCCGGCCTCCAGCACCCGCTGCGCCCAGCCCGGGGGCGCGTCGTCCGCCAGGATCTGGGCCACGGAGGGGAGTTGCGCGGGTACGGGCAGCCCGTTGCCCCGTGCGTGCACCGCACGCAGGGGGACGACGAACGGCACCAGGCCGTTGAGATCGGCCAGTTCGGGGCCCAGAGTGCCGCAGGCCGCGTGGGCCGCGAGCCACCAGACCAGGGTGGTCTTGCCCGCACCCGCCTCGCCGCGCAGGAGCGTCCGGGGGCGGCCCGCCAGCAGGCTGTCGATACGGCTCGGCCGGACCGGGGGCGGCCGGTGCGGCTCCAGCCTGTCCGGGCCGCCCGGCCGCTCCCGCCCGCCCGCCTCCAGGCTCAGATACGCCGTGTCCAGGTCCCAGGTCGACTCATTCGTGCCCAACTCGTCGATGCCGAAGATCCGGGTCTTGCGGTAGCGCGCCCTGACGGCTTTCGCGTACCCCTTCTCGAAGCGTTCGTCCTGCGGGTGGACATCGGCCAGCGGCGCGATCCGGAACGTGTCACGGACGGGGACGCCCGCCTCCAGGATCTGGATCATCGGCACGCCCTCCACCCGTAAGTGGCCGCGGCCCCGGGGCACCTCGGTGACGATGCCGAGGAGCACCGCGCCCGCGAAGACCGGGGAGCCGGAGAGGCCCTGGAGAGGGGTGGTGTCGTCGGCGCGTTCCGCCGCTGCCGGGTGGGCCAGTTCGCAGACCAGGGCGGTGCGCAGCCGGCCCGCCGCCGGGAGGACCGTCGCGCGGTACTGGTCCAGTTCCAGGGCGCCGTCCGACCCGTACCGCTGGATGTCCGGGAAGCCGATGATCTCGCAGTGCGGCAGGGGCGCCTCCGTGGCGAGGACGCCGACGCGGAGGCGGCCGAGCGGGGCCGCCGCCTCCGGGGCGAGGATGTCGTGGTCGGTGAGGAGCAGGGCCGCGTCCAGGGTGTCGTCGCGCCACTGGACCTCGGCGGTGACGGTGTCCGCCCGGCCGGGGTGGGCGATCGCCGGCCTGTCCGTGTCGCCGACCACATGCGCGGCGGTCAGCACGGAGCGCGGGGTGAGCAGGACGCCCGACCCCTGCAGCTCCCCGAGGACCGCGACGACCCGGGTGACGCTCACCGCGTGCCGCCGCCGAAGCCCGAGGTGCTGCCGTGGTCCTCGTTGCCGACCTTCCAGGGCGCGCCGGTGCGGGCGTTCCGGGGTTTCAGGGTGAAGGCGACCTTGTGGGTGTGGCCCGAGGTGCGGGAGGCGTCCGTGCCGGCCTCCACCACCCATGCCTTGACCTTCGCGCCGCCCTTGACCTCCTTGCGCAGTTCCAGGGTGAACTCCATCTGGATGTCGCCGACCTCGAAGGCGACGGGGGCGCCGGCGGCGCGGGTGGCGGCGTCGAGAAGCTGGTCGCGTACGGACTGGATCGCGTCGGCCAGTTCGATGCCGTCGAAGTCGTGGTCGTGGTCGTGGCCGCGCTCGTGGTCGTCGGGGCGGGCGTGGGCCGGTGCGGTCATGGTGGTCCCCCGTGGGCGAGTCCTGTTCGTGGAAGCTTCCGAGACTAGGGGGCGCCCCGGGCCTTTGGTCCCGAAACGGACAGTCTTCCTACCCGGTGGCCGTGACAAGGCGCACAGGCGTTTCCGGCGCTACTAGCCGGAGTAGTGCGCGAGGCCCTCGGTCGACAGGGAGTCTCCGCTGTGCGGTGGCTGTGTGGGGGGCGGGACCTGCGGGGCGTCAAGAGGCCGAGGACCGGAGGGCGGTGCTACGACGGAATGTCGTAGATGGGGTGTTTTGGGATGCGGGTGGGTCCGGGTTACCAAGGTGTGGCCAGCCCGGTGCGTGTGTGCCGGGTCCGTTCATGCCTGGAGGTTCATCCCGTATGTCGCAGCGCAACCTGTCCCGTCTGGCCCGCCCGTCCGCTCTTCGTACCCGTGCCGGCGTTCTGGCTGCCGGACTCGGAGTGACGATGGTGGCCGGGACCGGGGCCGCGTTCGCCGCGACCAGTGGTCACGCCGCCCCGGAGAGCTCCTCGGCCTCGGTCGTGAGCTCGGCCGCCGCCGTCCACCACCAGGCCGCCGCACAGGTCAAGGCCGCCGACACCGCGCAGAGCAAGGCCGCGGCCGCCGCCAAGCGGGCCGCCTCCTGGACCGACCCCGTCAAGAAGTACACGCTGAGCGCGAAGTTCGGCCGCGGTGGCTCGATGTGGGCGCACAAGCACTCCGGCCAGGACTTCGCCGTGCCGATCGGTACCGCCGTCCACGCCGCCCACACGGGCACCGTGGTCAAGGCCGGCCCCAACGGTGCCGGTGACGGTCCCGCGTACGGCAACGCGATCGTGATCAAGCACAAGAACGGTACGTACTCGCAGTACGCGCACCTGTCGAAGATCGACGTGCGGATCGGCCAGCCGGTCACGACGGGGCAGAAGATCGCCCTGTCCGGCAACACCGGTAACTCCAGCGGTCCGCACCTGCACTTCGAGATCCGTACGACCCCGAACTACGGCTCGGCCGTCGACCCGGTTCCCTTCCTGCGCTCCGTCGGCGTCAAGGTGTGACACCCGGCGTCGGGTGTCATGGTGTGACACCCGAGCACCGGGGGTGAACCCCGCACGGGGCCGCGTCTCAGGACGCGGTCCCGTGGTGTGCTTTGGTGATCAGTTCGACGGAGACCTCCAGGATGGCCTCGCGCTTCTCCTCGGGGTCTCCTTCGACGTCCTTGAGGGCGAGCATCCCGGCGTGCATGGTGAAGAGCGCACTCACGCACCGGACCTGGTCGGTCATGGACGCGTCGGGGTCTCTGAGCAGGTCGAGCAGCCCCATCATGCGGCCCTTGAAGTTCTCGCCGATGCTCAGTTCGCGTACGGTCGCCTGGTTCTCCTGCATGAAGCGGAACATCGGCGCCGCGCTCGCCAGGGCCGCGCCGTAGCGGCGCAGGATCTCCTGCTTGTTCTCCAGCGTCTTCGGGTGCTCGCGGCCCCAGGCGACCAGTTCGTCGACCGGGCGGGTCAGGTCCTGGAAGAGGCTGACCAGGATGTCTTCCTTGGTCTTGAAGTGGTAGTAGAGCGCCGCCTTCGTGACGTCCAGCCGCTCGGCGATCTCCCGCAGCGAGGTCTTCTCGTACCCCTGTTCCGCGAACAGCTCCAGCGCGACGTCCTGGATGCGCTGGCGGGTGTTCCCGCGCCGCGGGTGCTGCGTGCTGCCCATGGGTGCTCTCCCAAATAACTTACTTGACGCCCGGCAAGTAGAGGTCTACCTTACCGCAGTGTAGTCAGCTAGCCGGGCGGCAAGTAAGGGTCCGCGCGGCATGTGCACCAGGCATCAGGGCGTACCAGGGGAACGGTGGGGACGATGAGTTCGAGCGGGAAAAAGCCAGGGAAGGCCGCGGACGCGGCACCAGGGGCGGGCGACGCTCCGGCGGACGCGGGGTCCATAGCGACCGCGGCGGCCGTGGCGGGGGCCGGGGGGCCCGCGGCCGAGGCGCAGGACGGGGGGCGGCAGCCGCGCAGCGTGCGCGTCGTCCTGCTGGCGCTGATGATCGCGATGCTGCTCGCCATGCTGGACAACATGATCATCGGCACCGCGATGCCGACCATCGTCGGCGAGCTGGGCGGCCTCGCGCACCTCTCCTGGGTCGTCACCGCGTACACCCTCGCCACCGCCGCGTCCACACCGATCTGGGGCAAGCTCGGTGACCTCTACGGGCGCAAGGGCGTCTTCCTCACCTCGATCGTCGTCTTCCTGATCGGCTCCGTGCTCAGCGGCATGGCCCAGGACATGGGCCAGCTCATCGGCTTCCGGGCCGTCCAGGGGCTCGGCGCGGGCGGTCTGATGGTCGGCGTCATGGCCATCATCGGTGACCTCATCCCGCCCCGGGAGCGCGGCAAGTACCAGGGCATGATGGCCGGTGTCATGGCCCTCGCCATGATCGGCGGACCGCTGGTCGGCGGCACGATCACCGACCACCTCGGCTGGCGCTGGAGCTTCTACATCAACCTGCCGCTGGGTGCCGTGGCGCTCGCGATGATCACCGCCGTACTCCACCTCCCCGCCAAGGACCGGTCGAAGAAGGTCAAGGTCGACTACCTCGGCGCCGGGCTGCTGACCGTCGGCATCACCTCGATCGTGCTGGTCACCACCTGGGGCGGTACGGAGTACGCCTGGACCTCCTCGATGATCCTGCTGCTGATCTTCATCGGGGTCGCCGCGCTCGTCGGGTTCGTCGCCGTCCAGACCAGGGCCCCCGAGCCGATCATGCCGCTGCACATCTTCCGGAACCGCAACTTCACGATCATGTCCGTCGTCGGCTTCCTGACCGGCTTCGTGATGTTCGGCGCGGTGCTCTTCCTCCCGCTCTACCAGCAGGCCGTGCAGGGCGCCTCCGCCACCAACTCCGGGCTGCTGCTCCTGCCGATGCTGCTGTCGATGATGGTCGTCTCGCTCGTCGCGGGGCGGATCACCACCAGCACCGGCAAGTACAAGATCTTCCCGATCGTCGGCGGCGGGCTGATGGTCGCCGGGCTCTTCCTCCTCGCGCAGATGGGCCCGGACACCACGCGGCTGACCTCGGGCCTCTACATGGCGGTGCTCGGCGCCGGCATGGGCTTCCTGATGCAGATCACCATGCTCGTCGCGCAGAACAGCGTCGAGATGAAGGACATGGGCGTCGGCTCGTCCACCACCACCCTCTTCCGCACACTCGGCGGCTCCTTCGGCGCCGCGATCATGGGCGCGCTCTTCACCAGCAAGGTGCAGGACGAGATGGCGGCCCGCGTGGGCTCCGGCGGTGCCGGCGCCACGCAGCAGTCCGCGCAGCTCGACGCCGCGAGCCTGGCGAAGCTGCCGGACGTGGTGCGCGAGGCGTACCAGCAGGCGGTCTCCGCCGGTACGCACTCGGCGTTCATGCTCGGCGCGGGGATCGCGGTGATCGGATTCGCCGCGGCGTTCTTCGTCCGCGAGGTGCCGCTGCGGGGCGCGGGGCCGCAGGGGCCCGCCGAGGCCGAGGCGGTGGACGGCAAGGTCCCGCAGGCCGCCTGACCCGCCCGCCGTCCCTCGCCTCCGGCCCTGTCCCGCACCACGGGGCGGGGCCGGAGGCGGCTCCGGAGCGTGACCGTACGGATACCTGCCGGCCGTGAGAGTCCCGGCCTAGTCGTCCGGCTGGTTGAGCAGCATCGGGAAGCTGCCCGTGTTCGTCGGGGCGTGCTCCGGGAGCCAGAGGACCGCGATCGCGCCGGTGACGTGGAGACCATCCCGCTCGACCATCCCCTCGGGGGTCGCGTTACGGAACGTGAGACGGGCGCCCAGCACGCGGGCCTGGCCGGCCGCGATGGTCAGGCCCAGACCGTGCCCGTACCCCGCGCGGTCCGTGGCGCCCGTACGGAAGCGGCTGGGACCCTCGCGGAGCAGCTCCTCGGGGAAGCCGGGGCCGTGGTCCCGTACGCGTACGACCCGCCCCTCCACGGTGACCTCGACCGGCGTCCCGCCGTGCTTGGCGGCGTTGGCCAGCAGATTGCCCAGGATGCGCTCCAGCCGCCGCGGATCGGTGCTGACCCACGAGTCGTGGACCACCTGGACCGCGATGTCGGGGTTCAGGGCGGCCACCCGCCGCACGATGAACTCGCCGAGGGCTATCTCCTGGAGCTCGGCCCGCTCCGACGCGCTGTCGAGCCGCGCCACCTCCAGGACGTCCTCGACCAGGGTCCGCATGGCCTGGGCCCGGTCGCGCACCAGCTCCGTGGGGCGGCCGGGCGGCAGCAGTTCGGCCGCCGTGAGCAGCCCCGTCACCGGGGTGCGCAGCTCATGGGCGATGTCCGCGGTCACCCGGCGTTCGGCCTCGATCCGCTCGTTCAGCGCGTCCGTGAGCGCGTCCACCGCGCGGGCCAGTTCGTCCGTCTCGTCGCGTACGACACCGCCGACGGCCTCGCCGACCCGTTCGTCCGTGTTGCCCTGCGCGACCCGGCCCGCAGCCGCCGCGGCCTTGCGCAGCCGCCGCGAGAGCTGGCCGCCGACCAGTACCCCGAGGGCGCAGCCGCCGAAGACCACCGAGACCGAGCCGATGATCAGCGACCGGTCCAGGTCCTTCATGATCGTGGTGGAGCGGTCGGCGAACTGGCTGTGCAGCGAGAGCACGGTGCCGTTGCCGAGCGGGACGGCCGCCCAGACATCGGGCACCCCGTTCGGCCCGTCCTGCACAAAGGTCGCGCGCCGCCCCTGTTTCATCTTCCGCTCCAGGGAGTGCGGCAGGTTCGGGTCGTCGACCTTCGTGCCGAACTTCGCCTCCTTGGTGCTGTCGTACATCCGCTGCGCGAACAGCAGCCGCTCCAGCTGGACTTCGCGCGCGTTGTCGAGCATCGAGACCCGGGCCGAGTTGTGCACGACCAGGCTCAGGGCGACCGCGACGAGCGCGCTGACCCCCGCGATCGCGATGCTGATCTTCCACCTGACGCCGGTGCGCAGGGCGAGGCGCTTCATGCCTTGAGCTTGTAGCCGAAGCCGCGGACGGTGTCGATACGGTCCTGGCCGATCTTGGTGCGCAGCCGCTGGACATGGACGTCCACGACGCGGGTGTCACCGCCCCAGCCGTAGTCCCAGACCCGCTCCAGGAGCTTGTCGCGGGAGAGGACCGTGCCGGGCGCGGCCGAGAACTCCAGGAGGAGCCGCATCTCCGTCGGGGTCAGCGCCACCCGCTTCCCGCCGCGGCGCACCTCCATGCCCTCCGTGTCGACCTCCAGATCGCCGAAGGAGAGCACGCCCTGCTCGTCGGCCCCGTCCCGGCCGTCCGGCTCCCCGGCCGGGCGGCCCGCGTGGCCGAAGCGGCGCAGCACGGCGCGGATCCGGGCGACGAGCACGGCGCCGTCGAAGGGCTTGGTCACGTAGTCGTCGGCGCCCGCCTCCAGGCCCAGCACCACGTCGATCGAGTCGGCGCGCGCCGACAGCATGATCACGGGCACGGTCGACTCGTCACGGATCCGCCGGCACAGGCTCACGCCGTCCAGGCCCGGCACCATCACATCGAGCAGCGCGATGTCGGGCCGGTCGGCGCGGAACGCCGCCAGGCCGGAGAGTCCGTCCGGCATGGCGGTGACCACGAAGCCGTCGCGCTCCAGCGCGAGTTGGGTGGCTTCGCGGATGACGTCGTCGTCCTCGACGAACAGGACATGGGTCTCTGCCATCCTGCGGCTCTCAGTTCTCGGTGTTCTCGGTCGTCGGTCGTCGGTAGTGGTCTCATGTCGGGCTTCGCCGTCGGCGTGTGTCCTGCCGGCCGGGCGGTGCCGGCCGGGTGGTGCCTGACAGGCGGTGCCGGCCGGGCGGAGCGGGTCAGCCTCCGTCGGCCACCGTGGGCTCGGGCTTCGGGCCGTCGTCGCCGCCGTTGCCCACCGCCCGGTTGAAGTCGTTGCGTACGCGGTACCGCTCGGTGAACCTGCCGTCGCTCCAGCTGTAGGTGACCACGTCCTCGCCCGAGGGGTACGTCATGGGGTCGCCCTTCCCGTACACCTGCTGGGTGACGACCAGTTCGCCGCGGTCGATCGTGGAGTACACCGCGGGCTCCTCGGCCGTGAAGACATTCTCGTACGCGTCGTTCTTCTCGCGGTAGACGAACGTCCCGATGCCGACGGCGTCGCCGCACGTCATCACGTTGACCACCAGGTCGGGCGCGGCGCCGCCGGTCAGGTTCCCGTACGACGTGTCCACCGGGTACGTGTCCTCGGCGCACGGTTTGAGATCGGCCTTGATCCGCCGGCTGACCTTGGGGTCCGTCCTGAGCAGCGCCACCGCGTCGACGGTCGTCGCGGGCGTCACCACCGAGGCCCTGGGCGTGGGAGCGCCCCGCTCGACCGGCGCGGTCACCGCCGCGCCCTCGTCACGGGTCCCCGTACCGCCCGTCGAACAGCCGGCCGCGAGCAGCCCGAGCGCGGCGAGTCCGGCCAGCCCGGCCAGGACCGTACCCCCCGTGGCCAGGGAGGCCGTACCTCCCGACGCCGGGGAACCCCGCCCCACCGATTTCTCTCCCGACCGGTCGGGGCCTCTCAGGCCGCGCACCTCTCCCGCCCCCGTTCCTGACGGCCACCCCGGCCGCCCCGTGCGTCACGACGGACCACCACCGGCTGCTCCGGCGCGTGATCGTCCCGTTCCCGGCTCTGGGCCGCGCGGCTCTCCAGCTCCTCACGGAGCCGGGCCAGCGCGCGGTGGAGCGTGCTCTTCACGGTACCCGCCGACATGCCGAGCGCCGCGGCGGTCTCCTCCGTACTCATCTGCTCCCAGTGTCGCAGCACGACGACACTGCGCTGCTTGGGCGCCAGCACCCCGAGGATGTCCATCAGCAGCGCCCGGTCGGCCCGCTGCTCACTGCCGTCCTCGACGCTCGCGTCGGGCAACTGCTCGGTGGGGACCTCTTCGAGCTTGCGGGCGCGCCACCACTCCGTACGGGTGTTGATCATGACGCGGCGGAGATAGGCGTCGGCGAGGGACTTGTCGGCGATGCCGTCCCAGCGGCCGTACGTACGGGCCAGCGCGGTCTGGAGGAGATCCTGCGCGTCGACGGGATCGGGTACGAGACGCCGGGCGCTCCGCAGGAGTGCCTCCTGCCGGGTACGCACGTACTCCTCGAATCCGAGCACCTCACCCTGCGCCATGCCAATCGCCTCCGACCCCGTGAACACCCGCGCCGTTCGCTGACGGCGCCTCCCTGACGTCACTGAAACTACGGAGCTGTTGTCACGAGGCTGTGCGGGACAGCCGTCGGCGGACGCACGGCTGTCCATCGGTTGTGTAACGGCGACCCGTCGGGTGCCCTGCCGCTCCCGGTCCCGGGGCCCTGGCCCTCCCGGTCCCGGAGCCCGGTCCCGAGATCCGGTCCGGGTCAGCTCTGCGGCAGCCGGTACAGGGCGTTCTCCAGGGGTTCGACCAGTCCGTCCGCGACCAGTCCGTCCAGCGCCCGCGCCCGCTGCACCGGCTCGTCCCACACCGCGTCCAGCGCGGCCTGCGGTACGGGTGTGACGGCCTCCCGCAGTACGGCGAGGAGCTTGCCGCGCACCTGGCGGTCCGTGCCCGCGTACGTCTGGCCGCGCCGCGGCGGCCCGTCGTGGGCGGGCTTACCGGCGAGCTGCCAGGCGCACCGCGCGGCGATCGGGCAGCGCGCGCACCCTTCGTTCTTCGCCGTGCAGATCAGGGCGCCCAGCTCCATGGAGGACGCCGCCCAGGCCGCGGCCGTCGCCGCGTCCTCGGGGAGCAGTGCCCGCGCGAGTTTCCGCTCGGCGGCGGTGGTCGCGTTCGGCGGGTACTGGACGCCGTTCACGGCGCGGGCCAGGACGCGGCGTACGTTCGTGTCGAGCACGGCGTGCCGCTGTCCGTACGCGAACGACGCGACCGCGGCGGCCGTGTACTCGCCGATCCCGGGGAGCGAGAGCAACTGCGCGTGCTCGCGGGGTACGTCACCGCCGTGCCGCTCCGTTATCGCCTGCGCGGCGCCGTGCAGGCGCAGCGCGCGGCGCGGATAGCCGAGCCGGCCCCAGGCGCGCACGGCCTCGCCGGGCGCCTCGGCGGCCAGGTCGGCCGGGCGTGGCCAGCGGGCGAGCCACTGCTCGTACACCGGGAGGACCCGGCTCACGGGGGTCTGCTGGAGCATGAACTCGCTGACCATCACACCCCAGGCGCCCGCCTCGGGGCGGCGCCAGGGCAGATCGCGGGCGTGCGTCTCGAACCACGCGATGACGGGGGTGTGCAGGGCGGAGTGGGCGGGGGCCGACGGGGAGGACTGGAGCGACGGGGCCGACAGGGAGGACGGAGACGACGGAGACGACGGAGGCGACGGGGACGACGGAGGGGTCGGGGGCGTCGAGTGCGCGGAGATAGCAGTCATGGCAGCACCGATCCTGACATGTGCAGGAGCGCGGACGGTGCAGCAGGCAGGCGCACGCCGGAGTACGCCGGACAGCACCACGCGCCCGGGTCAGCGCTGCGCGCCTGGGGCGGTGCCACGTGTCCGGGTCCGGGTCCGGCGTGCCCCAGGGGTACGCCCTTCCGGCCGGGCTTCGATTCCGTCCGTGCTCAGTTCCGTCCGGCGCTGTGGCGTCCACGCGCCACCACCGGCTCGGTCTCGCCCGGTCCCGGGCCCGCCAGCCAGAGCGCCGCCCCGGAATTCGAGGAACGCATCGTCTCGACCAGTCGTTGCAGGGGACGGGCCGCGAGCAGGATGAAGAGCGGGGCCACGACGCCGCCCACCACCAGGCCGACCGCCACGTCGTGCGGGTAGTGAACGCCGACGAAGACCCGGGAGAACGCCATGAGCAGCGCCATCGGCACCGTCAGATAGGCGAGTACGGGGCGTGCGACGACGAGAGCGATCGCCGCCGCCCCGGCGATCGTCGCGTGGTTGCTGGGGAAGGACCAGTCGCCCACGGGCGGGCACGGTATGAGGGAGACGGACCCCGTGACGGTCCGGCAGGGGCGGTCCTCCTGGATCACCGACTTGGACAGTTCACTGCAGACATAGGCGAAGGCGGTCCCGAGCGGGGCGAGCACCGCGACCGCCACGGCACGTGAGCCGGACGGTCTGGCCTGCCACCAGACCATGACGAAGAGGGCGCCGAACAAGAGGAGTCCGGCTTCCGTCCATAGCTCCGCCAGGGACTGGAACCAGGAAGGGGTCGTGTGCGCGAAGTCGAGGACATCGCTGTAGAGGCCGCTGGTTGCGCTGCTGTTCATGGGGAGAACGTACCGATGCCACCGGGAGTTCCCCCAACCGCTACCTGAATACGCATCAGTCGAAGAAAGCCGCCCAGCTCGCGCCTCCGGGATGATGATCCGGAAAACTTGCGCGCATGAGCGGCATGTGGGGCGGGAGTTGGCCCGGATCTCTCGTACAGTTTGCGCCGTGGGATCTTTGCGCAATCCGGTCGGGCCGCTTCCCTCCACCATCTACTGGCGTCGGAGGGCAGTAGCGGCGACGCTGATCGCGCTGCTCGCTCTGCTGGTCGTATGGGTCGTCACCTCCGGTGGGGGTGGCAGCAAGAAGACCGACGGCAAGGGCGACGGCGCCAACCCCGTCACGTCCATCACCCCGGGCCCCTCCGGTTCCGGCCCCGCCATCAGCGAACAGCCGGGCGGCCGCGACGAATCGAGCGGTTCCGGCGACGGCGGCGGAGACCAGGGCGGTACGGACGCGGGTGCCGACGACGGCAAGAACGGCGACACCGGCGCCCCGGGCTCCGGCGGCGACAGCGGCGGCGCCGGCTCGGGCGGCGGCAACGACGCGTCGGACGGTGGCGGTTCCGCCGGCTCGTCCGGCGGGGGCGCGGGCTCCGGCGGGGGCGGCACCACCACCTCCGGCCGGCAGGTGCCCGCGGGCTCCGCGCTGCCGGACTGCGCGCCCGGCTCCCTGACGCTGACCCTCTCCACGACGAAGGTCGGGTACGGCCCCGGCGAGAAGCCCGTGTTCCGGCTGGTCGCCAAGAACACCTCCGAGACCACCTGCAAGGCGGACTTCGGGCCGAAGGCCGTGGTGCTCACGGTGACGGACTCCGACGACGACCAGGTGTGGTCCTCCGAGGACTGCCCCCAGGCCGGCAGCGCGTTCTTCCAGGTCCCGGCGGGCGACACCGTCACCCGCACCGTCGAGTGGGACCGCAAGCGCAGCGCGGCCCGGTGCGCCACCCCGCCCGCCGCCGCGGTCGGCCCCGGAACGTACCTGGTGGAGGCGGCGGCCCCGGGAGCGACGGTGAAGCAGGGGCAGCAGTCGATCCGCCTGGAGAAGGACTGACCCCGGAGCCGGACGTGCCGTAGTCGGACCGTCAGGCGTGCCGTAGCCGGACCGTCAGGCGTACCGCCGTCGGACCGATCGGGCGTATTGCCGTCAAACCGTCAGACGTATCGGCGTCAGACCTACCGGCGTCAGACGTACCGCTCCAGGATCGACGACTCCGCGAGCCGCGACAGGCCCTCGCGGACGCTCCGCGCGCGGGCCTCGCCGACGCCGTCCACCGTCTGGAGGTCGTCCACGCTCGCCGCCAGCAGCTTCTGCAGCCCGCCGAAGTGCTCGACCAGCCGCTCGATGATGGCGCCGGGCAGCCGCGGCACCTTCGCCAGCAGGCGGTAACCACGCGGCGAGACCGCCGAGTCGAGCGTCTCCGGAGAGCCGCTGTAGCCCAGCGCCCGCGCCACGATGGGCAGTTCGAGAAGCTCCGGGTGGGTGAGCGCGTCCAGCTCGACCAGGGCCTCGTCGACCGTACGGGCCCGCTTCGCGGTCGGCTCGGGGACGTAGTCGCGGGCCACCAGATCCCGCTCCGGCTCCACACCCGCGATCAACTCGTCCAGCTGGAGCGAGAGAAGCCGGCCGTCGGTGCCCAGCTCGACCACGTACTCGGCGATCTCCGTGGCGATCCGGCGCACCATCTCCAGCCGCTGCGCCACCGCCGTCACGTCCCGGACCGTCACCAGGTCCTCGATCTCCAGGGCGGAGAGCGTGCCCGCGACCTCGTCGAGGCGGAGCTTGTACCGCTCCAGCGTCGCCAGCGCCTGGTTCGCCCGCGACAGGATCGCCGCCGACTCCTCCAGGACCCGGCGCTCCCCGTTGACGTACAGCGCGATCAGCCGCATCGACTGCGACACGGAGACGACCGGGAAGCCGCACTGCTTGGAGACCCGGTCCGCCGTGCGGTGCCGGGTGCCCGTCTCCTCGGTGGGGATCGAGGACTCGGGGACGAGCTGCACGCCCGCGCGGAGGATCTTCGTGATGTCCTTGTCGAGGATGAGCGCGCCGTCGAGCTTGCACAGCTCGCGCAGCCGCGTCGCGGTGAACTCCACGTCCAGCACGAAACCGCCCGTGCACATCGACTCGACGGTCTTGTCCATCCCCAGGACGATGAGACCGCCGGTGTTACCGCGCAGGATGCGCTCCAGCCCGTCGCGCAGCGCCATCCCCGGCGCGACAGCGCTCAGGGAGGCGCGCATCAGCGCTTCGTTGCCGGAGCCCGCGCCGGACTTTCCGGGTGCTGATGCCCGGTCGTTGGCTGCCACTGCACTCCTCCGGCTCGTACGGATGGGCGAGACCAGGGCAAAGTCTACCGGCGAGCGTTGTCGTCCCGTGGGGCGTCCGCCCGACCTCGGCGCGGCAGCACCCTCAGAGCATCCCCCATGTCGCCCACTTCCGTGACCTTCATCCCGGGCGGGACCTTGCCCGGATCGGTCGGGACGAGCGCCTGTGTGAAGCCCAGACGGTGTGCCTCGGCCAGTCTGCGCTGGACGCCCGTGACCCGTCTGACCTCGCCCGCGAGCCCGACCTCGCCGATCGCGACCAGATTCTTCGGCAGGGGGGTGTCGCTCGCCGCCGACGCCAGCGCGAGGGCCACCGCGAGGTCCGCGGCGGGCTCCGTCAGCTTCACGCCGCCCACCGTCGCGCTGTAGATGTCGCGCTTGCCGAGCGCGCTGATCCGGCCGCGCTGCTCCAGCACCGCCAGCATCATCGACACCCGGGAGGTCTCCAGGCCCGAGGTGGTGCGCCGGGGCGAGGGGATCTGCGAGTCGACCGTGAGCGCCTGCACCTCGGCGACGAGCGGCCTGCGCCCTTCGAGGGTGACCGTGAGGCAGGTGCCCGGTACGGGCTCGTCGCGCCGGGTCAGGAAGAGGCCAGACGGGTCGGCGAGGCCGGTGATCCCTTCGTCGTGCAGCTCGAAGCAGCCGACCTCGTCCGTCGCGCCGTACCGGTTCTTCACGCCGCGGACCAGCCGCAGCCGCGCGTGCCGGTCGCCCTCGAAGGAGAGCACGACGTCCACGAGGTGTTCCAGCAGCCGCGGGCCCGCGATCGCGCCGTCCTTCGTCACGTGCCCGACCAGCAGCGTCGCCATGTCGCGCTCCTTCGACGCCCGGATGAGCGCCCCCGCGACCTCCCTGACCTGCGCCATCCCGCCCGGCGCCCCGTCGATCTCGGGGGACGCGACGGTCTGCACGGAGTCCATGATCAGCAGTGACGGCTTGACCGCGTCGAGATGGCCGAGGACGGCGGAGAGGTCCGTCTCGGCGGCGAGGTAGAGATGGTCGCTGATCGCCCTGATCCGGTCGGCGCGCAGCCGGACCTGGCTGGTGGACTCCTCGCCCGTCACATAGAGCGTCCGGTGCGCGTCGCTGGCCGCCTTCGCCGCGACGTCCAGCAGCAGGGTGGACTTCCCGACGCCCGGCTCGCCCGCGACCAGCACCACGGCCCCGGGCACCAGCCCGCCGCCGAGCACCCGGTCCAGCTCGGGCACACCGGTCGAGCGCGCCGTCGCCGTACGGATGTCGACCTGGCCGATCGGGAGCGCGGCCGTGGAGACCCGGCCCGCCGCCGTCGTCCGCACGGCAGGCGCGCCGTACTCCTCGACCGTGCCCCACGCCTGGCATTCGGGGCAGCGGCCGAGCCACTTGGCGGTCGTCCAGCCGCACTCGGTGCAGCGGTAGGACGGCCGGTCCTTGGATTTCGTACGGGCAGCCATGGCGTCACCGTATAGGGACCCGCCGACACCCGGGGCCCGGCTTCCGGGGCGGTGCCGCGGTCGTCGTGGGACCCGGACAGTGCGCGGGCGAAGTAAGTCGTACAAGGGAGGGCTCTGTACCACTTCCGACTCATCGAAACACGACAACCGTGTCCCCCTTTGAGGGATAGATTCACCCGTAAGGATTAAATGTGCTCAAGGGGTGTGAAGGGTGCGGGCCGCCCTGTCTACCGTCGCCAGGTGATGAGCAGCAGCCCCGAAACCTCCGCGGACACCACCGGCGCACACACCGGCGCGGAGCGTGCGCTCCGTCGGGCGCCCCGAGCGGTGGCGCAGCGCCCTCCGGCGCGGTACGAGCCGTATCTGGACGGCCTGTTCACCTACTGCCTCTCCGTGCTCTGCGACCACGACGCCGCCACCGAGGTGCTCGGCGACGTCCTGGCCATCTCCGAGCGCCAGTACGGCCGCTGCCCCTCCGGCGCCGGGGAGCGCAGGGCCTGGCTCTACGCCCTCGCCCGCTGGGCCTGTCTGCGCAAGCTCACCGCACAGCGCCGCACCCCCGCACACGCTCCCGCGCGGACCCCGGCACAGGCCCCCCTGCCGGCTCCCGCGGTCGCGCCGGAGACCGCCGAGCGCCGGCGGCGCGAACTGGCCCTGCTGGCCTGGCCCGAGGCCGCCGGTACGACGCCCGAGCAGCGCGAGGTCCTGGAGCTGGCGGTACGCCACGGGCTCGGCCCGAACGATGTCGCCGCCGTACTCTCCAAGGAGCCCGCCGCGACCAGGGAGCTGCTCGCCTCCGCCGCCTGCGAGGTCGAGCGGACCCGCGCCGCGCTCGCCGTGGTGGACACCGGCGGCTGCCCCTCCGTCGCCCGGCTCACCGGCGACCACCGCGTACTGCTCTCCGCCGCGCTCCGGCGCGAGCTGGTCCGCCACGTCGACGACTGCCCGCGCTGCCGCCGCGCCGCGGAGCACGCCGACGCGGCGGGGCCCTGGCCCGGCTCGCGCACGACACCGCCCCTCCCGGCCGGCCCGTCCGGCGCGGGGGAGGCGCCCTCCCCGCTGCCGCTCGTCGAGGCGCCGCGCGGCGCCGCCTACACCGCCATGATCCAGACGCCGCGCGCCCGCGCCGCCGCCCCGCGCTTCGGCCGTAACGGCTTCCCCATGGACCCCAAGGACCGCGCCGCCCGCCGCGACCGGCTGCGGGCGCGGGCCGTGACGACCACCGTCGTGGCGACCGTCGTCGCCGCGCCCGTCCTCGCCCTCTGGGCGGCGTACCGCGGGGCGCCGGGGACCGGTGAGGGCCGCGACGGCGCCTCGGTCACCGCGGCCGAGACCGCGGGCCCGCCCGCCCTGGACGGGCATCCCCCGAACGGCACCGACGGCACGGACGGCATTGACGACTACCCGCACGACGACCCGTACGAGCGCTACGAGCACTACGCGAACGCGGGCAGCGCCCAGAACCGGCCCGGCGCCCGCTTCCCCGGGGGCGGCCGCGCGCCCGCCGTCTCGGTCGAGATCGTCAGCGACGGTACGGGCGCGCCGCCGCCCGGCGAGGGCCGCCCCGGCCCTGGCCCGCTCACCGTCGAGGCGCGGCCCGCCGGTGCCGCCACCCTGATCACGCTGCGGGCCACCGGCGGCGAGCGCGTCGCCTGGACGGCCGGGACCCGGGCCCCCTGGCTCACGCTGAGCCGCCACTACGGCACGCTCGCGCCCGGCGAGTCCGTCACCGTCCGCGTCTCCGTGGACCACGGGCGCGAACCGGCGGGCCCGTGGAGCGCCCGGGTCGCGCTCTACCCGGCGGGCGCCGCCGTACGGATCCACGGGTACGGGGCCAGGCCCGCGCGCCCCGGACACCCGGGCCGCCCCGGGCCCGGCGGGCCGACCTGGGCCGGTCCTTCGGCCCCGGGCCCCGCGAGCCCCTCCGGCCCCGCGAGCCCCTCGGACTCCTCGCCCACCGTCCCTGGCGGCCCGACCGGCGGTACCGGATCCTCCGCACCCTCCGCCCCAGGACCGGGGCCGGGCGGTCCGACGCAGCCGCCCCCCGACCCGGACCCGCCCGATCCGGGCCCCACCGGCAGTTCCGGTACGAGTCCCAGTGCCGGTCCCGGCTCCACGGCCCGCGTCAGCCCCGGTGCCGGCACCGGGCCCCGCTGACCGGCGTCAGCCCCAGGTCAGCCGCGCGTCAGCCCCGCGGCGGGTCCGCCGGGTGCGGTGCCAGCAGGGGAAGCTCGCTCGCCAGGCGCCGCTCGCAGAGCTCCACCAGCCGGTCGTACCCCTCCTTGCCCATCAGCTCCGTGAGCTCGGGCCCGTACGTCCTGTACACCGGCTCGCCCGCGCCGTGCGCCGATGTCGCCGACGTGCACCACCAGTGCAGATCGTGACCGCCCGACCCCCAGCCGCGGCGGTCGTACTCCCCGATCGACACCTGGAGGACGCGCGTGTCGTCGGGCCGGTCGATCCAGTCGTACGTACGCCGTACCGGCAGCTGCCAGCAGACGTCCGGTTTCGTCTCCAGCGGCTCGCGCCCCTCGCGCAGCGCCAGGATGTGCAGCGAGCACCCCGCGCCCGCCGCGAAGCCGGGCCGGTTCTGGAAGATGCAGGACCCCTCCCAGCGCCGCGTCTGGCGCTCCCCGTCGTCGTCGGTCTGCGTCCAGCCCGTGGCCGTCCCCTCCTCGTGGAACTGCCACAGCTCGGGCGTGAGGCGCGCCACATGCTCCGCGACCCGCGCCTCGTCGTCCTCGTCCGAGAAGTGCGCGCCCAGCGTGCAGCAGCCGTCGTCGGCGCGGCCCGCCTCGATGCCCTGGCAGCCGCTGCCGAAGACGCAGTTCCACCGTGACGTGAGCCATGTCAGGTCGCAGCGGAACACCTGCTCGTCGTCGGCCGGGTCCGGGAACTCGACCCAGGCGCGGGCGAAGTCCAGGCTCTTCTCGTCGGGCACGGCCCGGTTCTCGTCGGGGTTCTTCGGGCCTTTGGCTTTGCCCGGCTTCGTCTTTTTCGTCTTCGGCACATGCCCAGCGTATGCGCGGATCGCAGTAGCGTTCCGTTTCATGAGACTCGGAGTCCTGGACGTCGGTTCGAACACCGTGCACCTGCTGGCGGTCGACGCCCACCGCGGTGCCCGCCCGCTGCCGGCGCATTCGCACAAGGCGGAGCTGCGCCTCGCCGAACTGCTCGCCCCCGACGGAGCCATCGGCCCCGACGGCGTCGACCGTCTCGTGGCGACGATCGCGGACGCCCTCCAGGCGGCCGAGGACAAGGGCTGCGAGGACGTCCTCCCCTTCGCCACCTCCGCCGTACGGGAGGCCACCAACGCCGACCAGGTCCTCGCCCGCGTCAAGAGCGAGACCGGGGTCGATCTGGAGGTCCTCACCGGCGAGCAGGAGGCCCGTCTGACCTTCCTCGCCGCCCGCCGCTGGTTCGGCTGGTCCGCGGGGAAACTCCTCGTCCTGGACATCGGCGGCGGCTCGCTTGAGATCGCGTACGGGATCGACGAGGAGCCGGACGCGGCCGTCTCCCTGCCCCTGGGCGCGGGCCGGCTCACGGCGGGCTGGCTGCCCGGGGACCCGCCCGACCCGATCGACGTGAAGGCGCTGCGCCGCCACGTACGGGCGCGGATCGCCCGTACGGTCGGGGAGTTCGCCCGGTTCGGCAGCCCGGACCACGTGGTGGCCACGTCCAAGACCTTCAAGCAGCTCGCCCGGCTGGCGGGCGCGGCCAGGTCCGGCGAGGGGCTGTACGTGCAGCGCGAGCTGAGCCGCACCGCCCTGGAGGAGTGGGTGCCGACCCTCGCCACGATGAACGCCGTCCAGCGGGCCGGGCTCCCCGGCGTCTCCGAAGGCAGGTCGGCCCAGCTGCTGGCGGGCGCGCTGGTCGCGGAGGGCGCGATGGACCTGTTCGGGGTCGAGACGCTGGAGGTCTGCCCGTGGGCGCTGCGCGAGGGCGTGATCCTGCGGAGGCTCGACCAACTCGCGCCGTGACCGTGTGAGGGCTGTGACCGTACGAATGGTGACAGCCGGCCGAGCCGCGCCCGGGAGGCCGCCTGGAGGCCCCCCGGAGGCCGCTGTACCGGGCCGGGCCGATGGCCGCGCCGCCGGGGCCCGTACGCTGTCCTCGTGGCAGATCCAGTGGTGCGCATCCCGGATACGAAGGTCGCGCTGTCGACGGCCTCGGTCTATCCGGAGTCCACGGCGACGGCCTTCGAGATCGCCGCCCGCCTCGGATACGACGGCGTCGAGGTCATGGTCTGGACGGATCCCGTCAGCCAGGACATCGAGGCGCTGCGCCGGCTCTCCGACTACCACGGCATCCCGGTGCTCGCCGTCCACGCGCCCTGTCTGCTGATCACCCAGCGCGTCTGGTCGACGGACCCGTGGGTGAAGCTCCAGCGGGCGCGGGCGGCGGCCGAGAGCCTCGGCGCCTCCACGGTGGTCGTGCACCCGCCGTTCCGGTGGCAGCGCCAGTACGCGCGCGACTTCGTCTCCGGTATCTGGCGGATGGCGGACGAGACGGACGTGCGGTTCGCCGTCGAGAACATGTACCCGTGGCGTTACCGCGACCGTGAGATGCCGGCGTACGCGCCCGGCTGGGACGTCACCCAGGACGACTACCGGCACTTCACCCTCGATCTCTCGCACACCGCGACCTCCCGCAGCGACGCCGTGGCGATGGCGGGCCTCATCGGTGACCGGCTGGGCCATGTCCACCTCGCGGACGGCAACGGCTCGGCGAAGGACGAGCACCTGGTGCCGGGGCGCGGTACGCAGCCGTGCGCCGAGCTGCTGGAGGGGCTCGCGGGCAGCGGCTTCGACGGCCATGTCGTGATCGAGGTCAACACCCGGCGCGCGATGTCGGCGGCGGAGCGGGAGGCGGATCTCGCGGAGGCGCTGGCCTTCGCGCGGCTGCACCTCGCGTCGCGCCCCGCCACCGCGGCCCCGTCTCCTTCCGCCGCACCCGCTTCCTCCGGCTCGTCCGGCTCGTCCGGCTCGTCCGGCTCCTCCGCCTCGTCCGGCTCCGGCGGCGCTGCCGCTGCCGCTGACGCGCGGTCCCAGGGCGCGGCGGCGGGCGCGGGCGCGCCGGCCGGCCGGGGGTCCCGGTCGCCTCGTACGTCCCGCAAGTCCCGTGGCAACGGCACCTCGGACGCCTCCGGAGCCCGCCCCTCATGACCACCGGCGCCACCCCCCGTCGCCGGGGCCGCCCGGCCCGCAAGGACGCGGAGTCCGGCCCCGGCGCCCGGCAGAAGATCCTTGACGCCGCCCGCGCGGAGTTCGCGGCGCGCGGCTACGACAAGACGTCCGTCCGCGGCATCGCCAAGGCGGCCGGCGTCGACCCCGCGCTCGTCCACCACTACTTCGGCACGAAGGACGAGGTGTTCGCGTCCGCCGTCGAGATCTCCTTCGAACCCGCCCTGACGGTGCCCGCCAAAGTGGTCGCCGGAGACCCCGGCACGATCGGGGAACGGCTCGCCCGCCAGTTCTTCGCCGTCTGGGAGAACCCGGCGACCCGGACCCCGCTGCTGGCCGTCATCCGTTCCGCGCTCACGCGCGACGCCGCGGCGGCGGTGCTGCGTACGTTCGTGCTGCGCCGGCTGCTCGGCCAGGTCGCGGAGCGGCTCGACGTACCGGATCCCGAGTTCCGCGCGGAGCTCTGCGCCTCCCACATGGTCGGGATCGCGCTCCTGCGGTACGTGATCAAGGCGGAGCCGCTGGCGTCGGCGGACATGGAGCAGATCATCACGATGGTCGCGCCCACGCTCCAGCGCTACCTCACCGAGGCGTGACCCTGCCGCACCGAGGCGTGACCCTGCCACCAGGTTCCGGGCCGTCGGCCGCACCGGCTGCCCGAAAGGTGAACAGGCGTCCCGTATTCCGGACGGCATGTCCAGATCTTGGATCCGGGGCGTACGCTCGAAGAAGTCATTTCTGCCGAAGGACTCGGCCGAAGGATCTGCTGAAGGAGCGAGAGACGATGCCCGAGCTGAGGTCCCGCACTGTCACCCACGGACGCAACATGGCGGGCGCACGTGCCCTGATGCGGGCCTCGGGCGTAGCGAGCGAGGACATCGGCAAGCCGATCATCGCGGTGGCCAACTCCTTCACCGAGTTCGTGCCCGGGCACACCCACCTCGCGCCGGTCGGCCGGATCGTCTCGGAGGCCATCAAGGCCGCGGGCGCGGTGCCCCGCGAGTTCAACACGATCGCCGTGGACGACGGCATCGCGATGGGCCACGGCGGCATGCTCTACTCCCTGCCGTCCCGCGACCTGATCGCCGACTCCGTCGAGTACATGGTCGAGGCGCACTGCGCGGACGCGCTGATCTGCATCTCCAACTGCGACAAGATCACCCCGGGCATGCTGATGGCCGCGATGCGCCTCAACATCCCGACGGTCTTCGTCTCCGGCGGCCCGATGGAGGCCGGCCGGGCGACGCTCGTGGACGGTACGGTCCGGAAGCTCGACCTGATCAACGCGATCTCCGACGCGGTGAACGACAGCGTCTCGGACGAGGACATCCTCCGTATCGAGGAGAACGCCTGTCCGACCTGCGGCTCCTGCTCCGGCATGTTCACCGCCAACTCGATGAACTGCCTGACCGAGGCCATGGGCCTCTCCCTCCCCGGCAACGGCTCGGTGCTCGCCACGCACACCGCGCGCAAGGCGCTCTACGAGAACGCGGGCCGCACGGTCGTCGAGATCACCAGGCGCCACTACGAGCAGGACGACGCGTCGGTCCTGCCGCGCGCCATCGCCACCCGCGCGGCCTTCGACAACGCCATGGCGCTCGACATCGCCATGGGCGGCTCCACCAACACGATCCTGCACCTGCTCGCCGCCGCCCAGGAGGCCGAGCTGGACTACGACCTCAGCGACATCGACGCCGTCTCGCGCCGCGTCCCCTGCCTCGCCAAGGTCGCGCCGAACGTCGCCCCGGGCGGCACGTACTACATGGAGGACGTCCACCGGGCCGGCGGCATCCCCGCCATCCTCGGCGAGCTGTACCGCGGCGGTCTGCTCAACGAGGACGTCCACACCGTCCACGCCCCCGGCATCAAGGAGTGGCTGCAGACCTGGGACGTGCGCGGCGGCTCGCCCTCCGAGGAGGCCGTCGAGCTGTGGCACGCGGCCCCCGGCTGTGTCCGCTCCGCCGAGGCGTTCTCGCAGTCCGAGCGGTGGGACACGCTCGACACGGACGCCGCGGGCGGCTGCATCCGCGATGTCGCCCACGCCTACTCCAAGGACGGCGGTCTGGCGGTCCTGAAGGGCAACCTGGCCGTCGACGGCTGCGTGGTGAAGACCGCGGGTGTCGACGAGTCGATCTGGACCTTCGAGGGCCCGGCCGTCGTCTGCGAGTCACAGGAGGACGCCGTCGAGAAGATCCTCCGCAAGGAGATCACCGAGGGCGATGTGATCGTCATCCGGTACGAGGGACCGCGCGGCGGCCCGGGCATGCAGGAGATGCTGTACCCCACGTCGTACCTGAAGGGCCGTGGCCTCGGTAAGTCCTGCGCGCTGGTCACCGACGGCCGTTTCTCCGGCGGTACGTCGGGTCTCTCGATCGGCCACGCCTCGCCGGAGGCGGCCTCGGGCGGCACGATCGCGCTGGTGAACGACGGCGACCGGATCCGGATCGACATCCCGAACCGATCGATCGAGCTGCTGGTCGGCGACGCGGAACTCGCGGCGCGCCGCGAGGCGTTGAACGGTGTGTACGCGCCGGCGAGCCGCGAGCGCAAGGTCTCGGTGGCGCTGCGCGCGTACGCCGCGATGGCGACGAGCGCGGACAAGGGCGCGGTCCGGGACATCTCGCGCCTCGGCTGACTCCCTTACGCGCTCACGCCACAGCCCGTGCCCCGGGCCCCGGCCCTCACGACGGAGGGCCGGGGGCGTCACCAGGACGCGGGGTCCCGGCCCGCGACGGCGAAGACGGACCCGTCGGGAGCACTCCCGAAGACCGTCATCCCCTCGGAGTCGGAGTCGGGGTCGGTGCCGGAGCCGACTCCGGCGGAACGACGGTCCTCGGCAACGATGCCGAGGACGGGCGCGGGCAGCGTGGGTACGAGCGTGTCGGGCCCTGCGGCCATCCTCGGCTTCGTCTGCCCCAGCAGCACCCCGCGCCGCGCGTCCACGGCGAGCAGCCGGCCGTCACCCGCGCTCAGATAGACCCGCTCCTCGGCGGCGGCGGGGCGTGAGGCGCGCGTCACCGAGGTCTCCAGCCGCCAGCGCACACCGCCGGCTTTCGCGCCCGAGTCCTTCGCGCCCGAGTCCTTCGCGCCCGTGTCGACGGCGAGCAGCGCCCCCGAGTAGCCGATGACGTACACGGTGTCGCCCACGACGGTCGCCTGGGCCTGGTCGACGGGTGCGCCCAGCGGCACCCGCCGTTCCGTACGGCTCGACGCGTCCAGCCGTACGACCGCCTCCGTGAAGCCGTCGACATCGTTCGCGAGCAGGAAGAGCGCGTCGTCCGAGGCGCCCACCGGGGCCAGCCCGCCCGTCAGCCGCTCCTCCCAGCGCACCGCACCGGTGGCCGGGTCGATCGAACGCACCTCGGTCGCCGAGCCGTCCCCCGAGGGGGTCGCGGCGAACAGCGCGCCGTCGGTGCCGCTCGCCGCCGTCCAGACCGTGCCGGTGCCGCCGAGCCGCTCCGTCCAGCGTTCGTCGCCGGTCGCGCTGTCCAGGGACCGTACCCGCCCGTCGTACGAGACCAGGAGGACCGAGTCGCCGCTGTGCCGGACCGTGGCGTACGCGGAGACGTCGGCGCCCCAGCGCTCGGCGCCCGAGACCGGGTCGAGCGCGGCCAGCCGCTTTGTGCCGCCCGCGCCGTGCGCGACGACGTGCAGGAGCCCGCCGGAGAGGACCGGCGCGGTGTCGTCGTCGGCGTCGTCGGCGGCGTCCGCCGCCCCGGCGGCCTTCACGGACCAGGCGGTGCGGCCGTCGAGGGGGTCGAGCCGGGTGGTCGTGCCACCGGGGCCCGCGCAGTAGACGGCCGTGGTGTCGGCCGCGCAGACGGGAGCCTTGTCGGGACCGTCGCCCAGGGTCGTCTCCCACGGCTCGAACGCCCGGGAGGGCTCCGCGTCCGTCCTGGCGGGGGCGCCGTCCCCCATGGCCCGTACGCCGAAGAATCCCGCACAGGCCACGGCCACCAGCGCCACCGCGCCCGCCACCGTGCGCACGCGGCGCGGCGACCGAGCGGGGGACGAGGACGGCGACGCAGACAGAGAAGGAGCGGTAGAAGAAGGAGCGGTAGAAGAAGGAGAAGGAGAAGGTTCAGGGAAC
This sequence comes from Streptomyces sp. NPDC059255, assembly GCF_042752355.1. Taxonomy (NCBI): domain Bacteria; kingdom Bacillati; phylum Actinomycetota; class Actinomycetes; order Kitasatosporales; family Streptomycetaceae; genus Streptomyces; species Streptomyces sp. NPDC059255. The sequence goes on from NZ_JBHYZP010000005.1 coordinate 330,820, forward strand.
GGCGATCGGACGGCCCCGGAGCCCCGCGCGTGATTGGTCGGTACGGAGCCCGGACCGGAGCCGGCGCCGTCGCCCGCGCCCGGACGCGCGCCGGAGCCCTGGCCGGAGCCGGCACCCGGGCCCGCACTCTCGACCGGATCCGGCCCGCGCTGCGCCGGTACGAGCGCACTCGCCCCGTACGGCCCGCGCAGGTCGTACGCGGTGGACGACACCACACCGTCCGGCGCCGACCAGTCCGGAGCCGCCCGCGACGTACGCAGCGCGCCCATCACCTCGTCCGGCGTCGGCCGGTCGGCCGGGTCCTTCGCGAGACACCCACTGATCACCGGAACGATCCGCTCCGGTACACCCGTCAGATCCGGCTCGTCGTGCACCACCTGATAGGCGACGATGTACGGGCTGTCCGAGTCGAAGGGACCCCGCCCGGTCGCCGCGTGCACCAGGACCGCGCCCATCGCGAACACATCGGCGGCGGGACCGACTTCGCGCGGTCGCTGGAACTGCTCCGGCGCCATGAACGGCGGCGTGCCGATCAGCTTGCCCGTTTCCGTCCGCAGATCGCTGTCGGCGGGGCGCGAGATACCGAAGTCGATGACCTTGGGCCCGTCCGACGCCAACAGGACATTGCTGGGCTTCAGATCGCGGTGCACGACCCCGGCGCGGTGGATGTCCCGCAGCCCTTCGGCGAGCCCCGCCCCGAGCCGGACCAACTCCTCGGTGCCCAGCGGCCCGTTCCGCTTCACCCGCTCGGAGAGGGTGGGCCCGTCGATGAACAGGGTCGCCATCCACGGCCGTACGGCCTCCGGATCGGCGTCCACGACAGGCGCGGTGAACGCCCCGCTCACCCGCCGCGCCGCCGCGACCTCCTGCTGGAAGCGCGCTCTGAACTCCGGGTCCGAGGCGTGGTTGGCATGGATGACCTTGACGGCGAGCCGCAGCCCCGAGGCGGAGGTGGCGAGATGGACCTCGCCCATTCCGCCGGAGCCCAGGGCTGATTCGAGCAGGTACCGCCCGGCGTACTCCGGACGCTCCGCTTCCGGGGCCGACCCGGTGTTGCGCAGTGGTGGCATCGCCCACCCCCGTGTATTCGTGCGCAAGCGCGACGCACGGAGCCTAGTCGATGGTGCGTGCTATCCAGCCATGGGTTGCTAGCCTGCGCGGCGCAGAGCACACACCGTCAATGGGGGAGGACCGCATGGCAGTCGACGAGGTTGAGAACACCGTCAGATCCGGGGGAGAAACCACGGCAACCGAGACAGAAGCAGCTACGGCCACGGCTACGGCTACGGCCACGGCCGCGGAAGTGGGGACCCTGGCGGCCAAGCGCTACGCGGTCCACCCGGACTACCGGGTGAACGTCCGCAGCGGTCCGGGCACCAACTACCAGCTCGTCAGGGTGCTCCAGTACGGCGCGAGCGTGCCGATCAACTGCCAGAAGCCGGGGGAGTGGATCACGGGCCCGTACGGCACGACGAACCTCTGGGACAACATCGCCAACGGCGAGTTCATCTCGGACGCGTACGTCTACACGGGAAGCAGCGGCTACGTCGCTCCCCGCTGCGCCTGAGACCCGCTGCGCCGAACCCCCACCGCGCCTGAGCCCCCACCGTGCCTGAGCCCCCACTCCGGGCGCCGGGGATAATCGCCCCGTGAGCGAGCACCCCGAGCACTCCCAGCCCCCCGCCGACGCCACCGCGACCGCGTCCGCCGCCTCCACCAGGAACGTACGGGGCGGACGTGGCCGCGGCGGCCCGGAGCCCGAGGCCATCGTGTTCTTCGGGACGACCTGGCTCGCCCGCGACGCCGGGTACGCCGCCCGCCGCGTCGCCGTCGCCCTCGGCTCCCTCACCACCGCGGTCGCCGCCTGCTTCGTCCTCCGCTTCGCCTACGAGGGCCTGGAGATCGCGAAGGTGGGCTCCTTCGTCGGCCTGCTCCTCGTCGTGATGTTCGCGGTGTGCAGCGCCATCGCCTTCCGCAGAACCTGGGACGGCTTCACCCGCCGCCCGGCCGACCCCGCCCACGAGGATTCGCTGCGCAGTGTCAAGGCGATCGGCTTCATGGGCTCGCTGATCGCCTACTTCCTGCGCTCCCTGGCCGAGGCCCCGGGCGAGGGGCTGCGCCGCAAGGAGTACGAAACGGCCCTGGCACAGTACGAACGCCGCCGCACCGCCCGCGCGGGCAACCCGGCCGCCCGAGCCGCGGCCAAGGAGAAGGGCAAGGGCAGGAACAAGGGCAAGAACACGGGCGGGAACCCCCAGCGCGCGTGACCCGAGCACATCTGGCCCGTTCCCCGTCCCCGGCACCACGATGGGGACATGACTCCCCAGACGCCTCCCGCCAACAGCCCCACGAACAACTCCACCAAGAGCTCCACCAATAGCCCTACTGCCCCCTCTCCCGCCGCCCCTCCGCGCCCTTCCCCCGGTCCGACCGCGCGCGCCTTCTCCTTCGACGCCGTCGCCGACCAGTACGACGAGGCGCGCCCCGGCTACCCGCCGGCCCTCTTCGACGCGGTCGAGGAACTGACCGGCCGCCCGCTCCGGGGGTCCCGCGTCTTCGACATCGGTGCCGGCACCGGTATCGCCACCCGCCTGCTGCGCGCCCGCGGTGCCCGGGTCACCGCGGTGGAACCGGGCCCCGGCATGGCGGCGCGGCTGCACCGTACCCAGCCGGACGTCCCTCTCATCCGCGGCCTCGGCGACGCCCTGCCGCTCGCCGACGGCTGCGCCGACCTGATCACGTACGCCCAGGCCTGGCACTGGACCGACCCGGCCCGCTCCCTGCCCGAAGCACTGCGTGTGCTCAGGCCCGGCGGCGCGCTCGCCCTGTGGTGGAACGTCGCGGACGCCGGGGTCCCCTGGATCGCCGACCAGGACGAACGGATCCACCGCTGGGCCGACGACGGTGCCCACGGCGCGCACAGCCTCCCCGGCCAGGGCGGAGACCTTCCGGCGGAGCTGCGCCCGGCCGAGCGACGGGTGGCGTGGACCCGCCGCGTCCCGCTCGACACCCACCTCGCCCACCTCGGCAGCCACTCGATCTTCCGGATGCGCGGCGAAGCGGCCACGGCCGCCTTCCTCGCGGCAGAGCGCGCGCGGCTGCTCACCCTCTTCCCCGACGGGAGCGTCGAGGAGGCGTACGTGGTGGAGCTGACCCTCATCCGCCGCCCCTGACCCCCCATCCACCGCCCCTGACCCTTGATCCGCGCCCCGGAAGAGGCGCGCCCCCGTCCCTCGTCCCCCATCCCCCGTTTCCCCGTGCGGCGCTTGACGAGTCCGTCCACCGGAGCCATTATTCATCACATGATGAATTTGTCGGCGGCCGCTGCTGTGCACGCCCGCGGCCTCACCGTCCACCGAGGCGACCGCGCCGTCCTGCGCGGTGTCGACTTCTCCGTACCGCCCGGCCGGATCACCGGACTCCTCGGCCCCTCCGGCTGCGGCAAATCCACCCTGATGCGCGCCGTCGTCGGCACCCAGGCCCGGGTCACCGGCGCCCTCGACGTCCTCGGCCGCACCGCGGGCGACCCCGCGCTGCGCGCCCGTATCGGCTACGTCACCCAGGCGCCCTCCGTCTACGACGACCTGACGGTCCGCCAGAACCTCGACTACTTCGCCGCCGTCCTCGACCCCGGCCGCGCCCGCCGTACCGCCCGCAGAGAGGCCGTCGATCGCGCCATCACCGACGTCGACCTCGCCTCCCACACCGGCTCGCTGGCCGGACGGCTCTCCGGAGGCCAGCGCAGCCGGGTCTCCCTCGCCGTCGCCCTGCTCGGCGCGCCGGAACTCCTCGTCCTCGACGAGCCCACCGTCGGCCTCGACCCCGTACTCCGCCGCGACCTGTGGGCCCTCTTCCACCGCATCGCCGCCGACCGCGCCGCGACGATCCTCGTCTCCTCCCACGTGATGGACGAGGCCGAACGCTGCCACCAGCTCCTCCTCATGCGGGAGGGAGAAGTCCTCGCCCAGGACACGCCCGAAGCCCTGCGCACCCGTACGCACACGGAGACCGTCGAAGCGGCCTTCCTCCACCTGGTCGACGAGGCCAACGCACACCAGGGGACCCCCCGATGACGACCACCGGCTCCAGCACCCCCGCCACCCCCGCCACCCCCGCCACCACAGGCACCACAGCCACCGGCGCCGGGACCCGTCGCGCCCCGGCGCCCCGCACCCGCCCGTTCTCCGCCGCCCGCACCCTGGCCACCGCCGCCCGCGTGCTGCGCCAGCTCCGCCACGACCCGCGCTCGATCGGGCTGATGATCATCGTCCCGTGCGCGATGCTCCTCCTGCTCCGTTACGTCTTCGACGGCAGCCCGCGCACCTTCGACTCCATCGGCGCCTCGCTGCTCGGCATCTTCCCGCTGATCACGATGTTCCTGGTGACCTCCATCGCCACCCTGCGCGAACGCACCTCGGGCACCCTGGAACGCCTCCTCGCCATGCCCCTGGGCAAGGGCGACCTGATCGCCGGCTACGCCCTCGCCTTCGGGCTCATCGCCGTCGTCCAGTCGGTGCTCGCCACCGGCCTCGCCGTGTGGGCCCTCGGCCTGGAGGTCGTCGGCTCCGCCTGGCTGCTCCTCCTGGTCGCGCTCCTCGACGCCCTGCTCGGCACGGCGCTCGGCCTCTTCGTCTCGGCCTTCGCCTCCTCCGAGTTCCAGGCCGTCCAGTTCATGCCCGCGGTGATCTTTCCGCAGCTCCTGCTCTGCGGACTGTTCGCGCCCCGGCCCGCCATGCACCCCGTACTGGAGGCCATCTCCAACGCGCTGCCCATGTCGTACGCCGTCGACGGCATGAACCAGGTCCTGCGCCACCCCGACATCACGGGCGACTTCGTCCGCGACGCCGTGATCGTCGCGGGGTGCGCCGTCCTCGTCCTCGGCCTGGGAGCCGCCACGCTCCGCCGCCGTACGGCCTGACCGCGCGGCGGAGACCGGCTCGGGCGACCGCCCCTCGGACACCTCACGCACGCGGACCGCCTCCGGTGCGACGATGGGGAGAAAGCCCACCCCCTACGGCGAGGTGACTCCGCACATGACCCAGACCGTCGCAGTCCTCGGCACCGGAAAGATCGGCGAGGCCCTGCTCAGCGGCATGATCCGGGCCGGCTGGCGAGCGGGCGACCTGCTGGTCACCACGCGCCGCGCGGACCGGGCGGCGGAGCTCCGCGACCGGTACGGCGTCGAGCCCGTCACCAACGCCGACGCCGCCAAGCGCGCCGACATCCTCATCCTGGCGGTCAAGCCCCAGGACATGGGCACGCTCCTCGACGAACTCGCCCCCCACCTCACCGCCGACCGCCTGATCATCAGCGCCGCCGCCGGTATCACCACGGCCTTCATCGAGGAACGTCTCGCCCCCGGCACCCCCGTCGTGCGCGTCATGCCGAACACCCCCGTCCTGGTCGACGAGGGCATGTCCGTCATCTCGGGCGGCAGCCACGCGCTCCCGGCCCATCTCACCCACGCCGAGGAGATCTTCGGCGGCGTCGGCAAGACGCTGCGCGTCCCCGAGTCCCAGCAGGACGCCTGCACGGCCCTCTCCGGCTCCGGCCCGGCGTACTTCTACTACCTGGTCGAGGCCATGACCGACGCGGGCATCCTCCTGGGCCTGCCCCGAGCCCAGGCCCACGACCTGATCGTCCAGGCCGCCATCGGCGCCGCCGTCATGCTGCGGGACAGCGGCGAGCACCCCGTGAAGCTCCGCGAGGCCGTGACCTCTCCGGCCGGAACCACCATCAGCGCCATCCGGGAGCTGGAGAACCACGGGGTACGCGCCGCCCTCATCGCGGCGCTGGAAGCCGCCCGCGACCGCAGCCGCGCCCTGGCCTCGGGCAACGGCTGAGGCCGTAACCCCGGGCTCAGTCGGCGGGCAGCAGGCCCACCGCCCGGTACGCGGCGTCGACCACGGGCCGGGCGATGTTCCTGGCCCGCGCGGCTCCGTCCTTCAGTACGACGTCCACCTGACCGAAGTCCGCGGCCAGCACCGCGTGCCGTTCCTGCACCGGCCGCAGCAGCTCGATCACGGCGTCGGCGGTGGCCCGCTTCAACTCCCCGTACGACGTGAACGCCTCGGCCAGCGCCGCCGGATCCGCGGGCTTCTCCCCGCCGGTGGCCCCGCCCGGGTCCCCGCACCCGGCCAGGATCTCCAGCAGATTGGCCACGCCCGGTTTCGTCTCCGGGTCGTACTCGACCTCCCGGCCGCTGTCCGTCACCGCACGCATGATCTTCTTCCGCACCACATCGGCGTCGTCCAGCAGATAGATGATCCCGGCGGTCGACTCATGGGACTTTCCCATCTTCGACGTCGGCTCCTGAAGATCCATGACCCGCGCGGCCACGGTCGGCCGGGTGGCCTTCGGCACGGAGAAGGTGTGCCCGTACCGCTGGTTGAACCGGGTGGCGATATCCCGCGTCAGCTCCACATGCTGGGCCTGGTCGTCGCCGACCGGTACCTCGTCCGTGCGGTAGGCGAGGATGTCCGCCGCCATCAGCACCGGATACGACAGCAGGGAGAACCGCACACTCTCCCCGGACGCGAGGGCCCGCATGCTCTTCTCCTTGTACTGGATCATGCGCCGCAGCTCCCCGTCGGTGGCCGTGCACTCCAGGAGATAGGAGAGCCGCGTGTGTTCGTCCACATGGCTCTGGACGAACACGGTGCACAGGGCGGGATCCAGCCCGGCCGCGAGCAGCAGCGTCGCCGCCTGGCGACTGAGCCGGCGCACGCGGGCCGGATCATGTTCGACGGTCAGTGCGTGCAGGTCCACGACGCTGAACAGCGCGTCGGCCCGGTGCTGATCGACCTCGACCCACCGGCGTACGGCCCCGAGGTAGTTGCCCAGCGTCAGGGGCCCGGTCGGCTTGACCCCGCTGAAGATCCGCGTCATCTCTGATTCACCCTCTCGGTAGGAGCAGCCACTTCTCGCGGCCGGTCCCCGAGCTGGGAAAATGCGAACGGCCGCCGAAGCGGCGGCCGTTGAACGCATACGTGTGAGGCGGCCGCCGTCAGGCGGCCCACCACTGAAGGACGCACGCATGCGTTGTCATGCCCCTCAGACTACTGGTCCAACCCCTCAAGTTGACACGCCCCACACAGGAACGTAATGTTCTCCGAGCTGTCCGACGTGAGCACCGGTCCCGTGCCGGTCCCCGGACAGTCATTCCGCAGGACCTACGACGAGTGAGCGACTCCATGTCGCTTTGCTTTGCGTACGCCTATGCGAAATGAGGAATCGACGCTCGAACCGAACGTCGGCACCGAAGCCCCGATTAGCGTCGGAGCCCAGGATTCCGCTAAAGTCTCACTCGTCGGAACGGCCGCAGGGCCGGGAGGACAAGCCCCGCTGACTGGGAATCAGGCCCGAAAGGATCTGGTAGAGTCGGAATCGCCGGAAAGGGAAA
>NZ_JBHYZP010000006.1:0-16266 GCF_042752355.1 Streptomyces sp. NPDC059255
CGGCATCACCGATCTTGACCTGCCGGGGAGGCGTGAGGGAGGGGTACATCGCAGACAGAGCCTTTCGTGCTGTGGTGCCCCGACCCCACCACATGACGCTACGGCATGTGCAACAACCCCATCCAGGTGCCACCGGAGCCAGGCCCTAGCTGCCGCCGGGACCGATCAAGAACGACGAACCATCCGGGAACGCAGAGTGACCACCGGCGGCCAGATAGCTCCCCGCCAAGTGGCCGCCGCTGGGGAATTCCCACTGACCGCCGACAGCGTTCTTCCACGAGCACCTTGTGGAACACCTCGGCGAACATCAGCATGGTCCGTTCATCGTTCGGCGGCCCGAGAGAGCTGAAGCTCTGCCCGAGGACCAGTCTGCGTCGGCAGATCTCCCTCTGGGCCGGGACGGGCTGTGGCTGCCAGCGCATGATGCCGAGCCCCTCCGCGTTCACCGCCTCTGCCAGCGCGTCCCGGAACGCTTCCACCGGGACGTCGTCCAGACCGATCTCCTCCGGCTGGACCAGCAGCGGTGCGGCGACGTAGGTCACCGGGGCGCGGGCGTCATCAGCCCTGGAGGCCCTCAAGATCGTCCGCATCTACCTTTGAGGACAAGCCGTACAAGCCCTTCCGGCCATGGTGGTGAGCGGCCATCTTGGCCCTGTTCTCCCGAAGCTACGGCGAAGTGACAAGTAGCTCTCTGTAGCGGATCAGGGGTGGGCTTGTCAGAGTTTTCGATCTTCTGGGCTTGCCGGGGGACCTGCTCGGCGAGGTTGGTCCGGTCATGACGACCGGAGGGAGACCGGGGTGCGGCAGGAGTGGGAGCCGGAGGACCTGATCGAGGTCTGGACGCTGCTGGAGGAGGACCAGGAGCGGCTGCGGAACAAGTCGGAGGCGAACCGGTTGGGGTTCGCGCTGTTGCTGAAGTTCTTCGAGGTGGAGGCCCGGTTCCCGGAAGACGCCGGGGAGATCCCGGTGCTGGCGGTGTCGTACGTCGCTCAGCAGGTGAGGGTGCCCGCGGAGGAGTGGGCCGCGTACGACTGGTCGGGGCGGGCGATCAAGCGGCACCGGATGGAGATCCGGGGCGCGTTCGGCTTCCGTGAGTGCACCGAGGAGGACCAGGCCCAGCTCGCCGAGTGGCTGGCGGTCGAGCTGTGCGGGGTGGAGCTGAATCGGGACCGGCTGGCGGAGGCGGTGGTGGCCCGCTGCCGCAAGGATCGGCTGGAGCCGCCGGCCCCAGGGCAGATCACCCGGCTGGTGGGCAAGGCGGTCAGCACCTTCGAGGAGCGGTTCTGCGCGGCCACGGTGGGCCGGTTGTCGGCGGCGACCCGGTCCCGGCTGGACGATCTGATCGCCGAGGACGCCGGAGCGGACGCGGACAGCGCGGGCGGCGGGGGCACGTTCCTCACCGAGCTGAAGGCGGACCCGGGCGCGTTGGGGCTGGACAGCCTGCTGGCGGAGGTGAACAAGCTCCAGCGGGTGCGCGGGCTTCAGTTGCCGCCGGAGCTGTTCGGGGACGTGTCGGGGAAGCTGGTGGCGGCCTGGCGGGTGCGTGCGGCGAAGGAGTATCCCTCGGCCCTGCGGGCGGCGGCGGGCCGGTGCGGTACACGCTGTTGTCGGCGCTGTGCCATGTGCGGGAGACGGAGATCACCGACTCGCTGGTAGAGCTGTTCACCCAACTCGTGCAGAAGATCAATACGCGGGCGGAGAAGAGGGTCGAGGGCGAGTTCGACAAGGAGCTCAAGCGGGTCCGTGGCAAGGAGGGCATCCTGTTGCGGCTAGCGGAGGCGGCGGTCGCGGAGCCGGGCGGCACGGTCCGCAAGGTGATCTATCCGGTGGCCGGGGAGTCGACGCTGAAGGCGCTGGCGGCGGAGGCAGCGGCGAACGAGGCGCGTTACCGGGCCCGGGTGCGGACGGTGCTGCGCTCGTCGTACTCCAACCACTGGCGGCGGATGCAGGGTCGGCATCCTGAAGACCTGCACCCCGGGCGTCGCTGGCGGGCGGCTGGATCGCAAGCGATCCTGAACCAGCCGCGCACGGTTTTTAGGGCGCCGCGCTCGTGCCGTGTCCTACGCGGGTGTGCCGGGTCAGACGGGTAGGTGCACGGCGAGTTGCTCCCACTGCCGTACGGGCGGGGAGTCGGGTGTGGTGGTCACAAGGTGGAGGCTGACGTGGTCGGCCCCGGCGTCGAAGTGCTCTTGGACGCGGTGGGCGATGTCCTCGGCGCGGCCGTGGGCCACCAGTGCGTCGACCAGCCGGCTGTCAAGCGCGTTTGGGTCCTCATGTCCAAGTCCACGCAGCAGGTCGTGGCGGTTCGGCAGGGCGGCTGCGGCTGTGGTGCGGGCCAGGTCGGCGGTGTCCGCGTGGTCGTGGCTGAGCACGCAGAGCTGTGTGATGGTCAACAGGCCGTCGTCTTCGAGGACGGCTCTGGCTGCGCGGGTGTACTCGACGGGCATGCCCAGCACTGTTGCGCCCCGGGCGCGTTCGGCGGCGAGGGCGAGCATGCCAGGGTCTAGGGCGGCGAGTACGCGGTTCGGTGAGGCGACCGTGTCGGGTGGCCCGAACGGGGCGTTGTCCAGCGCGTCGAGGTAGGTACGCATGGTGGCCAGAGCCGGGCCGGAACGGTGGCCGCGGACGCCCTGGGCCAGGCTGGCGTGGCTCTCCCACAGACCGAGCAGGAACCTTCCGGGGTATGCCTCCTCCAGGGTGCGCTGCGCGGCGGCGGCCGTGACCGGGTCGCGGGCGTAGATGTCGGTCATGCCGGAGGCCACGGTGATGTGCCGGGTGGCCGCCAGGAGGATCGCGGCCTGCGCCATGGCCTCCCGTCCCGTGATCTCGGGGAACCACAGAGTGCCGAAGCCGAGGTCCTCGACCGCGGCGGCAGCCTTACGAACCTCGGGTGCGGAGAGGTGGTCGAAGTCCGCCGCCCAGATCCCGACGCGCCCGAGGCCGTGAGTGCGGGCGCTCATGCGTCCTGCCCGGCGGTGCGCGCGGAGTCGAGGAACGCGGCGATCTGGGACGCGCCGGTGCGCTCCAGCCAAGTGCTGAAGTCCATCGTGCCGGGGTGGATCTCCCGGGTGGCGGGGATGTCCGCGCGGTAGCCGTGTTCGTTGAGCCACTCGTTGGCGTAGGCGAAGTCTTCGCTCAGGGCCCGGATCGCGTCGATCGGAATCTGAATGTAGGGCAGCGGTATGCCGAGTGCCTTCCCAACCGCCGCGGCGACCTGAACCGGCGTGAGTTCGTCCCCGGCCAGAGAGACAGCTCGGCCGATCCACTCCTTCGGCTGGGAGAACGCCAGCGCGGTGACGGCGCCGACATCGTCGACGGCCATGATCTGCTGGGGGACCTCCGGAGCAAGCCCGGTGGACAGGTTCCCGTTCCGCAGCGCGTATCCGCCGGTGAAGTTCTCCATGAAGGACACCGGCCTCAGGATCGTCGCGGGCAGGCTGAGCGCGGCGACGTGCCGCTCGATCCGCCACTTGCTGACCAAATTCACCGGCAGCTTCTCCTCAAGGTGCCGGTCCGCTTCGGCGACCGAGGTGAAGACGAAGTGCCTGATGCCTGCGGCGTGCGCGGCCTCGGCGACGTTTACTCCCCAGCGGACCTCGTCGGCGGCGGTGAAGTCCGGGGCGGTGCCGGGCGAGCCGACGGTGGGCTGGACGCTGAACAGACCCCAGGCGCCCTCGGCCGCAGCGGTAAGAGAGTCGACGTCCTCCATCCGCGCCCGGAATACCTGTGCGCCGGCCTGCGCCAGCGTCGTGGCCCGCGGCCCGTTCGGGTCGCGCGTCAGTGCGCGCACCTGCCAGCCGTCGCGGAGCAGGTGATGTGTCACGGCCCTGCCCTGCAGGCCGGTCGCACCCGCCACCACGACGGTCTTCTTCGTCAGCTTCACGATCATCTCCATCGCATCCATGCGGAGGGGAAGCCAGTCCGCAAGTGGGGAGGCCCCCCGTTTCTTGTTCGCTACGATATGGAGGGCCACCCCGTTTATCAAGCCATCAGGAGTACCCGTGCCCAAGGACGCCACCGCCCCGCCCGGCCGGCCGATGCGCGCCGACGCCCGCCGCAATGCCGAGAAGATCGTCGCCGCCGCCGGGGCCCTGATCGCCGAGCACGGCGCCGACGCCTCCCTGGAGGAGGTCGCCCGAAGCGCCGGAGTCGGCTCGGCCACCCTGCACCGCCACTTCCCCTCCCGGCGGGCGCTCCTGGAGGCGGTCTTCAAGGACCGGGTGGAGGCCCTGTGCGCGAAGGCGGACGACCTCCTCGCCGAACCCGACCCGGGCCAGGCGCTGACCACCTGGCTTCACGCCGTTGGCGCGCACGCCGTGGCCAACCGGGGCCTGGGGTCTTCGCTGATGCGGGACGGAGACCCGGCGCTTGGCGAAACCTGCCACGAAATGATCACCACTGCCGGAGACGCCCTCCTTGCGCGCGCCGAAGCGGCAGACGCTGTGCGCGCCGGGATCACCATCGCCCAACTGCTCAAGCTCGTCGGCGCCATCGCGCTGGCCACCGAGCGGGAGATCGACGGTCCGGCCGAGGCCGACCTCCTGCTGTCGATCGCCATCGACGGCGTACGCACACGCTGACCCCGGTCCTCGCAAACGGTCCTTTGTGTGAGCAAGATCAATCGCAAGTCGCCAGACCCCCGCCGAACCCGGATTCGTTCTCAGAACCCGTTCTCACTCGAAAGCGGGACTGACTCCCTTGTGAGACTTGCATTGTGCGAAAATCCGGGTCCATGACGGACCCTCGGCAGCCTTCCCCGCTCGACCGGTCGGACGCCGACGACGTCGAGCGGCACGCCTGTCCGAAGTGTGACGCACAGCCCGGCTCGCCGTGCCGCTCGCGCGGCGGCGCGGTCGCCTCCGCCTACCACACCCGCCGCTTCACCATGGTGCCCCGACTGAAGAAGGCGCTGCGGGTTCCCACCCCGGCCGACCGCGGACCGGGTCAGCCGTGGCGGCCGGGCACCCCGCCGCCGGCGCCGATCGACCCGGACCTGCCGAGCGCGGACATCCGCATCGGCTACGCGCGCTGCTCGCCCCTCGGGCAGGAACTCGACTCGCAGCTCGACGCGCTCAGCAAGCACGGCATCCCGAGGGACAAGATCTTCAGCGAGAAGATCAGTACCCGGGTGCGGGTCCGCCCCCGGTTCGAGGAGGCGCTGAGGACCGCGCGGGAGGTCAAGGCGCACGCCCCGCACTGCCGGGTCATCTTCACCGTGTACGAGATGAAGCGGCTCGGCCGCGACGCCGCCGAACTCACCGCGCTCGCCGACCACCTCACCGCCCACGGCCTGGTCCTGGAGATGCTCGCCGGGCCCCTGCCCGGCATCTACGACCCCACCGGCCCGGGGAAGCTGCTGTTCGCGTTCTTCGCCGCGATGGCGGAGACCGAGCGGGAGAACATTAGGGAGTCCACGCACGAAGGGCTCGACACCGCGGCCCGCAAGGGCAAGCACGGCGGCCGGCCGCCGGTCATCACTGACGACATGCTGCACACTGTGCTGCGACGCCGGGCGAATGGCGAGTCCGTCGAGCAGATCCAGCCCGACCTCATCATCCCCACCGGCAAGCGCAAGGGACAGAGCCCGTCCGTCGCCAGCATCTACCGGGTGCTCGCCGAGCACGCCAAGCGCGAGGCATACCCCGAAGCCGTCGAGCAGGCCCACGCCGACTTCGCCGCCCTCCAGCCCGGCGAAGTCCCCGGACCCCGTCTCGCGCTCTCTGACCGAGCGTCACTCTGATTACAGAGAGCTACTTGTCACTTCGCCGGAGCTTCGGGAGAACAGGGCCATCTTCGTGATCCTCGTCTACGACACTGCTGTCGAACGCAACCCCAAGGTCCTCAAGTCCTGCCGCAAATACCTCCACTGGACGCAGCGCAGTGTCTTCCAGAGCGAACTCACCACAGCCCAGTACCGCGCGCTGATGGCTGCGCTGAAGACCACGATCGACCCGGACTAGGACAGCATCGTCACCTACGCCGCCAGATCCCCCGAAGTGATCGAATCCAACACCCTCGGCGTTGACCTGGGTGGCCCCGGCGACATCCTCTGAACCACTTTGACCTGCACCGATGCACTACCGACGGACTGCTGCAGAAACGCCGCTGAAGCGTCGCAGCGGAGGGACGCTGACCTGTGGCTTTACCGTCGGTTCCTTATCAGCCCAGGAGGGTTCGCAATGAACCGGCGGGTCCGTACGCGCTGAGCGCCAAGTCCTCATCGCTGATCAAGTTGCCCCGTCGGTAACCGGCTTTGGGGTGCCGAGCGCCCGGGACGTGCTGACATGCTGAGCGGCATGGCGAAACTGAACGAACAGGCCGTATCAGTTGGGGACTTGCTGCCTCTCGCACTGACGTCTTACGGGCACTTCACCTCCATGCGCGTTGGCGCAGATCGCCGTATCCGCGGTTTGTCCCTGCACATGGAACGACTCGTGCGGGACAGCAGGATCGTGTTCGGCGCCGCCGTGGACACCGGCCGGGTCCGGGATCTGGTCGGCAAGGCGCTGGACGGGCGGGACGGGCCCTGTGTCGTCCGCGTCACGCACTTCGACCCGGCGGTGAACATGGGGCACCCCGAGGAAGCCACCGGTCCGCAGATCATGGTGATCGTACGCCCCGCCGGCGAATTGACTCCGCCGCCGCTGACCGCGTTGAGCGTGCGGTACGAGCGTGACCTTCCCGAGGTCAAGCACTGCGGCCTTTTCGGTGCCCTGCATGCCCGCCGCACGGCACGGCTCAAGGGTTTCGACGATGCCCTGTTCTTCGGCCCCGACAGTCACGTGACCGAGGGCGTGACGTGGAACGTGGGCTTCATCGACGAGGACGGCACCATCCTCTGGCCGGAAGGCCCGGTGCTGCCCGGCGTGACGGCGGCCCTGCTCCAGGAGCGCACCGAGTTCAAGGTCGCCCCGGTCACTCTCGATGAGGCCAAGACCATGCCGGTCGCCTTCGCCACCAACACGTCCATCGGGGTCCGCGCTCTGTCTGCCATCGACGACAGGCCGATGACGGTTGAGCACCCGGTGCTGAGTGCGCTGCGCGAGGCATACCTGTCCATCCCGGGCGAGGAGCTGTGAGGAGCTGCACGGAGGAACGGTCGTAGTGCCGGGCGAGACCATCGGCCTGCGTCGTGGCCATCAGGAGGTCCTGGATACCCTCCTCGGTCGCGATGGCGCCCCCGCCGAGACTCACGCGCCCCAACGTGCCCTGGCCGCCTGACGATCCCTCCACGGGCATGAAGAAGGCGGAGCCCGAAAGCCCCGCCCAATCCGCACGCAATCCCGGTTCAGGGCCACACCAAGCAGTACGGCTGATGCCCCGCCTCGTGCAGGCGGACCGAGAAGTCCTGCCACTCGTGCAGCAGTTGGTAGACGTTGTACGCGTCCTTCGGGCCGCCCCGGTCCGGGACCGTCGACCAGATGAAGGCCGCCGCGCCCACCGATTCCTCGCCGATGCCGCGCAGCGGGTCGACCACCGTCATGGGGAGCTTGACCACCGCGTAATCCGGGTGGAGCACGACCAGTTCGAGGGGCGGGACCTTGTGCAGCGGCATGCCCTGAATGCCCGTCAGGACCATCGCCGCTATCGTCTCGGGCTTGATCTTCGTGAACATGCCGCCCATGCCCAGCTCGTCGCCGCCCAGTTCCTCCGGGCGCATGGAGATGGGGACACGGGCCGCCGTGGCACCGTCAGGCGCGCCGAAGTATTTGTAGGTCACCCCCACCCGGCCACCACTCCTGATTTCCGGAGCCTCCTCGCGCGCCTCGCGCTCGGGGCGCTCGCCGCGCCGGTGTTTCCCTCGCCGGGCAGGCTCGGGACCCAGGTCGTCTGTACCTTCGCCCAGTCCGCCACCGCGATGCATATCTCCACCCGACCACTCGCAGCCCTGGCCGCGCAACCCGATCATCGTGACAGTGACCTCCCCCACGAACGTCCGGTGAAACACCTGTCCGCAGATACGTCGGAGCCTCTGACACCATGGATTGCGTGAGCTTCCCCTATGACGCCCCAGTTTCGCAGACACTCTTTGACCGTGCGGCCCTCGTGACACCCGGAGGCGTGAACTCTCCCGTCCGCGCCTTCCGGGCGGTGGGTGGTACGCCCCGGTTCATGGTGTCCGGTAATGGTCCATACCTCATCGATGCGGACGGTCGCGAATATGTCGACCTCGTCTGTTCCTGGGGTCCGATGATTCTCGGTCATTCCCACCCGGAAGTGATCGCGGCCGTACAGGCCGCGGTCGCGCGCGGTACCTCCTTCGGTACGCCCGGTGAGGGCGAGGTCGCGCTCGCCGAGGAGATCGTGGCCCGGATCGCGCCCGTCGAGCAGGTGCGGCTCGTGTCGTCCGGTACCGAGGCGACCATGTCGGCCATCCGGCTCGCCCGCGGCTTCACCGGGCGGGCGAAGGTCGTGAAGTTCGCCGGCTGCTACCACGGGCACGTCGACGCGCTCCTCGCCGCGGCGGGCTCCGGCGTCGCCACGTTCGGGCTGCCGGACACCCCCGGGGTGACCGGCGCGCAGGCCGGCGACACGATCGTCCTGCCGTACAACGACCTCGACGCCGTGCGCACCGCCTTCGCCGCGCACCCCGGCGAGATCGCCTGCGTGATCACCGAGGCGTCGCCGGGGAACATGGGCGTCGTACCGCCGGGGGACGGGTTCAACGCCGGGCTCAAGGAGATCTGCGCCGCCGACGGCGCGCTGTACATCTCCGACGAGGTGATGACCGGGTTCCGTACGTCCAAGGCCGGCTGGTACGGCGTCGACGGTGTCGCGCCCGACCTGATGACCTTCGGCAAGGTCATGGGCGGCGGCTTCCCCGCCGCCGCGTTCGGCGGCCGCGCCGACGTCATGGGGCGGCTCGCCCCCGCCGGACCCGTCTACCAGGCGGGCACGCTCTCCGGGAACCCGGTCGCCACCGCCGCCGGCCTCGCGCAGCTCCGGCTGCTCGACGACGCGGCGTACGAGAAGGTCGATGCCGTCTCCGCGCAGATCCAAGGGATCGTGACGGCCGCGCTGAGCAAGGAGGGTGTCGCCCACCGGGTGCAGACGGCGAGCAACATGTTCTCCGTCTTCTTCACGGCCGACGAGGTACGTGACTACGAGGGGGCCAAGCGGCAGGAGTCCTTCCGCTTCACCGCCTTCTTCCACTCGATGCTCGCCGACGGCGTCTACCTGCCGCCGTCGTCCTTCGAGTCCTGGTTCGTCTCCACCGCCCACGACGACCGGGCCGTCGAGCGGATCGCCGCGGCGCTGCCCGCCGCCGCCCGTGCCGCCGCCGAGGCCACGGACCCCGACACCCAGCCGGAGAGTGCCGCATGAGTCAGAGTGCAGGGAACAGCGCGGCGAACGGTGAGGAGATCACCGTCGTCCATCTGATGCGGCACGGTGAGGTGCACAACCCGGACGGTGTCCTGTACGGCAGACGCCCCGGCTACCACCTTTCCGAGCTGGGACGCCGGATGGCCGACCGGGTCGCCGAGCACCTCGCGGGCCGGGACATCACCCATGTCGTGGCCTCCCCGCTGGAGCGCGCGCAGGAGACCGCCGCCCCGATCGCCAAGACGCACGGGCTGACTCTCGACACCGACCGCCGGCTGATCGAGGCGGCGAACGTCTTCGAGGGCAAGACCTTCGGCGTCGGCGACGGCGCGCTGCGCCGGCCGGGCAACTGGAAGTACCTCACCAATCCCTTCCAGCCGTCCTGGGGGGAGCCGTACGTCGACCAGGTCGTACGGATGATGGGCGCGCTGGCCGCGGCACGGGACGCGGCCCGTGGCCACGAGGCCGTCTGCGTCGGTCACCAGCTGCCGATCTGGATCGTGCGGAGCTTCGTCGAGCGGCGCAGGCTCTGGCACGACCCGCGGCGGCGGCAGTGCACGCTCGCCTCGCTGACGAGCTTCACGTATCAGGGCGACAGGATCGTCTCGGTCGGCTATTCCGAGCCGGCCCGCGATCTCGTACCGGCGCACCTGCTCGCCGGTGCCAGGCCGGTGAAGGGCGGGGCCAAGGCGTTCGGTGCCTGAGCGCCTGAGGCCGGTCCTGCTCCTCGGACGTGGCCTCGGTTTCGGCGCCCTGTGACTGCGACTGTTTTTGTCACAGTCACTGTTACATGCGTAAAGATCTGACACGTTTAGGAACCTCCGCGTTCGGTAGCAGCTCCTACGAGTTGCCGCTTGTAAGACTTATATGAGCGGCGCACTTACGGACGTACGAGCGCGGATGGGATCTGTATGCGCCACATCAGTCGGAGGAGTCTGCTCGGAGCCGGAATGGGAGCCGCGGCCGCGATGGGTGTCGCGGCCTGCTCCACCGGTCAGGGCGCGTCGGGCGGGAACGGCGCGGACAAGGCCGGTGGCGGAAGCGGAAAGTCGGACGGCGGCTCCGGGGCCAAGGAAGGCCGGCGTATCGGGGACGGTTCCACTTCCGACACCGGAAAGCAGCCCCACCAGCCGGAGGCGCCGGTCCCGCTGGAGCCCGGCCAGACCCCGCCGCAGTTCGTGGTCTTCTCCTGGGACGGGGCGGGGGAGGTCGGCAACGGCCTCTTCCCCCGTTTCCTCGAACTCGCCAAGGACCACGGCGCGGCGATGACCTTCTTCCTCTCCGGGCTCTATGTGCTGCCCGAGTCGAAGAAGACCCTCTACCGTCCGCCGAACAACCCCGTCGGCGCCTCCGACATCGGTTATCTCACCGACCCCCACGTCAAGGACACGCTCAAGAACATCCGCCAGGCGTGGCTGGACGGCCATGAGATAGGAACGCACTTCAACGGCCACTTCTGCGGCGGCTCCGGCACCGTCGGGAACTGGACCTCCGAGCAGTGGCGCAGCGAGATAGACCAGGCCGTCTCCTTCGTCACGGAGTGGCGTACGAACACCGGCTGGAACGATCTCGACCCGCTGCCCTTCGACTACCGCAAGGAGCTGATCGGCGGCCGTACGCCGTGCCTGCTCGGCCAGGAGAACCTGCTGCCGACGGCCAAGAAGCTGGGCTGGCGGTACGACGCGAGTTCGCCCGGCGGCACCCAGGTCTGGCCGGACAAGCTCCAGGGGATATGGAATCTCCCGCTGCAGGCCGTGCCGTTCCCCGGGCATTCCTTCGAAGTCCTCTCCATGGACTACAACATGCTCGCGAACCAGTCGAAGAACTCGACCAACGGAATGCCGTCCCGCTATCCGGAATGGCGCAAGCAGGCCGCCGGTGCCTATCTCGCCGGATTCAACCGCGCGTACGAGACGAATCGCGCGCCGTTCTTCATCGGAAACCACTTCGAGCAGTGGAACGGCGGAATCTACATGGACGCCGTGGAAGAGGCTCTGAAGGGAATGGCGGGCAAGAAGGACGTACGGCTGGTGTCCTTCCGGCAGTTCACCGACTGGCTCGACGTCCAGGACCCGGCCGTACTCGACAAGCTCCGCGGACTCGGTGTCGGACAGGCGCCCACGGGCGGCTGGAACGCATTTCTGAAGACGGCCACGGCCGGGGCCACCGCCGGAGCCGGCAGCGCCGGAGCAGAGACCGCCGGAGCCGACACCGCCGGAGCCGCCACCGGCTGAGGCAGCGGAACTGCTGAGGTACCGGAACTGCTGAGGCGCCGGAACTTCGGGTGGGGCTCCGGGGAGTGTTTCGAAGGCCCGCCGAAACGTCCGCAGAAGTCTTTACATCGGGCTTTTACGGGCACCCAGGGGGGTGCCCAAGATCCTCGAATCGCCCATGCGAAACTTTTCACATGAACTCAGGCCGCGCCCCACGACGCCGTTCGGACCGTCGCCTCCGCGCCATCCTGCCCCTCGTCGTCGCCGCGGCGGCGATGACGCTCTCGGCCTGCGGCAGCGGCGGCAAGTCCGGCGGCGGCGGTGACACCAACTTCGTGACGAACACCGGCGGCATCTCCACCGTCGCGGCGGCGGACCGCAAGCCCGTCAACAAGATCGAGGGCCAGACCCTCGAAGGCGAGAAGCTCGACATCGCCGACCTCAAGGGCAAGGTCGTCGTGCTGAACGTCTGGGGCTCCTGGTGTCCGCCCTGCCGCGCCGAGGCCCCGCACTTCGCGAAGGTCGCCAAGGAGACCGAGTCGAAGGGCGTGGCCTTCGTCGGGATCAACACCCGGGACGCCAACAAGGGCCCCGCGCTCGCCTTCGAGAAGGACTACGGCATCGGCTATCCGAGCCTGTACGACCCGGCGGGCAAGCTCATCGTGAGCGGCTTCCCCAAGGGCAGCCTGAACCCGCAGTCGATCCCCTCCACGATCGTGCTCGACCGGGAGGGGAAGATCGCGGCGCGCTCGCTGATGGCGCTCAACGAGGAGAAGCTGCGGAAGATGATCGACCCGCTGATCGCGGAGAAGTGATCCCGTGCAGTTTCAGCTCCAGGGCGACCACCTCGACCAGGCCAGGTTCCTCGCCGAGGCGACCGGCGGGAACGAGACCGTCACCAGCGGGGCGCTGCTGATCGCCCTGCCGATCGCGCTGCTGGCCGGGCTGGTCTCGTTCTTCTCCCCGTGTGTGCTGCCGCTCGTGCCCGGCTACCTCTCGTACGTCACCGGCATCAGCGGCACCGACCTGGCGGAAGCCCGGCGCGGGCGGATGCTCGCCGGCGCCTCCCTCTTCGTCATCGGTTTCACCGCGGTCTTCGTCTCGGGCGGGGCGCTCTTCGGCTACTTCGGCAGCACGCTCCAGGAGTACCGCGGGCCCCTCTCCAAGATCCTCGGCGTGCTCATGATCATCATGGGTGTGTTCTTCATGGGCATGATGCCCGGGATCACCCAGCGCGAATTCCGCTTCCACCGGCGTCCGGTGACCGGCCTCGCGGGCGCCCCGCTGCTGGGCGCGCTCTTCGGGATCGGCTGGACGCCCTGCCTCGGTCCGACGTTCTCCTCCGTCAACGCGCTGGCGTTCGACCAGGCGAGCGCCGGCCGCGGGGCCATACTGACCGTCGCGTACTGCCTGGGACTCGGTGTGCCGTTCGTGCTCGGCGCGGTGGCCTTCCGCAAGGCGCTCGGCGCGTTCGCCTGGATCAAGCGCCATTACACCTGGGTGATGCGGATCGGCGGCGGCATGATGATCGTGACCGGTCTGCTGCTGGTGACCGGCGCGTGGGACAGCATCGTGCAGGCGACACAGACCTGGTCCAACGGCTTCACGGTGGGGATCTAGTTCCATGAGCAAGGCGTCCACGAGCGGGAAATCCATGAGCGATACGGACACGGACAAGACGGGCACGGAAACGGGTACGGAAGCAGGCAAGGGCACCGCCGCCGATCCCGCCACGAACACAGAAACGGAAACGGCCGCGCACACGGAGGCCGGACGCGACAGCGCCGCCCCCGCCGACGCCGGTGAACTCGGCGCCGCCGGCTCCCAGCTCTCCACCGCTCCCCGTGAGGAGCGTTACGAGAGCGTCGTCGGCGGCCCCACCCTCGGGATCATCGGCTGGGCCCGATGGTTCTGGCGGCAGCTCACCTCCATGCGCGTCGCGCTGATCCTCCTCTTCCTGCTCTCCCTCGGCGCCATCCCCGGCTCCCTGATCCCGCAGACCAGCGTCGACGAGCTCAAGGTCCAGGACTTCAAGGACCGCCACGAGACGCTCACGCCGATCTACGACAAGCTCCAGCTCTTCGACGTCTACAGCTCGGTGTGGTTCTCCGCGATCTACATCCTGCTGTTCATCTCGCTCATCGGCTGCATCGTCCCGCGCACCTGGCAGTTCGTCGGCCAGCTGCGGGGCCGCCCGCCGGGCGCACCGAAACGGCTCACCCGGCTGCCCGCGTACACCACGTGGCGCACCACCGCCGAGCCCGAGGACGCCCGTACCGCCGCCCTCGCGATCCTGAAGAAGCGCCGCTTCCGCGCCCACACCGTCGGTGACGCCGTCGCCGCCGAGAAGGGGTACCTCCGCGAGGCCGGCAACCTGATCTTCCACATCTCGCTGATCGTGATGCTCCTCGCCTTCGCCGCCGGCCAGCTCTACAAGTCCGAGGGCGGCAAGCTCGTCGTCGAGGGCGACGGCTTCGCCAACACCCTCACCCAGTACGACGACTTCAGGTCCGGCTCCCTCTTCGACACGAACGACCTCGCGCCCTTCAGCTTCCGGCTCGACAAGTTCGTCGGTACGTACGAGCGCAACGGTCCCCAACTCGGCACGCCCCGCACGTACCAGGCGAACATCCACTACACCGACGGCGCGGAGGGCGAGGAACGCAAGTCGGTCATCAAGGTCAACAAGCCGCTGGAGGTGGACGGCTCCAAGGTCTATCTGATCGGTCACGGGTACGCGCCCGTCGTCACCGTCCGGGACGGCCGGGGCGAGGTGGTCTTCAACGGCGCGGTGCCGCTGCTGCCGATCGACAGCAATGTCTCGTCCACGGGCGCCATCAAGGTGATGGACGGCTACCGGGACAAGAACGGCAAGAAGGAACAGCTCGGCTTCGCCGCGTTCTTCGTGCCCACCTACGGCGGCGGGGAGGGCGGCGCGAACAAGATGTTCTCGCGGTTCCCCGCGCTCGACTTCCCGGTGCTCAACGTGGGCGCGTACTACGGCAGTCTCGGTGTCGACGCCGGGATGCCGCAGAACGTGTACCAGCTCGACACCCGCAAGATGAAGGCGTTCAAGGACGCCAAGGGCGGCGTGCTGAAGAAGACCCTGCTGCCGGGCGACAAGCTCACCCTGCCGGACGGCGCCGGATCGATCACCTTCGAGAAGGACGTCAAGGAGTGGGCGACGTTCCAGATCTCGCACCAGCCCGGTGACGCCTGGGCGCTCGCCGGGGCGGTCGGGGCCATCGCGGGGCTGGCCGGATCGCTCTTCATCCAGCGGCGCCGGGTCTGGGTCCGGGCCGTGCGGGGCGCCGACGGCGTCACCGTTGTCGAGATGGCGGGCCTCGGCCGCAGCGAGTCCGCCAAGCTCCCCGAGGAACTGGCCGAACTGGCCCACACCCTCCATTCAGAGGCGCCCAGCGCGCCTGCAGCCGCACGTGAGACCGACGAAGCCGAAGGGGCCGAGAAGTGACTCTCGCCGCCGCAGCAACCAACGAAAGCCTGGCGCAGACCAGCAACGTCCTGATCTATTCGGCGATGGCCGTCTACATGCTGGCGTTCTTCGCCCATATCGCCGAATGGCTGTTCGGCAGCCGCAGCAAGGTCGCCCGTACGGCCGCCGCGCTGACCGGTGACGCCAAGGGCGGCGCGGCGGACGCCGTACGGATCAAGGCCGAGCAGCGGGGCGGGGCCACCGCCGTCCTGGAGCGGCCGAAGATCATCACCCGTTCCGCCACCGGGGCCCGCGACCTCCCGGACGGCCCCGGCGCGGCGGGCGGTGACGAACAGGGCGACCTGTACGGCCGGATCGCCGTCTCCCTCACCGTCCTCGCGTGGGCGATCGAGGCGGCGGGCGTGGTCACCCGCGCGCTGTCCGTGCAGCGGGCGCCGTGGGGCAACATGTACGAGTTCAACATCACCTTCACCACGGTCGTCGTCGGGGTGTACCTCGGCCTCCTCCTGATGAAGAAGAACGTCCGCTGGCTCGGCCTCCCGCTGATCACCACGGTCCTGCTCGACCTCGGCCTCGCGGTCACCGTCCTCTACACCGCCAGCGACCAGCTGGTGCCGGCCCTGCACTCGTACTGGCTGTGGATCCACGTCTCCACCGCGATCTTCTGCGGCGCGGCCTTCTACGTCGGCGCGGTCGCCACGCTGCTCTACCTCTTCCGGGAGCGGTACGAGTCCAAGCTGGCCGCCGGGGTGAAGCCGGGCGCCTTCGCCACGTCCGTGATGGAGCGGCTGCCCGCCTCGCCGACGCTCGACAAGTTCGCGTACCGCGTGAACGCCGCCGTGTTCCCGCTCTGGACCTTCACGATCATCGCGGGCGCGATCTGGGCGGGCGACGCGTGGGGCCGCTACTGGGGCTGGGACCCCAAGGAGGTCTGGTCCTTCATCACCTGGGTCGCCTTCGCCGCCTATCTGCACGCGCGCGCGACGGCCGGCTGGAAGGGCCGCAAGGCCGCCTACCTGGCGCTGATCGCCTTCGGCTGCTGGCTGTTCAACTACTACGGCGTCAACATCTTCGTCAACGGGAAGCACTCGTACGCGGGCGTCTGACGCAGCGGGCGTCCGACGCGTACAAATCGGCAGAGGCGCCCCCCGGGGCGAAATACCCCCCGGGGCGGCACCCTGTGCTACCACGGGATCCCCCGTCCGCCGGGGGGGCCGAGGCATCCCGCGGGGGTGGAAGGCATGCGCCGGAGGAGTGGGCCCGAACCGGGGTGGC
>NZ_JBHYZP010000006.1:16276-122983 GCF_042752355.1 Streptomyces sp. NPDC059255
TGGCGGTCGCCACAGCGGTGTACAGCGCGTCCATCGAAACCCTCCCTCTCGTCGTGGGGGGGCCCGGGGGGCGCCCGCCGCCAAAAACCGGCCCGCGGCCCCCCGCGCGGATCACTTCCGCGCGGGGCGCCTCCATGTCGTACGACGGTCTCCGGCTTCGTCGGCGGTCTCAGAGGCTTCCGTCGGTGGTCTCAGGCTTCCGCCGGAGGTCTCGGCCGTCACCGGGGTCTCAGCCCTCGCCGATGTCCTGGCCGATGTCCTCGCCGATGTCTTCGTGCCACAGCTCCGGGCTCCGCGCGATGAACTCCCGCATCAGCGCCACGCACTCCGCCGCGTCGAGCAGCACGATCTCCACGCCGTGCTCCGCGAGCCAGTCATGGCCGCCGTGGAAGGTCTCCGCCTCGCCGATCACCACGCGCGAGATCCCGAACTGCCGTACCAGCCCGCTGCAGTACCAGCACGGCGAGAGCGTCGTCACCATCGTCGTGCCCCGGTACGAGCGCTGCCGCCCCGCCGCGCGGAACGCGGCCGTCTCGGCGTGCAGCGACGGATCGCCGTCCTGTACGCGGCGGTTGTGGCCCCGGCCGAGCAGGGTCCCGTCCGCGCCGTACAGCGCCGCGCCGATCGGGATGCCGCCCTCGGCCAGCCCGGCGCGTGCTTCGGCGACGGCGGTCGCCAGCCACTCGTGCGCCCGCGCCGTGTCCGGTCCCGTCACGGCCGTCAGGACTTCGGCGGGGTGTCGTCGGCGCTGCCGCCGCCCTTCTCGCGCCGCTCGATCTCCTCCTCGCGGCGGCGCAGATCCGCCTCCCACCGCTCAAGGTGCGCGGAGTCGTCGTCCTCGGGCGCCTTGGCGGCCCCGCCCTGGGCGGCGTCGCCGGCACCGGCGCCCTCGTCGTCGTGCTTCTTGTCCTTGAGGGAGTTCAGGAAGTCCGGGTTGTCGTCCGGCGCCACCCAGCCGCCGCCCCGCGCCTTAGGCGTCCGCTCGCGCCCCACGATCAGCCAGGAAATGGACCCGACCAGCGGGAAGAGCAGCACCAGGATCGCCCAGACGGGCTTCGGGAGATACCGGATCTCCTTCTCCTCGGTGGTGATGCAGTCGATGAACGCGTAGATGCTGAGAGCCAGCGGCACCAGAATCATCAGCACCCGAAGCATGGAGCTCCCCCTGGTAAGTGGAGTTCGAGACCGGATCGCGGCCCCCGTGACAAGTCCAGCGTACCGAGTGCGCATCGGGCGAGTGGCTTCCTGTGGATGATCAGCGTCGCCCGACGGCCAGTAGGTGCGAGCTTGCGGCAAGGAGCTCGGGATAGGGCTCGGCCATGCGTGAGGCGGCGAGAGCGGAGGCGAACATGCGTGAGTCGCGCAGGGACTCGCCGGTGTGGTGCTCGGTCGCCTTCAGCAGCGCCCAGGCAGGACCTTCGATGCCATACACAGCGGTGTGCCTGAACCCGGCGGCGCGCAGCTCACCGTCGAGTTGTTCGCCGGTGTGGAAGTAGGCCTCGGTGAAACCCTTCCTGCCGTTGTGCGCACCTGTGGCCAGGATGGCGGCGATGCCTTTCTGAAGGTCAGGCTTGTCGAGATGGGCCAGCGCGCTGTGCTCGAACAGGGAGGCATATCTGTTGATCGCCGCCGCTGCGATCAGGCCACCGGGTCGGACCACTCGGTATGCCTCGGCCAGCGCCGTGCGCCGGTCGGACGCGTCCGTGAGGTGGTAGAGCGGGCCGAGCATCAGGACCACGTCGTACGAGGCGTCCTCGGCGGTAAGCGATCTGGCGTCCCCCAGCTCGACCGTGCACCCCGCGCCGATCGCGTCCGCGAGGTGCCGTTCGACGGGATCCACGAGGTGGACGCGGTAGCCGTCCGCGACCAGCCAGCGCGCGTGGGTGCCGGGGCCACCTCCGACATCGAGGACCGCCGCCGGCGCGGTCGGCGCGTGGCGCCGAAGGAGTTCCTGCGTCCTGAGGAGTTCCAGGGCGCCGTCGGCCGAACTGGTCAGGCGTTCGGACTCGTTGATGGTCGATGTGTAGAACGCGATGATCGCTGGTGGAACCCGTGGCGTTGTCATCTGTCTCCCTCACGGCCTTGGACTGCAGGTCCGGCCGCCGGTAATTTAGCCGGTTGACCTGTCCAGTCACCAGGAGGAATTGTGCCGCTTCTCAAATACGAGCAGATCGCCGACTCCCTACGCGCCAGGATCGCGGACGGTGAGTTCGGTCCCGGAGATCACCTGCCGTCGGGGCGGGATCTGTGCGAGCAGTGGTCCGTGTCGCGCGCGACAGTCATCAAGGCGATGGACGTGCTGCGCAACGGCGGTCTCGTTGTCGCACGGCAGGGGTCGGGTTTCACGGTCGCGGAAGGCCCGGTCGCCCGCCCTGCCGGGCGGAGGGGCGTGGGCACATCGCGTCTGGAGAAGGGCGGCCCCTTCCGCAGGCTGGGTACGCCCCGTAGGGAACGTCCCCCGCGTCATGTCGTGGGCGCGCTGGGCCTGGTGGAGGGGCAAGCCGCACTGCGGCGTGCCCGGCTGATGCTGCTGGCGGACGGCGCGCCGTATTCCCTGGTCACGGCCTGGTTTCCGGAAGCAGTGGCGGATCGTTGCCCCAAACTTGCGCAGAGCGGGCCGATCATCGAGGGGACCACGCACTACATCACCCGCATGCTCGGCAGGTCCCCGGTGGAGGGGAAAGATGTCGCCTCGGTAAGGACGGCCGATGCGGAAGAGGCCGAATTGCTCGGTCTCTCGCTCCCGGCAACGGTCGTGGCTGTCCTCCATGTCGCGTATGGCCGCGAGGGAGCAGCTCTGGTCTGTGAGGACGGAGTGACACCGGCTCACTTGTGGGAACAGGTCGACATCTACCCGATGGGGTGATGGTGACGCAGACCTCTTGATTGGACCGGTCAACCGGTCCAATATGTGTCGCATGGCGAATACGGAACGTGGCGACGGTGGGGATTTCGGCGATGCGGAACAGTCCGATCCGGTTAGTCATGCTCGGCTGCTGCCGTGGACGAGGGACGACGGTCGGCCGTGTTACCTGATGAGCGCGAGTGGTGATGGCTACGTCTCACGCCTCGCCGACCGGATGGAATCGGTGCAGTTGGACACGGGGGCTGAGGTGTTGCGGTGTGCGAGGTCGCTCATCACGGACCAGCGCACGACATCGCGCCAACTGCGCTTCGTCGCGACGCGGCTGTCCGAGTGCCTGACGGACGTTCTGAGGATTGCCGAGAGCCGAGGTGCCCGGCTGCCTCAGGGCACGGTCGAACGCTGACGCCAGAGGGGCGGGGAAATGTTCGAGGGGCGCGTGTACCGGGCTGAACCGACGGACTTTCAGTTGCAGGAGGTTGAACGGTATACGGGCGCGTGTCGATCCGTCTGGAACACCGCGCTCGAACAGCGGCGTGAGTATGGGCGTCGGGGTGGCCGGATCAGCTACGAAGAGCAGGCCCGGCAACTGGCCGAGGCGAAGAAAGTCCCGGAGTTCGCTTGGCTGCGTGAGGCTCCGGCTCATTCGTTGCAGCAGACGCTGATGGATCTGGACAAGGCGTGCCGCACGCACGGCGTAAGGAAGGTTCGTTGGAGGTCGAAAGGAAAGTGGTCCCCATCGATGCGGTTCCCCGACGGAAAGCATCTTCGAGTGGAGAAGCTGTCGCGGAAGTGGGCGCGTGTGAAGTTGCCCAAGCTCGGATGGGTCCGGTTTCGGCTTGCGCGTCCACTTGGCGGGACAATCCGGTCGGTCACGTTCCGCCGGGATGGAAGTCGATGGCAGCTCTCATTCCTGGTGGACACACCGGAGAAAGTCCGGACGGTCTCGCTGGCGCGAGGCCGGATCGGCCTGGACCGGGGCGTGGTCACGGCTGTTGTCACCTCGGAGGCGGATCCGGAGACCGGTACAGGATTTTTCGACCGTGAATTCCTCAGTACCGGTGAGGCGGAGCGCTACATGCGCCTTCAGCGACGACTGGCGCGATCCCGGAAAGGGTCCAACAGACGTCGACGGCTGCGGGCGGCCATGACAGTGGTCATGCGGCGGGTACGTCGCAGACGCGCCGACTTTCAGCACCGTACGGCACGCGAACTCGTCCACGGGAATGCGTTGGTCGTGCTGGAAGATCTGAACATCAAAGGCATGACAGCTTCCGCAAAAGGAACCGTAAGCCGACCGGGCCGCATGGTGGCGCAGAAGACCGGTCTGAACCGTGCGATCCGCAACAAGGGCTGGTACGGCCTGGAGACGGCTCTGCACAGCGTGGCCCGGACCACCGGCACCCGCATTCGCAAGGTCAACCCCGCTTACACCTCGCAGACATGCCCGAAGTGCGGACATGTGGATGCGGACTCGCGCAAGAACCAAGCCGAATTCGCGTGTACCCGATGCGCTCATACCGAGCATGCCGATCTCGTCGGCGCGAAGAACACTCTGGCCGCCGGGCATGGCGGTTACAGGACGTGGAGCCCTCCAGGCGTCGGCCGGGGCTGTGAAGCGTCAACCGGGCCACCGGGCTACCGGTGCGCGACTGTCTCAGCCGCAGACTGAGACGGGGAAGCCCCGGGCGTATCCCGCCGGGGAGGATGCCACACTGGAGCGTATGGCTTACGACGATCTTCGCTCGCTCCTCCGGGCGCTGGAGCGCGACGGCGACCTCAAGCGCGTCAAGACCGAAGTCGACCCGCATCTGGAAGTCGGGGAGATCGTGGACCGGGTGAACAAGGCCGGCGGGCCCGCGCTGCTCTTCGAGAACGTGCGCGGCTCGTCCATGCCGCTGGCGATGAACGTGTACGGGACGGACCGCCGCCTGCTCAAGGCGCTCGGGCTCACCTCGTACAGCGACATCAGCGACAAGATCGGCGGACTCCTCAAGCCCGAACTGCCGCAGGGCTTCGTCGGGGTGCGCGAGGCTTTCGGGAAGCTCGGCGCGATGACCCATGTCCCGCCGAAGAAGATCAAGCACGCGCCCGTCCAGGATGTCGTCCTCACGGGTGACGACGTCGATCTCGACCAGTTGCCCGCGCTGTTCACCTGGCCCCAGGACGGCGGGGCCTTCTTCAACCTCGGGTTGACGCACACCAAGCACCCGGAGACCGGTGTCCGCAATCTCGGGCTCTACCGGCTCCAGCGCCACGACCGGCGCACGATCGGGATGCACTGGCAGATCCACAAGGACAGCCGGAACCACTACCAGGTGGCGGCCAAGCGCGGGGAGCGGCTGCCGGTCGCGATCGCGTTCGGCTGCCCGCCGGCCGTGACATACGCCTCGACCGCGCCGCTGCCCGGCGACATCGACGAGTACCTGTTCGCGGGGTTCGTGCAGGGGCAGCGGATCGAGATGGTCGACTGCAAGACCGTGCCGCTCCAGGTCCCGGCCAACGCCGAGGTGGTCCTGGAGGGGTGGCTGGAGCCCGGGAAGACGCTGCCGGAGGGCCCGTTCGGGGACCACACCGGCTTCTACACCCCGCAGGAGGAGTTCCCCGCGCTCACCATCGACTGTGTGACGATGCGGGAGCGGCCGCTGCTCCAGTCGATCGTGGTCGGCCGCCCGCCGACGGAGGACGGGCCGCTGGGGCGCGCGACGGAACGGTTCTTCCTGCCGCTGCTGAAGATCATCGTGCCGGACATCGTGGACTATCACCTGCCCGAGTCGGGCGGGTTCCACAACTGTGCGATCGTTTCGATCGACAAGAAGTACCCCAAGCACGCCCAGAAGGTGATGCACGCGATCTGGGGCGCGCACATGATGTCGCTGACCAAGCTGATCGTGGTCGTCGACGCGGACTGCGATGTGCACGATCTGCACGAGGTGTCCTGGCGGGCGCTGGGCAACACCGACTACGCGCGCGACCTCACCGTCGTGGAGGGCCCGGTCGATCATCTCGACCACGCGTCGTACCAGCAGTTCTGGGGCGGCAAGGCGGGGATCGACGCGACGCGCAAGCTCCCCGAGGAGGGGTACACCCGGGACGGCGGCTGGCCGGAGATGGTCGAGTCCGACCCGGAGACGGCGGCGAAAGTCGACCGCCGGTGGAGGGAGTACGGGCTGTGACCAGCGCAGCGGCGGCAGTACCGCAGCCGGGCCGGACGAAGGCGTTCCTGCGGCTGGTGATGATCGAGCACTCGGTCTTCGCGCTGCCCTTCGCCTACATCGCCGCGCTGACCGCGATGTTCCAGCTCGACGGCAACGTCCACTGGGGCCGGCTGCTGCTGGTCACGGTCGCGATGGTCGGGCTCCGTACGTTCGCGATGGCGTGCAACCGGATCATCGACCGGGAGATCGACGCGCGCAATCCGCGCACGGCGGGGCGCGAGCTGGTGACGGGCGCCGTCTCCGTGCGCTCCGCGTGGACGGGCGCGCTGATCGCCGTCGTCATATTCCTCGGGGCGGCGGCGGCGCTCAATCCGCTCTGTCTGGCGCTCGCGCCGATCGCCGTGATCCCGATGGTGGTCTATCCGTACGGGAAGCGGTTCACCAATTTCCCGCACGCCATTCTCGGGGTCGCCCAGGCCATGGGCCCGGTCGGCGCCTGGCTCGCGGTCACCGGGAGCTGGTCGTGGGAGGCGGTGATCCTGGGCCTGGCGGTGGGGATCTGGATCGGCGGCTTCGACCTGATCTTCGCCTGCCAGGACGTGCAGGCGGACCGGGCGCACGGGGTGCTGTCCGTACCGGCGCGCTTCGGTGTCCCGGCGGCGCTGTACGGGGCGCGCGCGTCCCATGTGGTGACGACGGTGCTGCTGGTCTGGTACGCGCTGGCCACCGGCGCCGGGGTGTTCTTCTGGACCGGGCTGGTGATCGTCGTGGGTGCCTTCCTCTACGAGCACACGATCGTGAAGCCGCACGACCTGTCGCGCCTGAACCGGGCGTTCTTCTCCGTGAACGGGTTCATCGGGATCGCCCTGTTCGTGTGCGCGCTGCTGGATCTGCTGGTGCGCGGCCTCACCCTGTGACGGGCCCCGGGGCGGCCCTGAGCCGCCTCGGCCCGCGATGCCTCAGCCTATGAGTTCGTTCATGGGCGGCTTCCTGCGGAACATGAAGGCGGCCATGACGCCGCCTATCAGCCCGAAGAGATGGCCTTGCCAGCTCACCGCCGGGTTGGTCGGCAGGACGCCCCAGAGCGCCGAGCCGTAGACCGCCAGCACCAGCAGCCCCGTCACCATGTCCACCGCGCTGCGGTCCACGAAGCCGCGGACCAGCAGATAGCCGAGCAGGCCGAAGACCACGCCCGAGGCGCCCGCCGTGACGGAGTGGTCGGCGGCGGTGAGCCAGACGCCGAGACCGCCGACGAGCATGATCGTCAGCACCACGGCGGCGAACCGGCGCAGCCCGTTCAGCGCGGCGAGGAAGCCGAGGATCAGCAGCGGCACGGTGTTGGACGCGAGGTGGTCGAAGCCGTGGTGCAGGAACGCCATCGGGATGACGTCCCGCAGCTCGCCGAACTCGCGCGGGCTCAGCCCGTACGTACTCAGCGAGCCCGTCGCGCTGTTGAAGGCCTCCAGGACCCAGAGCAGCGCGACCCAGCCGGCCATGAGAGCGGCCGCGCCCTTCACCCGGTCGGTGCGGGTGCGCGGGGTCGATGTGGTCGGGTCGACGGGCGAGTACGGCATCGCAGGCCCCCCTGTGGTCCACGGTGATCCATGTGTTCCGTTGTGCGGAGAACGTCTGTTCCGTTGTGCGGAGAACGTCCGGGACCCGGCCCCCGGTTCCCGGCCGGGCCCGCCGGATAGGCTCGGTGCCGTGAAGCCCGGATCGTACGCAGACCACCGCCCCCCGCACCCGACGGAGCGGCCGAGGCGGCCCTGGGTCGTCGGGATCTCCGGCGCGTCCGGGACGCCGTACGCCGCCGCCGTGCTGCGCGGGCTGCTGGCGGCCGGTGAGAGCGTCGACCTCGTCGTCAGCAGGGCGTCCCGGCTGACCCTGCTCGACGAGACGGGCACCGGCTTCCGGGACGCGCACTGGCGGGAGGACCTGGCCGCCTGGCTGGCGCGCGGCGCCGACGGCAAGCCGGACACCTTCACCGGCGGGTCGGCGCCCGACCTCTCGGACGTGCGGTACTGGGCCGCCGGGGACCTGGCCGCCGGGCCGTCCTCCGGGTCGTACGCGTCGAAGGGGATGCTGATCGTCCCCGCGTCCACGGCGTGCGTGGCCGGGGTGGCGCTCGGGCTCTCGAAGGACCTGCTCCAGCGCGCGGCGAGCGTGACGCTGAAGGAGCGCCGGAGGCTGGTCGTCACCGTACGGGAGACGCCGCTGAACGGGCAGACGCTGGAGCACCTGGTGACGCTGGACCGGGCGGGCGCCGTGGTGCTGCCCGCCTCCCCGGCGTTCTACGCGGGCGCGACCCACATCCAGGACCTGGTCGACTTCGTCGCGGGGCGGGTGCTGGACGCGGCGGGGGTGGCGCACGGGCTGTACCGCCGCTGGGAGGGGGAGCTGGGAGGCCCGGGGGGCTCGGGAGGACATGGGGGCCATGGCGGCCCGGGGAGTCATGGGAGCCCGGGAGACCCCCGCGTGCGGTGAGCCACGGCTGATCATTTCCTGAACCATTTGCTAAATTCGCAGGACTTCACCTCTTCATGCCTTAGATTCTCTCTATAACTTTGCGGGATTGCTGAATAATGGAAGGTTTCAGGCATATGGACGCCGTGGATCGGCAGCTCATCCAGGCCCTCAGGGAGAACGGCAGAGCCTCCTACGCCGAACTGGGCCGGCTCGTCGGGCTCTCCGGGCCCAGCGTCACCGACCGCATCAACCGGCTCGAAGCCGCGGGCGTCATCACCGGCTACCGCGCCACGGTCGACTCCGCCTCGCTCGGCCTCGGGGTCACCGCGCTGATCGGGATCTCGCTCTCCGACGCCGCCGACCACGAGGACGTGGCGCGCCGGATGCGCGACCTCGGGGAGATCGAGGACTGCTGGTTCATCGCGGGCGACGACTCGTTCATGCTCAAGGTCCGCGCGAGCGACGTCGACGGCCTGGAGAAGACGATCCGGCGGCTGAGCGGCACCAAGGGCGTCTCCCGGACCCGTACGACCATCGTCCTCTCCACGAAGTGGGAGAACCGGGTGGGCGAACTGCCCGAGGACTGATCGAGGACTGCCCGGGGACTGACCGAGGACTGGTCGAGGACTGACCGAGCAGGGCTGACCGAGGGGCGCCTCGGGTTCTGTCGGTCCGGGGGCGTAGGCTCGTCTGGCCCGATTGGTAGACGTATGGGAGGCGGCCTGATGACTGCATCTGTCCAAGATGTGGGTCTCAAGCGCGAGCTGGAAGCCAAGGTCCTGGCCGGTGAGCGGCTGACGCGCGAGGACGGCATCGCCCTGTACGAGTCGGACGACCTCGCCTGGCTCGGCGGGCTCGCCCACGAGGTACGGACCCGCAAGAACGGTGACGTGGTCCACTTCAACGTCAACCGGCACCTCAACATGACGAACGTGTGCACCGCGTCGTGCGCGTACTGCTCGTTCCAGCGCAAGCCGGGCGAGAAGGACGCGTACACGATGCGCATCGAGGAGGCCGTCCGCCTCGCCAAGGCGATGGAGGGTGAGAGTCTCACCGAGCTGCACATCGTCAACGGCCTCCACCCGACGCTCCCGTGGCGCTATTACCCCCGCTCGCTCAGCGCGCTGAAGGAAGCCCTTCCGCAGGTCTCCCTCAAGGCGTTCACCGCCACCGAGATCCACCACTTCGAGACGATCTCGGGGCTCTCCGCCTCCGAGATCCTCGACGAACTGATCGAGGCCGGCCTGGAGTCGCTGACCGGCGGCGGCGCCGAGATCTTCGACTGGGAGGTCAGGCAGCACATCGTCGACCATCGGACGCACTGGGAGGACTGGTCGCGCATCCACCGCCTCGCGCACGAGAAGGGGCTCAAGACCCCGTGCACGATGCTGTACGGGCACATCGAGGAGCCCCGGCACCGGGTGGACCACGTGCTGCGGCTGCGTGAGCTCCAGGACGAGACCGGCGGCTTCCAGGTCTTCATCCCGCTGCGCTACCAGCACGACTTCGTGGACATGAAGGACGGCAAGATCCGCAACCGCCTCCAGGCGCGCACCTCGATGGCGACGGGGGCCGAGGCGCTGAAGACCTTCGCGGTCTCCCGGCTGCTCTTCGACAACGTCCCGCACGTCAAGGTCTTCTGGGTGATGCACGGCGTGCAGACCGCCCAGCTCGCGCTCCAGCACGGCGCGGACGACATGGACGGCTCGGTCGTCGAGTACAAGATCACGCACGACGCGGACAACTACGGTACGCCCAACAAGCTCGGCCGGGAGGACCTGCTCGACCTCATCCGTGACGCGGGCTTCCGCCCCGTCGAGCGGAACACCCGGTACGAGATCATCCGCGAGTACCCGGGCCCGGACCCGGACCGCCGCGAGGCCCCGCAGGCGATGCGGCTCTGAGGCGGGGGTTCCGATGGCGCTCGCGTTCGAGCTGGATCCCGCGGTGGACCGCGCCCTGCGGGACGGGCTCCTCGCGCTGTGGACGGACGTCTCCAACGCCGGTGGCGCGGTCGGGTTCGTCCCGCCGGTGACGTCCGAGGACATACGGCCCGAGCTGGTCAGGCACTTCGCGTCGATGGACGAGGGCCGCACCCGGCTGCTGGTCGGGTACGACGAGGCGGGCACCGTCGCCGCGGTGGCGTTCCTCACCCTCAACACCCACCGGCTGATGCGCCACTGGCTCTGGCTCTACACGGTGATGGTCCACCCCCGGTACCAGGGCCGGGGGTACGGCCGCGACCTCATGGCCGCCGCGGCCGACGCGGCGCGCTCCGTCGACGGCATCGAGGCGATACGGCTCACCTGCCGGGGCGGCACGGGCGCGGACGCGTTCTACACGGCCTGCGGCTACAAGGAGGTCGGCCGGGTGCCGGACGCGATCCGGGTCGCCCCGGGCGACGACCGCGACGACATCACGATGCTGCTCCCGCTGAACCGGCACTGAACGGCGCGTGCTTCACTGTTCGTACGCCTTTCGGACATCCAGGAAGAGAGAGAAGGCCCGCTGTGACCGCTGTGAAGACAGGCGCCACCCTCCGGTACACCGCGATGCGCCTGGGCATCTTCGTCGGAAGCTTCGTCGTCGTCGCCGGACTGGTCCAGTTCGGCGTGCTGCCCAAGGGGCTCGGGGACTCGAACTTCATCTGGGTGCTGCTGCTCGCGATCGTCATCTCGGCGCCGCTCAGCTTCGTGCTGCTGCGCAAGCAGCGTGACGCCATGTCCGAGCAGATCGTCGGCAAGGTCGGCACCGCGAAGGCCCGGCTGGAGGCCAACCGGTCGCAGGAGGACGGCGCCGCCGTCCAGTCCCAGTCGTAGCGGCGGCAGCGACAGCTCCTACGCGCCCGCCCAGGAGGGCGGGTCGTGGTCGCCGGGGGCGACGAGTCCCGTCTCGTAGGCGAGGACGACCGCCTGGGCCCGGTCACGCAGGGCCAGCTTGGCGAAGATCCGGGCCACATGGGTCTTCACCGTCGCCTCGCTGAGCGTCAGGGCCCGCGCCAGTTCGGCGTTGGAGAGCCCCCGCCCCAGCAGTGTCAGCACCTCGTGCTCGCGGGGCGTCAGGGCGGCGAGATCACGGTGTACGGCCGGGGCATGGCCGCTCGGGGCCGCTCGGCGGCCATGGCCGGGTTCCTGGGACCCCGGCGCCGGGGCGCCGGACGCGAAGCGCTCCACCAGGCGGCGGGTGATCGACGGAGCCAGCAGCGCGTCACCGGTGTCGACGAGGCGCACGGCGGCGGCGAGATGCGCCGGGGTGACGTCCTTGAGAAGGAAGCCGCTGGCACCGGCGGCGAGGGCGGCGTAGACGTAGTGGTCGAGGTCGAACGTGGTCAGCATGATCACTCGGCACTCCGGGGCCCGCGCGAGCACGCGCCGCGCGGCCTCCAGACCGTCCATCACGGGCATCCGGATGTCCATCAGCACGACGTCGGGCCGCAGTTCGGACACCGCCGCCACCGCCTCGGCCCCGTCGCCCGCCTCGCCGACGACCTCGATACCGCGCGCCCGCAGGATCAGACAGAAGCCGGTACGCACCAGCTCCTGATCGTCGGCGATCACCACACGGGGGCCGCGCCCGGCCGGCGGTGTCGCGGCCGACGCCGTCACGGCCGGTCCAGCGGGATCCGGGCGCGGACGCGGTAACCGCCGCCGAGCCGGCGCCGGGCGTCCAGGTCGCCGCCGTAGACGGCCACCCGCTCCCGCAGCCCGATCAGCCCGCGGCCCGTACCATCGGCGGGCCGCGCCGCCGGACCCGGCCGGTCACCGGGGACGCGGCCGCCGCCGGCGAGCGTGTTCGGCCCGCTGTTCAGCACCTCGACCCGCAGGCTGCGCTCCGCGTACCGCACCGTCACCTCTGCCTTCACCCCGTCCCCGTGCTTGAGCGCGTTGGTCAGCGCCTCCTGGATGATCCGGAAGGCGGTGGCGTCGACACCGGCCGGCAGCGGACGCGGCTCCCCGGAGATCCGTACCTCCACGGACAGCCCGGCGAAGGAGACCCGGTCGATCAGCGGGCTGAGCCGGCGCAGACTCGGCTGCGGTGCCAGGCCCGTACCGTACGGATCCGTACCGTAAGAGCCCGTACCGTACGGCGCGTCCTCACCGTTCTGCGCGGGGGCCAGCAGGCCGAGCAGATGGCGCAGTTCGGTCATCGCGTCCCGCCCGGCGGTCTCGACGGCGGCCATCGCGGCCGCGGCCTCGTCGGGCAGCGTGGCCAGCACCTCGCGGGCGGCCCCGGCCTGAACGACCATCAGGCTCACGTTGTGGCTGACGATGTCGTGCAGCTCCGCCGCGATCCGGGACCGCTCCGCGTCGACCGCGGTGCGCGCCGCGCTCTCCCGTTCCCGCTCCAGCAGCCAGCCCCGCTCCTCCACGGCCGCCCGGTGCGCCCGCCGGGCGCGCGCCAGCAGCGCGCCCAGCCACCCTGCCGCCGCGCACGCCACCACCAGGGCCGCGGCCAGCCATCCCACCGCCGCCGAACTCCCCACCCGTACCCCGCCTCCGCCCGTCCCCGACGCCCCGACGCCCCCAGCTTCACAGCGACCGGCGCCGTGCGCGTCATCCTCCGGGCGGGCCGCGTACATCGCCGGGATGACGGGCCGGACCGGATACATCCCGCGCGTGACGCCCGGCCCGGACGCCCCTTCTAGGTTCGTGCCATGACAACTGATGACGGCGGCCCGCCGCGGATCGTCGTACGCCTGGACGGCGTGCGCAAGGAGTACGGCGAGGCCAGAGCCCTGGACGGGATGTCGGTGGAGATACGGGCGGGGGACGCGGTCGCCGTGATGGGGCCCTCCGGCTGCGGCAAGTCCACCCTGCTCAACCTGGTCGCGGGCCTCGACCGCCCCACCTCGGGCACGGTCGAGGTCAACGGCCAGGACCTGGCGGAGCTGAACGAGACCGGGCTCGCGCTGTTCCGGCGGCAGCACATCGGGATGATCTTCCAGTTCTTCAATCTCATCGACGACCTGCCGGCGCTCGACAACGTGGCGCTGGCCGCCCAGCTGACCGGAACCCCGGCCCGGCAGGCCCGGCTGCGCGCGCTGGAACTCCTCGACGAACTGGGCGTCGCCGACCGCAGGAACAGCTATCCGGCCGCCCTCAGCGGCGGCGAGCGCCAGCGCGTCTCGGTGGCCAGGGCGCTGATGAACCGTCCGGCGCTGCTTCTGGCCGACGAGCCGACCGGCGCCCTCGACAGCCGCTCCGGCGAGCAGGTGATGGACCTGCTGATCGACCTCAACCAGATCGGCCAGACCCTGCTGATCGTCACCCACGACCCGCACCTCGCCACGCGCTGCGCCAGCCGCCTGGTCGAGATGGCCGACGGCCGGGTGGCCCGTACGAGCGCGCTGGAGCCGACCGTATGAGCGCCGTGTGGCGGGCCTCGCGCGGGGCCGTGCGGCGCCGCAGGCTCCAGACCTTCGTCATCGGTCTCGTCGTCCTGTGCTCCACCGTGACCGTGCTGCTGGCGCTGGCCGTCCTCGACGCCGCCTCGGCCCCCTTCGACCGGGCCTTCGCGGAGCAGCGCGGAGCCCACGCGGTGGCGAGCTTCGACGCCGCGAAGGTGTCGGACGCGCAGCTCGCGCGGACCGCCGGGCGACCCGGGGTCGCCGCGGCCGCCGGGCCGTTCGGGCAGGCCGTCCTGGAGCTGCCCGAGAGCTGGCTGTTCCGGCCCGCCGGGGCGCTCACCGTGGTGGGCCGGGCCGACCCGGCGGGGCCGGTGGACCGGATCAGGCTGCTGACCGGCCGCTGGGCCACCGCGCCCGGGGAACTCGTCGTCGAATGGCCCGTCCAGGGCACGCCCGACACGGAGATGCTGGGGACCGAGCTGAGGACGCCCGGGGCCCCGCCCCTCACCGTCGTCGGGTTCGCGGCGAGCATGAGCAGGTCCGCCGGCGGCTGGGTGACCCCCGGGCAGGTGGCGGCGCTGCATCCGACCTCGGCCCAGATGCTCTACCGCTTCCAGGAACCGGGCACCGGGACCGACGCGCGGCTCGGGGCCGGGCTGGACAACGCCACGGCGGGGCTGCCCGCCGGGGCGCTGACCGGCGCGCAGTCCTACCTCACGCTCAAGCGGACCTTCTCCGCGCAGGCCGACGCGTACCTCCCGTTCATGACGCTCTTCGGGGTGCTCGGGCTGCTGGTCTCGGTGCTGATCGTCGGGAACGTGGTCAGCGGCGCGGTGGTCTCCGGATACCGGCACATCGGCGTGCTCAAGGCGCTGGGCTTCACCCCGAACCAGGTCGTCGCCGTCTACCTGACCATGGTGTCCGTGCCCGCCGTCGCCGGCAGCGTCCTCGGGACCGCACTCGGCAACGTGCTGGCGGGACCCGTCCTGAAGCTGGCCTTCGGCGGGATCGAGACCGGCACCGCGTCCATCGGCGTCAGTCCCTGGCTCTCCGTCGTCTGTCTGCCGGCCATGCCCGCGCTCGTCGTCCTCGCCGCGCTGGTGCCCGCGCTGCGCGCGCACTCGCTGCCCGCCGCGCGGGCGATCAGCGCGGGCAGCGCGCCACGGACCGGGCGCGGGCTGCGGGTGCAGCGATGGCTCGGCGGTACGCGGCTGCCGCGCCCGGTGAGCCTGGGGCTCGGCCAGCCGTTCGCCCGGCCGGGCCGGACGCTGCTGACCATGGCGGCCATCGTCCTCGGGGTCACCACCGTGACCCTGACCACCGGCCTGACCAGCACGATGGTCGCGTACGCGGGCGGAGCCCGGGGCAACGGCGCCGACCGGGTCGACGTGGACATGAGGGACCCCGAGGACACGGGGGATCCCGAGGAGGGTGGGGCGGCACGGAAACCCGATGACCGGCGGATCGAGGCGCGGCTGCGCGCGCTGCCCGGTACCGGCCGGATCACGGTCCGCGCGCTTGCCAAAGTGCGTGTCGCGGGTGTCGGCACCACCCCGTTCCTCGACTTCTACTGGGGGGACACCCGGCCCCTCGCCCGCCGGATCGTCGAGGGGCACTGGCCGGACGGACCGCGCGAGATCGCGGCGGGGCCGGCGTTCCTGAAGCAGAACGGGCTCGCGGTCGGCGACCGGACCACCCTGTACCTGAACGGCAGGCAGCTGCCCGTGACCGTGGCCGGCCGGCTCATCGACGGCGACGCCCGGTCCATGGAGACGGGACGGCGGACCATGGCCGAACTGGCCCCGGACGTTCCGGTCTTCGGCTACACGATCCAGCTCGCCGACGGCACCGACACCCGGTCCTACCTCAAGGCCGTCGAGGCGGTCGATCCGGCGCTGCGCCCGTCCCTGAGTATCGCGAGCGCCGGTCCCGTCGTGGCCGTCGTCACCTTCTCGACGGTCTTCACCGTGCTGCTGACCGTCGTCGCGGCCCTCGGTGTCTTCAACACTGTCCTGCTGAACACCCAGGAGCGGCGGCGGGATCTGGGCATGCTCAAGTCGATCGGGATGACGCCCCGCCAGACGCTGCTGATGACGGTGACGTCGGTCGCCGGGCCGGGCGCGGCCGGCGGGCTGCTCGGCGTCCCCCTCGGGATCGTGGCGCACCGGCTGGTCGTGGACAACGTCGGGATCATCGAGTTCCCCGAGTCCATGAAGAACGTGTGGCACGTACCGCAGTTGACGGGTCTGGCCCTGGCGGGCGTCACGATCGCCGTGCTCGGCGCGCTGGTCCCGGCGCGGTCGGCGGCCCGCCTCACCATCGCCCGGGTGCTGCACAACGAGTAGCCGCTCCGGGCTGCCGGGCCCCTGACGAGCCATAGGGTGGGCCCGGCAAGCAGAACTGGTGGGGGCGGGAAGAGGGAGTCGGGAGTGGCTGCGGGTGGTGCGGCAGGGGCCGCAGGGGCTACGGAAGTCGCGGCAGCCGTGGGGGCGGTGGGGACTACGGAGGCCGCGGAGGTCGCGGAGACCGCCGGGAGCGGGCGGTCCGGCAGGCGGATGCCGCGCGCGGTGCGGGAGCGGATGATGATGGACGCCGCCGTACGGACCTTCGGGCGGCGCGGGTACCGCGCCGCCTCGATGGACGACATCGCCGAAGTGGCCGGCGTGTCCAAGCCGTTGGTCTATCTGTATCTGAACTCCAAGGAGGAGCTTTTCATCTCCTGTATCCGCCGCGAGGCCGCCGCGCTGCTCGAAGCCGTCACCGAGGGCGTCCAGCCGGGAGTGTCGGCCGACCTCCAACTGCGCTCCGGGCTGGGGGCGTTCTTCGCGCACACGGCGGAGCACCCGGACGGCTGGTCCGTACTGCACCGTCAGGCGCGCACGCACGGGGAGCCGTTCGCGGGGGAGGCGGCGAAGGTACGGGACGAGCTGGTGGCGTTCGTGGCGGGGCTCATCGGCGCGGCGGCACGCGAGGCGGCCACCGGCCGGGAGAGCGGCCCGGGAGGCAACCCGGGAGGCAACCCGGGAGGCAACCCGGGAGGCGGCGCGGAAAACGGCGCGGGGGAGCTGGCCGACCGGGATCTGGCCGGGCTGGCGCAGGCCCTGGTGGGGGCCGCGGAGTCGCTGGCCGGGTGGGCCATCGAGACGCCCGGCGTGTCGGCCAAGGAGGCCGCGGCCACGCTGATGAACTTCTCCTGGATGGGCCTCGGCCGGCTCATGGACGGCGAGCGCTGGCCGACGACAGCTCGCCGGTGACATGGACGCGCGCCCCGGCGCCGTCGCGCAGTTCGAAGGCGACACCCGAGGGCGAGGACCTCGACACGTAGGTCACGGTGCCCGGCAGCGGCACCGGCGCCCGGAACTCCGCCCGCGCGCGGGCCGCCCGGGGCGCGCCCCGGCCCGTCTCCGCCTCCGCCACACAGCGGGCGAACGTCCACATGCCGTGTGCGACGGCGCGCGGGTAGCCGAACGGTTTCGCCGCCAGCGGGTGCAGGTGGATCGGGTTGCGGTCGCCCGACACGGCACCGTAGCGCCGCCCGAGCCGGGCCGGCAGCCGCCACCGCGCCGTCGCGGCCAGCAGCGCCGCGGCGTCGGGGGCGTCGTCGGCCGGGGCGGCGCCATGGGAGGGACGGGCGCCGTAAAGGGGATGGGGGGTATGCGTGCCGTGCCGGGCGAGATAGGCGCCGCGTGACATCCAGACCGGCTCGTCACCGATCCGCGCCTCGGTCACCATGATCACCTCCGTGCCCCGCCGGTGCGGCGCCAGCCGCTCCGCGTACACCGTGAGCGCGGGCCGGTCGCCGGCCGTCAGGGCCCGCCGGCCGCTGACCTCGATCCAGGTGTGGACCAGCCCGAGCACCGGCAGCGGGAAGTGGTGCTCCGTCATGATCCGCAGGGCGAGCGGGAATCCGAGCACGTGCGGATACGGGAGCGGTACGGCGCCGTCCCGGGGGAAGCCGCAGATCCGGGCGTACGAGGCGAGCCGCCCCGGGTCGATCCGGGCGCCAGGGAGGACGAGCCGGGTGCCGGGCAGGGACGCGTCCTCGTGCGGCGGCAGGCGCTTGAGGGGCGCGGTGACCACGCCACGGACCAGGGCGGGCAGCAGCCGGGGCGGCGCGGAGAGCGTGCGGGCGAAGCTGTCACGCATGGGCGGGACATGCTCCTTCGGGCGTCTCCCGGATCCACCGGCACGGGGCCACCGGTCGCGGAAGTCCGGGTTTTTCGGTGAGGAATCGGCCGGGTGCTGTGCCGGAGAGGTGCAGATAGCGATCGGCCATTGTCCTGACTCCCTGGACGGTCATAGTTTAACTATTAAGTAAGGTGACTGTCCGTAAGGTTACTGAAGAGTCAGGATCTGGTCGAGGTGATTCCCCTTCGTGCCCGCTGAGATGCGCCCCGCCCCGCCCGCACCGCTTCCCGCGCCGCCGGCGCAGCCGTCGGCCGAGCCGGTGAAGGTGAGGGAGGACGGGGTCGTCAGAGAGGTGGCCGTACCGCCGCTCGCGCGGCCCGTACGGCGCGGCTCGCTGGCCGGCATCCCCTTCGACAACGCCCGTGAGGCGCCGGACGCGGTCGTCCTGAGCCGTAAGCGGCCCGCGACCGGCCGGAACGCGGAGCCGGGAGCGGCGCGCGGCAGGCGCGGCGGAGGCAGGACCGGCAGCGGCGCGGCGTGGCAGGACGTCACGGCCGCCGCCTTCGCCGGTGAGGTGCTGGCCGTCGCCAAGGGGCTGATCGCGGAGGGGCTGCGCCCCGGCGACCGGCTCGCGATCATGTCCCGTACGACCTACGAGTGGACGCTCCTCGACTTCGCCGCCTGGGCCGCCGGGCTGATCACCGTACCCATCTACCCGACCTCCTCGGCCTTCCAGGCCCGCTGGATCCTCCAGGACTCGGGCGCCGTGGCCTGTGTCGTCGAGGACGGCATCCAGGCGCGCATGATCGGCCAGGAGCGCGACCGGCTGCCCGGACTCACCCGGCTGTGGACCGTCGAACGGGGCGCTGTCGACACCCTGTGCGCGGCGGGGCGGGAGGTCCCGGACGACGAGGTCACCGCGCGGCGCGCGGCCCTCGG
The DNA here is from genome assembly GCF_042752355.1 of Streptomyces sp. NPDC059255. NCBI lineage: Bacteria > Bacillati > Actinomycetota > Actinomycetes > Kitasatosporales > Streptomycetaceae > Streptomyces > Streptomyces sp. NPDC059255. The sequence continues at coordinate 35,178 of NZ_JBHYZP010000006.1, forward strand.
CCCCGACTCCGTCGCGACCATCAGCTACACCTCGGGGACCACGGGACGCCCGAAGGGGTGCGTCCTCACGCACGGCAACTTCTTCGCGGAGGTGGACAACGCGATCGAGCTGCTGCACCCGGTCTTCAAGGCGCCGGGCCAGGCCCGTTACGCACCGCCCGCCCCCTCCCACGCCGGGGACCCGCACGACTCGTCCAGCCCGCACGACTCCTCCGACCCGTCCAACCTGTCCGACCCGCACGACTCCGCCACCCCGTCCGACCCGCACGATTCCGCCACCCCGTCCGACGCGTCCGGGACGCTCTCCACCCTGCTCTTCCTGCCGCTCTCCCATGTCTTCGGCCGGATGGTCGCGGTCGCCTGTCTGCGCGCGCGGGTACGGCTCGGCCACGCGCCCTCCATCAGGACCGAGGACCTGCTCGCGGACCTCGCGGGGTTCCGCCCGACGTTCCTGCTGGCCATCCCGTACGTCCTGGAGAAGGTCTACAACACCGGCCGCGCCCGGGCGGAGCGGATGGGGCGCGGCGCGTCCTTCGACCGCGCGGCGCGGATCGCCGAGGCGTACGGCGCCGCGGTCGAGGCGGCCGGCCACGGCGAGGGCCCCGGCCCGTCCCTCGGGCTGCGGGCCCTGCGGGCGCTCTACGAGCCGCTGGTCTACCGGCGGATCCGCGGGGCCCTGGGCGGGCGGGTGAAGTACGTGATCTGCGGCGGCTCCCCGCTGGGGCGCAGGCTGGCGGCGTTCTACTCGGGCGCCGGGGTCATGACCTTCGAGGGGTACGGCCTGACGGAGACCACGGCGGCGTCGACCGTCACCCCGCCGCTCCGGCCCCGGCTGGGTACGGTCGGCTGGCCGATGCCGGGGACGTCCGTACGGATCGCGGACGACGGGGAGGTGCTGCTGCGCGGCGGCCAGGTCTTCGCGGGCTACTGGGACGCCGGGCGCGGTGAGGCCGTACGGGTCCTGGAGCCCGGCCCGGACTCCGGCCCCGGCTCGGCGGAGGGGTGGTTCGCCACCGGGGACCTGGGGGCGCTGGACGAGGGCGGCTATCTGACGATCACCGGGCGCAAGAAGGACGTCATCATCACGTCCAGCGGCAAGAACATCGTCCCGGCGCCGCTGGAGGACTGGCTCCGCGCCCATCCGCTGGTCAGCCAGTGCCTGGTGGTCGGCGACAACCGTCCGTACGCCGCCGCCCTGATCACCCTGGAGCCGGAGGGCCTGGCCCACTGGCGGCTGATGCGGGGGAAGCAGGGCGCTCCGCTCGCCGCCCTCGTCCACGACAAGGAGCTGCGCGGCGCGCTCCAGCGGGCGATCGACGAGGCGAACCGGCTGGTCTCGCGCGCCGAGTCCATCCGCCGCTTCCGGGTCCTCGATGTGGACTTCACGGAGGAGGCCGGCCATCTCACCCCCACGCTGAAGCTGCGGCGCGCGGCGATCGCCGAGGGCTTCGCGGCGGAGATAGCCGAGCTGTACGCGTAAAGGCTTTGTAAGCGGTGACCGGGCACTCGGTGAACGGATGTTCTATTTAAATCTTCGGGAATTCCGGGCCGCGGGCCGGGTAGGCGCGGGAAAAGGCAGGAGCCCCGCCTTCCCCCCGCCTGAGCGGGAGGAGCAGGGCTCCTTGGGTACTGCGTGTAAAGACGTCTACTGGGTGTAAGACGTCCGCGATCGCCGGACCTGGCAACTAGGCCGGGGTGACGTTCTCCGCCTGCGGGCCCTTCGGACCCTGCGTGACGTCGAAGGTCACTACCTGGTTCTCCTCAAGGGCGCGGAAGCCACTTGCGTTGATCGCGGAATAGTGGACGAAGACATCCGGGCCGCCGCCGTCCTGGGCGATGAAGCCGAAGCCCTTTTCAGCGTTGAACCACTTGACGGTTCCGGTAGCCATAAGCCCTCCTTGGGCCAAAGGGTTGCCCTGCTCCAGAACCTGCAAAGAAGTCTGAAAACTACAAAAGCCTGCGGGTCACATGCTCCGCAGGCTCTGTACTGCAAGGGAAACCAAACTGCAACTTGCGGCGAGCCTAGCACGCAGCATGTGCGCAGCGGTAGAGGGAAAGATCACTTCACCCGGACGTTTGTATAAGGGCCTGGCGCGCTGACGAATCGAGGGCCGCCGACACTCCCGCCGGCCCCCTGCCGGCCCCGCGCGCGGGGCCGACACAGGCCCCGCTCTCCGGCCCCCGGAGCCGTTCCCCCGACGGCCCGGGGCTAGCCTCACGCTGTGGACAGTCCAGAGGAAAAGACAGCGGCAGAAGCAGCGGCGGAAGCAGCGCGAGAAGCAGCGGGGGAAGCGACCGCGGCGGTGACGGCGGCGCCGGGAGCGCCCGCCCGGGCCGGAGGCGACACGGGTGGCGACGGCGGCGCAAACAGCGGCGACGGCGCAAAGGGTGACGCCGGCGCAAACGACGACGCCGGTGGTCACGGGACCCGGCCGCGTGTCGGCCATATCCAGTTCCTGAACTGCCTGCCCCTCTATTGGGGGCTCGCGAGGACCGGAACGCTTCTTGATCTGGAACTGACGAAGGACACGCCGGAGAAGCTCAGTGAACGGCTGGTGCGCGGCGAGCTGGATATCGCCCCCATCACGCTCGTCGAATTCCTCCGCAACACCGACGATCTCGTCGCCTTCCCCGATCTCGCGGTCGGCTGCGACGGCCCCGTCATGTCCTGCGTGATCGTTTCGCAGGTGCCGCTGGACCAGCTCGACGGCGCCCGCGTCGCCCTCGGCTCCACGTCCCGTACCTCGGTACGGCTGGCGGAGCTCCTGCTGAGCGAGCAGTACGGCGTACGGCCCGACTACTACACGTGCCCGCCCGACCTCGGCCTGATGATGCAGGAGGCCGAGGCCGCCGTCCTCATCGGCGACGCCGCCCTGCGCGCCTCGCTCCATGACGCGCCCCGGCTCGGCCTCCAGGTCCATGACCTGGGTCAGATGTGGAAGGACTGGACCGGGCTGCCGTTCGTCTTCGCGGTCTGGGCGGCGCGCAAGGACTACCTGGCGCGTCGGCCGAAGGTCGTGCGGGAGGTCCACGAGACCTTCCTGGCCTCCCGGGACCTCGCCCTGGCGGAGGTGGCGACGGTCGCCAAGCACGCCGCACGCTGGGAGGCCTTCGACGCGGAGCTGCTGGAGCGTTACTTCACGACGCTCGACTTCCGCTTCGGCCCCGAACAGCTCGCGGGCGTCTCGGAGTTCGCGCGCCGGACGGGACCGACGACCGGATTCCCCGCCGATGTCCACGTCGAACTCCTGACCTCCTAGGCTGACCCCCTGAAAGCACGAAGGGCGCGCCTTCGCCAGGGCGCGCCTTCGACAGAGGGGACGGGCATGCAGCCGCTCGACACAGGCGATCCGTCGGAGATCGGCCCGTACCGCTTGCTCGGGCGACTGGGTGCCGGCGGGATGGGCCGCGTCTTTCTCGGACGCTCGGCCGGCGGCCGTACGGTGGCGGTCAAGGCCGTCCATCCGCACTTCGCGACGGACGACGAGTTCCGGGCCCGCTTCCGCCGTGAGGTGAAGGCGGCGCGGCTGTTCGGCACCGGTCCCGGCGGGGCGCGCTGGTCTGCGCCGGTGCTGGACGCGGACCCGGAGGCGGCCGTTCCCTGGGTGGTCACGGGCTATGTCGCGGGCCCTTCGCTGACCCAGGCCGTCGCCGGCCACGGGGCGCTGCCGGAGTCCTCCGTACGGGCGCTGGGCGCCGGACTCGCCGAGGCGCTGACCGCCGTCCACGCCCTGGACCTGGTCCACCGCGACGTCAAGCCGTCGAACGTGCTGCTCGCGCTGGACGGCCCCCGGCTGATCGACTTCGGCATCGCGCGCGCCACCGACGGCACCTCCTCGCTCACCTCGACGGGCGTCTCGGTCGGCTCGCCCGGCTACATGTCGCCCGAGCAGATCCTCGGCCGGAAGATCACCGGTGCGGCCGATGTCTTCTCGCTCGGCGCGGTCCTCGCGTTCGCCGCGACGGGCACCAGCCCCTTCCCCGGCGACTCCTCGGCCTCGCTGCTCTACAAGGTGGTCCACGAGGAGCCCGAACTCGACGATCTGCGGGGCGAGGTGCGGGAGCTCGTCGTGCGCTGCCTCGACAAGGACCCGGCCGGGCGGCCCACCCCCGCGGAGGTCGGCCGGCTCCTCGCCCCCGACGGCGCGGAGGCGCTGGTGGCGGGCGGCTGGCTGCCGGGGCCGCTGGTCGAGGAGGTCAGCCGGTCGGTGGTGCGGCTGCTGGACCTGGAGACGTCGGGCCACCGCCCCGACGCGCCCGCCCGCTCCGGGGCGGCGAGCGCCGGACAGCCGTCCGCCGCCCTCCCGACCGGGCCGGTGGCCTTCAGCAACCCGTCCCTCGGCGGCCCCTCGCCCACCGGACCGGCCGGCGCCGCTCCCGCCGGTCCCTCCCTCGGGACCTTCGGCCCGCCCGTCGAGCCGACGTCCCTGGACGGCGCGCCGAGCCTTCCGGTCACCGCCGACGTGCGGACCCAGACCGCCCCGGTCCGCGGCAACGGCCCCGGTGCGGGCGCCCCTCACGCGCCCGCCGCCGCGCCCGGCCGCCCCCGCCGCCGTACCGGCCGCAGACTGGGCTGCGCCCTCGCCGTGGTCGTGGTGGGCGGCCTCGGCTTCGCGGGCGTCCTCCTCGCCTCGGGACTCGGCTCGTTGATCCTCGACCAGATGCGCGACGACATCATCAACGAGGGCACCCGGAACCCCACCGACGGCGGCAGCACGGCCGGGAGTTCGGAGGGAACCGCGGAGGGGAGCGAGGGCGGGTCCGCCACCGGGGTCCCCAAGACCTTCGTCGGCACCTGGAGCGGGCCGGTCACCGAGCGCAGCGGACTGCCGCACGGCACGCTCACCGCGGAGATAGTCCAGGGCGGGAAGGGCGAGGACATCGTCCGTACGACGAGCCGGATCACGGTCCTCGGCGCCAAGGTGGAGTGCTTCGGCGTCGGCAAGCTCGTCTCCGCCACCGACGACGAACTGCGCGTCGAGGAGCGCACGGACCCCACGAAGCGGAGCGCGAAGGACCTGTGCACCACGGGCGGCGTGGCGGAGCTGACCTTCACCCGCGCCTCCGGCACCACCCTCGACTACGCGTCCGCCGAGGAGGCCGCGGGTACCCCGAAGGGGACCCTCACCAAGGAGTGAGGGGGACTGGCGTAGGCTGAATCGGTCGTGACAACCCCTTGGGAAGGACCCGCCCCGGTGACCGAGAAGGCCGACCTGACGTCCGTTCTGGCCCGTGCCGCCGCGGGTGGGCGCATCACCCCCGAGGAGGCCCTCGACCTCTACCGCTCGGCGCCGCTGCACGCGCTGGGCGCCGCTGCCGACGCGGTACGCCGCCGCCGGTACGCGGGTACGGAGCACATCGCGACGTACATCATCGAGCGGAACATCAACTACACCAACGTCTGCGTGACGGCGTGCAAGTTCTGCGCCTTCTACGCCGCGCCCAAGGACACCGCCAAGGGGTGGACCCGCGATCTCGACGACATCCTGCGCCGCTGCGCGGAGACCGTCGAACTGGGCGGTACGCAGATCATGTTCCAGGGCGGGCACCACCCGGACTACGGCGTCGAGTACTACGAGAAGCACTTCGCGGCGATCAAGCAGGCGTACCCGCAGCTCGTCATCCACTCCCTCGGCGCCTCCGAGGTCGAGCACATGGCCCGGATCTCCAAGGTCTCCGTCGAGGAGGCGATCCGGCGCATCCACGCCGCAGGTCTCGACTCCTTCGCGGGCGCCGGCGCCGAACTGCTGCCTGCGCGGCCCCGCAAGGCGATCGCCCCGCTCAAGGAGTCCGGCGAGCGCTGGCTGGAGATCATGGAGGCGGCGCACGGTCTGGGCGTCGAGTCCACGTCCACGATGCTCATGGGCACCGGCGAGACCAACGCCGAACGCATCGAGCACCTGCGGATGATCCGCGACGTACAGGACCGGACGGGCGGCTTCCGCGCGTTCATCCCGTATACCTACCAGCCCGAGAACAACCACCTGAAGGGCCGGACGCAGGCCACGCTCTTCGAGTACCTGCGGATGATCGCGATCGCCCGGATCTTCCTCGACAACGTCGCCCACATCCAGGGCTCGTGGCTGACCACCGGCAAGGAGGTCGGCCAGCTCTCGCTGCACTACGGGGCGGACGACCTCGGGTCGATCATGCTGGAGGAGAACGTCGTCTCCTCGGCCGGTGCCCGGCACCGCTCGAACCGGCTGGAGATCATCGACCTGATCCGCAAGGCGGGCCGCGTCCCGGCGCAGCGCGCCACGACGTACGAGCACCTGGTGGTGCACGACGACCCGGCGAACGACCCGGTCGACGAGCGGGTCGCGTCGCACATCTCGTCGACGGCGATCGAGGGCGGCACGGCCCACCCCGAGCTGAAGCTCATCGCCACCAACTGACGTGGTCGGACCGGGTTCTGTGAGGCGCTGAGTGGAGACCCTGCACGTGGCCGACGTGCTCCGGTACGCGTGGAACGAAGGCGATGCCGACGGTGACGACGGCGCCGACGGCTCGCCGCTCCCGGGCGGCGCGGTGGTGGTCGGCCGGGACCGGATCCTCGCGACCGGGAGCTACGAGGACCTGCGGGTACGGTTCCCCGCCGCGCGGGTACGGAAGTGGTCCGGCGTGCTCGGTCCGGGCCGCGTCCACGAAGGGCCCCTGCCCGACGCCCCGAGCCCGCGCGAGCGGATCCACGCCGTGCTGAAGCGGGGCGCGGTCGCGGTGCTCGACGCGTACGTCACGGACGACCCGGCGCTCCGCGCGGCCGCCGCACGGGTGGGCGTGACCGTACTGCCGGCCCCGCCCGTCGCCCGACGCCCCGTGCTCACCGTGACGGGGCGCGCGGACCTCGCGGTGTTCGACGCGGACGGACGGTGTCTCGCGACGGTCTGCGCGGGGCGCCTGGTGCACCGCCGGGCTTGACCAGCACCCTGGTCAGTCCGACCCCAGCGCCTCCGCGAACGCCCCCGGCGTCTGCTCGACGCCGCTGCACGTGTCGGACGCCTCGGCCGTCGACACCCCCTCCGCGCACGCCCGGTCCCGGAACGTCGCCCACATCGAGAGCGCGCCCACGCCGTTCTGCCGGGCGAAACGGCGCAGCCGCGCCGCGTCCGCGAGGGTGAAGGTTTCGCCCGCGACATCGTTGACGCCCGCCATCGCCGTGATGTGGAGCGAGGTCCACGCCCGCGCCGACGACAGCCCCAGGATGTCCGCGATCTGGTCGTGGGCCGCCCGCGCCGCCTGCTCCGCGTAGCCGCCCATGTCCCCGGTGTACGCGGAACCGTAGTTCATCGCCATGATGTTGACGGCCGAGAGCCGCACACCGCGCTCCGCCGCGTCGGAGAGGAGCGCCGTACCGCTCTTCTCCAGACCGTCGGGCATCACCGGCAGGGTGTACGTGACGTCGAGGTCCCGCTCCTTCTGGAGCTGGACGATCGCCTTGTTCCGCAGCGCGACGGAGGCGCTGTCGGTGAGCGCGTCGCCCTCGATGTCGAAGTCGGCCTTCGCCGCGCCGACCGCGTCGAGCACCTTCGCGTACGCGGCCACCAGGGCGGCGGTGTCCCCGCAGGCGAGCGCCGGTTCGGTGCCCGCGGCGCCGCCGAAGGAGACCCGGACATCGGCGCCCGAGGCCGTCAGCTTCGCCACCCGGGCCTTGACGGCCGCGCTGTCGTACGCCGCCGTACCGCCCCAGGTCGGGGTGCAGCCACCGGCACCGTCCGTGATCACGAAGGCCAGGTTGTACGTGCCGGGGGAGCCGGTCCCGTCGGTGCCGGCGGCGGTGGTGGCGCTGACGTACGGGGCGAACTCCGTCGTCGCGGCGGCCGGGGTGGTGGTGCGGCCGGGCGGGGAGTCCGCGTTCCGGCCGGCGTCGGCGGCGGTGCCCGTCGCGCACGACGTTCCGGCCAGCGCGAGCGCGACCAGCACCGCCGGCCAGGTCACCGGTCGTCGTCCGTGACTCCGCGAACTCGGCATGGAGAAATGCACCCGCTCTCGTGTGTTCCCAGAAGAATGCGCCGGACGGCAGGAGCCTCCCACACGGGAACGGGGTGACGGAGCACACAGTTCGGGTAAGGCGGTTCGGCGGAAATATTCAACCCCCCATTCCCAGCAGTGCGTTCACGCTCCCGGCGGACACCTTCGGGGATTTCCGGGCCGTATCCCTCCCAGCTCGCTGACAGGAAAAGAAAGATTTCATAGGAACGCGTCGTCGGAGTCACAGGTTTCGCACATAAAGGGTGGCCAATCTGCTCGCATGCATTCTGACCCCACCCTTGAGGAACGCCCGGTAAGGCCGGTCCCGACGGTAAGGCCGGTCCCGACGGTAAGGCCGGACCGCCCGGACCGGCGCCGTAAACGCGGTGCCGGCCGCCCCCAGGAGGGACCCGTCTTCGTGGACGCCTCCGGGCGCAGGGCCCGCCTGCTGCGCCGCGCCGGGCTGGTGCTGGGCACCGTCACCCTCGGGTATGTCGCCGTTCTGGGGCTCGCCTTCATGGGCGGCATCTCCCTGACCCCGTCGCAGATCCTGCCGTTCGACGGCGGACCGCCGCCCGGCGCGGGAGAAGTCCCGCCCATGGCGCCGCCCGCCGCCTCCACCGGCAGCGATCGCTGAGCCGATGCCCGAGACCCCCACCAACTCCCCGGTGCGCAGGCGCCGGCACGCCACCCCCACCCGCATCGAGCGCGTCGGCCGGCAGGCGGTGCCCAAGCCCCGGGTGATCTTCGCCGTGCTGCTGCTGGCCGGCCTCGTCAGCGTGCTGCTGCTCGACGGCTATCTGCGCTCCGAGGTCGGCGGCGACCAGCGGATCCGGTCCGACGCGAGCAACAGCGAGGTGCCGGACAGCATTGTCGACGGCGGCCCCATACTCAGTTTCGTCGGCGGTCAGGCGCGTACGCGGTCCGTGGCGGACAAGACGATCGTGCTCACCTTCGACGACGGACCCGACCCCGAGTACACGGAGAAAGTCCTCAGGATTCTCGACGACCAGGACGTGCCCGGCACGTTCTTTCTCATCGGATCGATGATCTCGCGCTATCCGGGCGTCGTGCGGGACATGGTCGACCAGGGAAACGAGGTCGGAATCCACACCTTCACGCATGTCGATCTCTCGTACCAGAGCGCTTCCCGGGTCAAGCGGGAAATCGCCCAGACCCAGCTCGCGCTGGCGGGCGCCGCGGGAATCACGACCACGCTGTTCCGGGCCCCGTACTCCTCGACGAACGACGCGATCGACAACGAGAGCTGGCCGGTCTACCAGCGCCTCGGCGCGCTGGGGTACACGAGCGTCTTCATCGACACCGACAGCGAGGACTGGCAGGAGCCGGGCGTCAGCAAGATCATCAAATGGGCCACGCCGAAGGACGGCGACGGCGCGGCGGTGCTCTTCCACGACGCGGGCGGCGACCGTACGGAGACGCTGGAGGCGCTGCCGCGGTACATCGAGAAGATGAAGGCGAAGGGGTACACCTTCACGACGGTCAGCGGCGCCCAGCAGGCCGACGGGCAAGCCGGCGAACAGGCCGGTGAGCAGGCCGACACGCAGCCCGGTGAGCAGGCCGACCGCGCGACACCGGCGGCCGGTCCCGGCGGCGCTCCCGGCGGGGGCCCACCGGCCGCGGGTTCCGGTTCCGGTACCGGCACCGGCGTCGAGCAGATGGCCCACCGCAAGGCCACCGGCGCCACCCTCTGGGAGGGCAGGGCCCTGATCGCCGCCGTGGCCGTCGCCGAGTGGTCCGTCCCCGGTCTCGCCACCGGCCTCGCGGTCGTCGGCGTCGCCGTGCTGGCCCGGTTCGGGCTGATGCTCGTCCTCGCCCGCCGCCACCACCGGCAGCGCAACAGACGCCGCTTCACCTGGGGACCGCCGGTGTACGAACCGGTGAGCGTGATCGTGCCCGCGTACAACGAGAAGGAGTGCATCGCCAACACGCTCAACTCCCTGGCCGCGAGCACCCACCCGATCGAGATCGTCGTCGTGGACGACGGTTCCACGGACGGCACCGCCGAGATCGCGGAGTCCCTGGGGCTGCCCAACGTCCGCGTCGTCCGCCAGGAGAACGCGGGCAAGTCCGCCGCCCTCAACAACGGGGTGCGGCAGGCCGCGTACGACATCGTCGTGATGATGGACGGCGACACGGTCTTCGAGCCGTCCACCGTGGGGGAGTTGGTGCAGCCCTTCGGTGACCCGCGGGTCGGTGCGGTCGCGGGCAACGCGAAGGTCGGCAACCGCGACACGCTCATCGGGGCGTGGCAGCACATCGAGTATGTGATGGGCTTCAACCTCGACCGCCGGATGTACGACGTACTGGGCTGCATGCCCACCATCCCCGGCGCCATCGGCGCCTTCCGCCGGCGGGCCGTCCTCGATGTCGGCGGCATGAGCGAGGACACCCTCGCCGAGGACACCGACATCACCATCGCCCTGCACCGCGCGGGTTGGCGCGTCGTGTACGCGGAGCACGCGCGGGCCTGGACCGAGGCGCCCGCCACCGTCGGGCAGCTCTGGCGCCAGCGCTACCGGTGGAGCTACGGCACGATGCAGGCACTGTGGAAGCACCGTGGGTCGGTCCTGGACAGGGGCCCCTCGGGCCGGTTCGGCCGGGTCGGTATGCCGCTCGTGGTGCTCTTCCAGATCGTCACACCCGTCTTCGCCCCGCTCATCGACGTGTTCACCGTCTACGCGATGATCTTCGTCGACTTCAAGGCGTCCCTGCTCGCCTGGCTGGCAGTCCTCCTCGTCCAACTGCTGTGCGCCGCGTACGCGTTCCGGCTCGACAAGGAGAAGTACCGGTATCTGCTGATGATGCCGTTGCAGCAGATCGCCTACCGGCAGCTGATGTATCTGGTGCTGATCCACTCCAGCGTCACCGCGCTCACCGGCGGCCGGCTGCGCTGGCAGAAGCTCAAGCGCACCGGCGAGGTCGGCGCGCCCCGCCCCGGCGCGGGGGCGGTCTGATGGGGGGCGCGCACCGCAGGGGGGCACTGCCGCCGGAGGCGGTACGTACGGGTACGGGTACGGCGCCGGCCACGCCCCCCGGTGTCGGACCTGGTGGCGGACCCGGTGGCGGCCGGGACCGGTACTTCGACGCGCTGCGCGCCTTCGCGCTGGTCCGCGTCGTCACGTACCACACCTTCGAGTGGCCCTGGCTGGGTCTGGTCTTCCCTTCCATGGGGGTGATGTTCGCGCTCGCCGGCTCGCTGATGGCGCGCTCCCTGGAGCGGCCCGCCGGCGCGGTGATCCGGAGCAGGCTGCGGCGGCTGCTGGTGCCGCTGTGGGTGTTCGGGGCCGTGCTCGTCGTGGCCATGGCGCGGCACGGCTGGCTGCCGGGCACCGACGCCGTCTACTGGCTGCTGCCGGTGGGGGACCCGCCCGGCGATGCCTGGGGCGAGCAGGCGTGGGCGGTGCTCTGGTACCTGCGGACGTACCTGTGGTTCGTGCTGCTCTCGCCCGTGCTGCTGAGGCTCTTCCGGCGCGCGCCGCTCCTCGTGCTCCTCCTGTCGCTCGTCCCGGTCGCCGTCTTCGAGACGCTGTGGCCCCTCCCGGACGGGCGGCTCGGCGCCGCGCTCGGCGATCTGTCGGTCTTCCTCTTCTGCTGGCTGCTCGGCTTCGCGCACCGCGACGGGGTGCTCGACCGGCTGCGCCCGGGGCCCGTGGTGGGCGCGGCGCTCCCGGTGATGGCGCTCGGCGCGGGGTGGGCGTTCTCCCATCCGGTGGACGGTACGTACGACCTCGACGACATCCCGCTCGGGCAGGCGCTGTGGTCGGCGGGGTTCGTGCTGCTGCTGATGCGGTTCCGGCCGGACTTTGGGTGCCTCGGGCGCCGTCCCGTGGCCGACCGGATCGTGAAGATCTTCAACGCCCGCGCGGTGACGGTCTACCTCTGGCACGAGGTCGCGCTGATGGTGAGCGTGCCGCTGATCGACGCGATGTGGGACATCCCCGCCTTCGAGCGGGACCTGCCGCTCGGCAGCGTGTGGTTCCAGTTCGGGATCGCGTGGGTGCTGATCGCGGCGGCCGTGGCGCTCTTCGGGTGGGTGGAGGACGTGGCGGCGAAACGTCGGCCGAGGCTGCTGCCCTGATGCGGGACGGCGGGCCGTGCCCTGCCACAATAAATAACGTGACCCGAGCCTCCCTGGACAAGCAGCCGCACGAAGTCGCCTCGATGTTCGACGTCGTGGCGGAGAACTACGACCTCACCAACGACGTGCTCTCGCTCGGCCAGGACCGGCGGTGGCGCAAGGAGGTCGCCAGGGCGGTCGGCGCCCGGCCGGCCGAGAAGATCCTCGACCTGGCGGCCGGTACGGCCACCTCCTCCCAGCCGTTCGCCGCGACGGGCGCGTACGTCGTGCCGTGCGACTTCTCCCTCGGGATGCTGCGCGAGGGCAAGAAGCGGCACGCGTGGATGCCGTTCACGGCGGGCGACGCGACGAAGCTGCCCTTCGCCGACGAGGCGTTCGACGCGGTGACGATCTCCTTCGGGCTGCGGAACGTCCAGGACACGGACGAGGCGCTGCGCGAGCTGTACCGGGTGACGAAGCCGGGCGGCCGGATCGTGATCTGCGAGTTCTCGCACCCGACCTGGGCGCCGTTCAGGACCGTCTACACGGAGTACCTGATGCGGGCGCTGCCGCCGGTCGCACGCGCCGTCTCGTCCAACCCCGACGCGTACGTCTACCTCGCCGAGTCCATCCGCGACTGGCCCGACCAGCCCGCACTGGCCGCCCGGCTCCAGGGCGCGGGCTGGTCGAAGGTGGCGTGGCGGAACCTGACGGGCGGGATCGTGGCGCTGCACCGGGGCGTACGGGTCTGACGGGCCGCGAGCGGGTGGGTGGGCGCAGCGCGCACCCACCCGCCCGCGCAGGCACCCACTCACCCACTTCAACGCACCGTGCCTCACAACTCCAGGCGGAAGCAGTAGGCCTCCTGCTGGGACGCCGGCCCCACATACGTCTCCGCCAGCTCCATCCCCAGCCGCCGGGTCACCGCGACCGAGCGGGCGTTGCGGGAGTTCACCATCGCCACGACCCGGCCGACGCCCGCCGCCCGTACCCGTTCCAGCGTGGTCCGCGCGGCGGCGGTCGCGTAGCCCCGGCCCCAGTACGCGCGGCCCAGCCGCCAGCCGATCTCGATCTCGCCCACCGGCCCGAACTCCGGGTGCGGCCAGGGCTGGGCGCCCGTGAAGCCGATCACCTCCCCGGACTCGTCCAGCATCGTCCAGAAGCAGAAGCCGCGCTCGGCGTCGTGCCGGCGCTGGCGGGCGGTCAGCTCCTCGTACACGGACATCTCGGCCGGTGCGCCGCCGTGGAACTCCATGACCTCGGGGTCGTCGAAGACGCGGTGCCAGGCGAAGGCGTCCTCCTCGGTGGGGACGCGGAGCCGCACGACGGGGAGCGCCTTGGTTGTGTTGTTCACGAGGGCAGCCCTTCACTGGGGGATCTGTACGCACCCATAGACTGCAGGTGACCAGTGCCGTTCGGTACGCGAATTCGAGTCTTCGGGAGAACCCGCTGTGACTGAGCCCCTCTCCGAGAACACCGCGGACGTCATCGTCGTCGGCGCCGGCCCGGCCGGTTCCACGACCGCGTACTACCTCGCCAAGGCGGGTCTGGACGTGCTGCTGCTGGAGAAGACGGCGTTCCCGCGCGAGAAGGTGTGCGGCGACGGACTCACCCCGCGCGCCACCAAGCAGCTCGTGTCGATGGGCATCGACATCTCGGAAGAGGCCGGCTGGCTGCGCAACAAGGGGCTGCGGATCATCGGCGGCGGCGTACGGCTCCAGCTCGACTGGCCGGACCTGGCGGCGTACCCGGACTACGGCCTGGTCCGCAAGCGCGACGACTTCGACGAGCAGCTCGCCCGGCAGGCGCAGAAGGCCGGCGCCCGGCTGCACGAGCGCTGCAACGTCGGCGCCCCGATCACCGACGCCCGGACGGGCCGGATCACCGGCGTCCACGCCAAGATGGGCGAGGAGAAGACCCCGGTCACCTTCCACGCGCCACTGGTCGTCGCCGCCGACGGCAACTCGACGCGGCTGTCGCTCGCGATGGGGCTGCACCGCCGCGAGGACCGGCCGATGGGCGTGGCCGTACGGACGTACTTCACCTCGCCGCGCCACGACGACGACTACCTGGAGTCGTGGCTGGAGCTGTGGGACCGGCGCGGTCCGGGCCCGGACAAGCTGCTGCCCGGCTACGGCTGGATCTTCGGCATGGGCGACGGCACGTCGAACGTCGGTCTCGGCATCCTCAACTCCTCGTCCGCGTACAAGGAGCTGGACTGGCGCGAGGTGCTGAAGGCGTGGTGCGCGTCGATGCCCGAGGACTGGGGCTACACCCCCGACAACATGACGATGCCGATCAGGGGCGCCGCGCTGCCGATGGCGTTCAACCGGCAGCCGCACTACACCAAGGGGCTGCTGCTGGTGGGGGACGCGGGCGGCATGGTCAACCCGTTCAACGGCGAGGGCATCGCGTACGCCATGGAGTCGGGGCAGATCGCGGCGGACGTCATCGTCCAGGCCCACGCCCGGGCGACCCCGGCGCAGCGCGAACTGGCGCTGCTGCACTACCCGAAGGTGCTCAAGGAGACCTACGGCGGTTATTACACGATGGGCCGCGCGTTCGTGAAGCTCATCGGAAACCCGAAGATCATGAAACTCGCGACGGAGCGCGGCCTGACGCATCCGCTGCTGATGAAGTTCACCCTCAAGATGCTGGCGAACCTGACGGATCCGACGGGCGGCGACGCGATGGACCGCATCATCAACGGCCTTTCGAAGGTGGCGCCGAAGGCGTGAGGTCCCCCGCGACCCTCAGCCCTTTCTCGCCCACTTCTTCAGCGCGGCACGGTCGGTGAACTGACCGATGTTCGTGTCGATGGGGCTGTCCGTGTACTGGTGGAACTTCCACGCGGCCTGGATCCGGGGCTTCCCGGCGGTCACGTAATCCGCGATCCACAGGGCGTCGCCGGCGTTGCTGGTGGTGTCGCGGTTCAGCCAGTAGTCCCGGTTGCAGTACAGCCCCACGCGATGCGTGGTCCCGCGCAGCCGCTTCACCTCGGCGAGGAAGGCGTCCTTCTGCGCGTTGGAGACGTCACTGTCCTCCCAGTCGGCGAAGAGGGGGTCGTAGGCGATGCTGGAGCACTTCTCGACGAAGTACTTGGCCTGCGCCTTCATGTTCCCGCCCCGCAGGAAGTGGTAGAACCCGACGACCAGCCCGGCCGCCCGGCCGTGGGAGGCCTGGGCGGCCATCTTGGGGTTGATGTACGAGGTGCCTTCGGTCGCCTTGACGAAGACGAAGTCGAAGCCGGCGGTGGAGTAGGTCGAGCTCTGGTACGACGAGACGTCGATGCCTTTTATGGTCATGGGGGGAGCTTCCTCCTGGCCGGAAGATGTGGGGGACCGTCCGGCGGTGTGGTGCGAAGTGACGTAAGTGTCTTCTACCCAGGAGGAGTGAGCATGCCATCACTCGATCGGGTTAAGTGAGAGCTTGATCAAATCTTGGTCCGGCCCGACGTCCTCCGCACTGCCACCCCCGGAAACGGCGACAGCCCGCATCCCCCTTGCGGGGCGCGGGCCATCGCCGTACGTGTTGCTCGGTCGGAACGAGGGGCGGGGCGGGTGCGTCAGAGGACGCGGACCGCGCCGGTCGGGGGGTCGTAGTCCAGGGAGGCCTGGATGACGCCCTTGCTCGGGTTCTGCGCGCCGATGAACTCGCCGCCGCCGATGTAGATCGCCGTGTGGTACGCGCTGCCGGCGCTGCCCCAGTAGAGGATGTCGCCGGGCTGGAGGTTGTCCAGGGAGACCTGGGTGCCCGCCACCGACTGGTCCTGCGAGACGCGGGGGAGGTCGACGCCGATCTGGCGGAACGAGGCCTGGACGAGGCTGGAGCAGTCCCAGGCGTTCGGTCCCGTGGAGCCCAGGATGTACGCGTCGCCGACCTGCGCCTGCGCGAAGGCGAGCACGGCGGCGGCCGAACCGGTCGCCTGCGAGGTGGCCTTGGAGACGGTGCCGGAAGCGGACGACGACGAGCTCGACGAGGAGCGGGAGCCGGAGTCCGACGAGGCGTTGCTGAGCGTCGTGCGCTCGGCGGTGCGGGAGGCGCGCTCGGCGGCCTCGGCGGCCTTCTTGCGGGCTTCCTCGGACTTCCGCTTGGCCTCGGCCTTGCGCTCGGCCTCCGCCTTCGCGGTCTTCGCGGTCTTGGCCGCCGTCGCGGCGGCGGAGTCCTGCTGGGCCCGCAGGTCCAGGGTGTTGGCCACCTGCTGGGTCGCCTCGGCGGACCGGGCGAAGTCACCGGCGAGGCCTGCGGTGATGGTGGGCATTTCGATGGTCTCGGTCACCGGCTCGGCGTTCGCCGGCGCGGCGGCACCGGCGACCGCGATCGTGCTGAGGACGCCACCGGCGACTCCGGCGCGAAGGCTGGCGCGCGGGGAGCTCCGGCGGGGCTTCCGGTGGCTGGTTATCTGAGCGGTGTGGGACATGAGACCAACGGCTATCAGGTCGGCCCGGGTTCTCGTCAAGAAACGTGGGGTGCACCACAGTTCCGCCCGGAATCTGTGAATCCGCTTTCCGTCAGCCCTTATTGACGCCGTAACGGGCAAAACGGGCAAGGGTGATCATGGCTGTGATCACGGGCTTTCCGATAAAGGTCCGAATTGCCTGCCGCTTACCATCGCTTCACACTCATGGCCAAGCCCTCTTCTTTGAGGGGTTGAGTGAAGTGACGCAGGTCACATTTTGAGCGCACAGATAACAGGTCGGTCACCGTTCGGCTGTCGGTCCGGTCACGCGAGGTGTGACGCGCTCCCGAATGAGTTGGTTCCGGCGCCCCCGCGAAGCCGTCCCGTCGCCCCGCCGGCCGGATCGGGCTCGCGTCCGGTTGCTCGTGAATGCGTGCACGTGTCCCCTTCGGTCCACCCGGCGCCCGCCGGTCCCTCGCTCGGGTGGCCCTCCGCGCCGTATCACCCGAAAGTGTCTCATCGCCAATTTGCTTGTACGGTGCATCTCTTGATAGGGCGCAACGCCTCTGGCCAGCACTGACCGGCTCGAATGTCACCTCTGGTGATCACGTGGCCGCTTCGCGTATGAAGATCACCCATCATCCGGCTTCATGATCCTTCGTCAGGTGGTGGAGATCACAAACTCCCCGCTGTACCCCGTGTCGCAGATCACAGGTCACCGGGCATAGGATGCGGGGCAGCCGGGCTTGTGAACTGCCTCACATGTACGCGATCTTCGGTGATCCGCGACGAGGCGGCGAGGCGGTCCGCCCGGTGCGATCCGACGGTCAAGGACGACTGGAAGGAGCTGAGGGGCGTGAATGCCTACGCACCCATCCTCGTGCTCGGCGCACTGGGGGCCGGGTTTGCGATCTTCTCCGTGGTCATGGCCACGCTTATCGGCCCAAAGCGCTACAACCGGGCGAAAGTCGAAGCGTACGAGTGCGGCATCGAGCCCACACCGACGCCGGCCGGGGGCGGCCGATTCCCCATCAAGTACTACCTGACGGCGATGCTCTTCATCATTTTCGATATTGAGGTCGTCTTCCTTTACCCGTGGGCGGTCACCTTCGACGCCCTGGGGATTTTCGGGCTCGTGGAGATGCTGCTCTTCGTGCTCACCGTCTTCGTCGCCTACGCGTATGTGTGGCGGCGCGGCGGTCTGGAATGGGACTAAAGGGGCTGAGGGGCCACCAATGGGACTCGAAGAGAAGCTGCCGAGCGGTTTCCTGCTGACCACCGTCGAACAGGCATCGGGCTGGGTACGGAAGTCCTCCGTCTTCCCCGCGACGTTCGGTCTCGCCTGCTGCGCCATCGAGATGATGACGACCGGCGCCGGGCGGTACGACCTGGCGCGGTTCGGCATGGAGGTCTTCCGCGGCTCACCGCGCCAGGCCGACCTGATGATCGTGGCGGGGCGGGTGAGCCAGAAGATGGCGCCCGTCCTGCGGCAGGTCTACGACCAGATGCCCAACCCCAAGTGGGTGATCTCCATGGGGGTCTGTGCCTCGTCGGGCGGGATGTTCAACAACTACGCGATCGTGCAGGGCGTCGACCACGTCGTTCCTGTCGACATCTATCTGCCCGGCTGCCCACCACGTCCCGAGATGCTGATGGACGCCATCCTCAAGCTCCACCAGAAGATCCAGAGCTCCAAGCTCGGGGTCAACGCGGAGGAAGCGGCCCGCGAGGCGGAGGAGGCGGCCCTCAAGGCGCTCCCGTTGATCGAGATGAAGGGGCTGCTGCGGTGAGCGACAAGCAGCGATCCGGAGACGACAAGCCGCGATCCGAGGACGACACCCGCCGGTCCGGGAACGACGGCCCGCCCGCCGGGAACGACGGGCCGGAACCCGGCGAGAACGTTCCGTCCGCGCGGGATCGGGCCGACGAGCCCATCCGCGTGCAGAAGGGCATGTTCGGCGCCAACAACGGCGGGGACACCAGCGGGTACGGCGGTCTCGTACGGACCGTGACGCTGCCGGGCGCGTCCTCCCGGCCGTACGGCGGACCCGGCGGTGTCTTCGACGAGATCGCCGACGAGCTGGAGGGCGCGCTGGAGGAGCAGGACCTCGTCCCCTCCCACGCCATCGAGAAGACGGTCGTCGACCGCGACGAGCTCACCTTCCACATCGCCCGCGAGCATCTGCCCCAGGTGGCCCGCACCCTGCGCGACGACCCGGCCCTCCGCTTCGAGCTGTGCACCGGGGTCTCCGGCGTCCACTACCCCGGCGACAAGGGGCGCGAGCTGCACGCCGTCTACCACCTGCGCTCGCTCACCCACGGACGGCTGATCCGCCTGGAGGTCTCCGCGCCGGACGAGGATCCGCACGTACCGTCCCTGGTCGCGGTCTATCCGACCAACGACTGGCACGAGCGGGAGACGTACGACTTCTTCGGCCTGATCTTCGACGGCCACCCCGCCCTGACCCGGATCATGATGCCGGACGACTGGCAGGGCTTCCCGCAGCGCAAGGACTACCCGCTCGGCGGTATCCCCGTCGAGTACAAGGGCGCCCAGATCCCGGCTCCGGACCAGCGGAGGTCGTACTCCTGATGACCACTTCACACGCCTCCGCCCCGCAGGACGCCGCCCCGGACGCCTTCGACGCGCTCGGCTCCGGCCGGGAGACCACCGAGGGCACCGTCTACACGGTCACCGGCGGCGACTGGGACGAGGTCGTCCAGTCCGCCGCCAAGGCCGACGACGAGCGGATCGTCGTCAACATGGGTCCCCAGCACCCCTCCACCCACGGGGTGCTGCGGCTGATCCTGGAGATCGAGGGCGAGACCGTCACCGAGGCCCGCTGCGGCATCGGCTATCTGCACACGGGCATCGAGAAGAACCTCGAATTCCGCAACTGGACGCAGGGCACCACCTTCGTCACGCGCATGGACTACCTGACCTCGTTCTTCAACGAGACGGCGTACTGCCTGGGCGTCGAGAAGCTGCTCGGCATCGAGGACGACATCCCGGACCGCGCCACGCTCATCCGGGTCCTGCTGATGGAGCTGAACCGGCTCTCGTCGCACCTCGTCTGTCTCGCGACCGGCGGCATGGAGCTGGGCGCGACCACGATCATGATCTACGGATTCCGCGATCGTGAACTGATTCTCGATGCCTACGAGATGATCACCGGACTGCGGATGAACCACGCGTTCATCCGCCCCGGCGGCCTCGCCCAGGACCTCCCCCCTGGCGCCGTCGACAAGCTGCGCGAGCTGCTGAAGCAACTCCGGAAGAACCTGCCGGAGTACGACAAGCTCGCCACCGGCAACCCGATCTTCAAGGCCCGCATGCAGGACGTCGGCTACCTCGACCTGGCCGGCTGCATGGCGCTCGGCGCCACCGGACCGATCCTGCGCTCCACCGGGCTCCCGCACGATCTGCGCAGGAGCGACCCGTACTGCGGTTACGAGACGTTCGAGTTCGACGTCCCGACCGCCGACACCTGCGACGCGTACGGCCGCTTCCTCATCCGGCTGGAAGAGATGCGCCAGTCGCTGCGGATCGTCGAACAGTGCCTGGACCGGCTGGAGCCGGGCCCGGTCATGGTCGCCGACAAGAAGATCGCCTGGCCCGCGCAGCTCGCGCTCGGCCCGGACGGACTCGGCAACTCCCTCGACCACATCAAGAACATCATGGGCACGTCCATGGAGGCTCTGATCCATCACTTCAAGCTGGTGACGGAGGGCTTCCGGGTCCCGGCCGGTCAGGCGTACGCCGCCGTGGAGTCGCCCAAGGGCGAGCTCGGCGCGCATGTCGTCTCCGACGGGGGCACCCGCCCGTACCGCGTGCACTTCCGCGATCCGTCCTTCACCAATCTCCAGGCCATGGCGGCGATGTGCGAGGGCGGCCAGGTCGCCGACGTCATCGTCGCCGTCGCGTCCATCGACCCCGTGATGGGAGGCGTCGACCGGTGACCGCCACACCGCCCAACGCCGCGGCAGGCACGGCAGCCGCGGCCACCGCCGGCGTCAGCCTCGGGATGCCGCGGCTGCCCGCCCCCGCCTACCCGGACGAGGTACGCGCCCGGCTCGAAGCGGACGCGAAGGAGATCATCGGCCGCTACCCGGACTCCCGCTCCGCGCTGCTGCCGCTGCTCCACCTCACCCAGTCCGAGGAGGGCTTCGTCTCCCGTACGGGGATGGCCTTCTGCGCCGAACTGCTCGGCCTGACCACCGCCGAGGTCACCGCCGTCGCCACCTTCTACTCCATGTACCGGCGCGAGCCCGGCGGGGAGTACCAGGTCGGCGTCTGCACCAACACGCTCTGCGCGGTGATGGGCGGCGACGCCATCTTCGACGAGCTGAAGCGCCATCTCGGCGTCGACAACCACGGGACGACCCCCGACGGCAAGATCACCCTCGAACACATCGAGTGCAACGCGGCCTGCGACTTCGCGCCCGTGGTGATGGTCAACTGGGAGTTCTTCGACAACCAGACGCCGGACACCGCCCTGCGGCTCGTCGACGACCTCGGCGAGGGACGCCCCGTCGCGCCCACCCGGGGTGCCCCGCTGTGCACGTACAAGGAGACCTCGCGCATCCTGGCCGGCTTCCCCGACGAGCGCCCCGGCGCCGTCGAGGCCACCGGCGGCGCGGGACCCGCCTCGCTGGTCGGGCTGCGGCTCGCGAAGGGCGAGGGGCTCCAGCGGGTGGTACGCCCACGGGACGGCGCGGACGCCCCGCCCCGCGACGCCGCCCCGAAGGACACACCGCGGGACGCGCGGCCGGACCGGCGGACCGGAACCGAAGCCGAGGAGGAGGAGTGATGACCATGGCCGCCGAGCTCAACGAGAACGGGACCAGCCCGGAGAAGCTCCTCGCGCCCGTCCTGTCCGCCTTCTGGGACCAACCGGAGTCCTGGACCCTGGCCACCTACGAGCGGCA
The DNA here is from genome assembly GCF_042752355.1 of Streptomyces sp. NPDC059255. Taxonomy (NCBI): domain Bacteria; kingdom Bacillati; phylum Actinomycetota; class Actinomycetes; order Kitasatosporales; family Streptomycetaceae; genus Streptomyces; species Streptomyces sp. NPDC059255. Next base: position 56,555 of record NZ_JBHYZP010000006.1, read on the forward strand.
CGAAGGCTACAAAGGGCTCCGCAAGGCCCTCGCCATGTCGCCCGACGACCTCATCGCGTACGTCAAGGACGCGGGCCTGCGCGGACGCGGCGGCGCCGGCTTCCCCACCGGGATGAAGTGGCAGTTCATCCCGCAGGGCGACGGCAAGCCGCACTACCTGGTCGTCAACGCCGACGAGTCGGAACCCGGCACCTGCAAGGACATCCCCCTCCTCTTCGCCAACCCGCACTCCCTCATCGAGGGCATCGTGATCGCCTGCTACGCGATCCGCTCGCAGCACGCCTTCATCTATCTGCGCGGCGAGGTCGTCCCCGTACTGCGCAGGCTGCACGAGGCGGTGCGCGAGGCGTACGCGGCGGGCTACCTCGGCAAGAACATCCTGGGCAGCGGACTCGACCTCGACGTCGTCGTGCACGCGGGCGCGGGCGCGTACATCTGCGGCGAGGAGACCGCGCTGCTCGACTCCCTGGAGGGGCGTCGCGGACAGCCCCGGCTGCGTCCTCCCTTCCCGGCGGTGGCGGGCCTGTACGCCTGCCCGACTGTGGTGAACAACGTCGAGTCCATCGCGTCGGTTCCCGCGATCCTCAACCGCGGCAAGGACTGGTTCAAGTCGATGGGCAGCGAGAAGTCCCCGGGCTTCACGCTCTACTCGCTCAGCGGCCATGTCACCAGCCCCGGCCAGTACGAGGCCCCGCTCGGCATCACGCTGCGCCAGCTCCTCGACATGAGCGGCGGCATCCGGGCCGGACACCGCCTCAAGTTCTGGACCCCCGGCGGCTCCTCGACCCCGATGTTCACCGACGAGCACCTCGACGTCCCGCTCGACTACGAGGGCGTCGGCGCGGCCGGCTCCATGCTCGGCACCAAGGCGCTCCAGTGCTTCGACGAGACCACCTGCGTCGTACGGGCCGTCACCCGCTGGACCGAGTTCTACGCCCACGAGTCCTGCGGCAAGTGCACCCCCTGCCGCGAAGGGACGTACTGGCTCGTCCAACTGCTCCGCGACATCGAGGACGGCAAGGGGGAGCTGTCCGACCTCGACAAGCTCAACGACATCGCCGACAACATCAACGGCAAGTCCTTCTGCGCGCTCGGCGACGGCGCCGCCTCCCCGATCTTCTCCTCGCTCAAGTACTTCCGCGCGGAGTACGAGCAGCACATCACCGGCAAGGGCTGCCCCTTCGACCCCGCGAAGTCCACCGTGTGGGCAGACCGGAACCCGCACCTGGAGGTGAACGCATGACGGTGACCACGAATGCTCCCTCCGGGGGCGGCGAAGCCGCGGTTCCGCCCGAGGATCTCGTCTCGCTGACCATCGACGGCATCGAGATCTCCGTCCCCAAGGGGACGCTGGTGATCCGCGCCGCCGAGCAACTGGGCATCGAGATCCCGCGCTTCTGCGACCACCCGCTCCTCGACCCGGCCGGCGCCTGCCGCCAGTGCATCGTCGAGGTCGAGGGCCAGCGCAAGCCGATGGCGTCCTGCACGATCACCTGCACCGACGGCATGGTCGTCAAGTCGCAGCTCACGTCACCGGTCGCCGAGAAGGCGCAGCGCGGGGTGATGGAGCTGCTGCTCATCAACCACCCCCTGGACTGCCCGGTCTGCGACAAGGGCGGCGAGTGCCCGCTCCAGAACCAGGCCATGCAGGTCGGCGACCCCGACACCCGCTTCGAGGGCCACAAGCGCACCTTCCAGAAGCCCGTGCCGATCTCCACGCAGGTGCTGCTCGACCGCGAGCGGTGCGTGCTCTGCGCCCGCTGCACCCGGTTCTCGAACCAGATCGCGGGCGACCCGATGATCGAGCTGATCGAGCGGGGCGCCCTCCAGCAGGTCGGCACCGGCGAGGGCGACCCCTTCGAGTCGTACTTCTCCGGCAACACCATCCAGATCTGCCCGGTCGGCGCGCTCACCTCCGCGGCGTACCGCTTCCGCTCCCGCCCCTTCGACCTGGTCTCCTCGCCGGGCGTCTGCGAGCACTGCGCGGGCGGCTGCGCGACCCGTACGGACCACCGGCGCGGCAAGGTCATGCGGCGGATGGCGGCGAACGAGCCCGAGGTCAACGAGGAGTGGCTCTGCGACAAGGGCCGCTTCGGCTTCCGTTACGCGCAGAAGCGCGACCGGCTCACCACCCCGCTGGTACGGAACGCGGACGGCGTCCTCGAACCGGCCAGCTGGCCGGAGGCGCTGGAGGCCGCCGCGCGCGGCCTGGCCGCGGCCCGGGGCAGGACAGGCGTCCTGACCGGCGGGCGGCTCACCGTCGAGGACGCGTACGCCTACGCCAAGTTCGCGCGCGTCGCCCTCGACACCAACGACATCGACTTCCGCGCCCGGGTGCACAGCACCGAGGAGGCCGACTTCCTCGCCGCGTACGTCGCGGGCCGGGGCCATGACCTCGACGGCACGGGGATCACGTACACCACGCTGGAGGCCGCCCCGGCGGTGCTGCTCGCGGGCTTCGAGTCCGAGGAGGAGGCGCCCGGTGTCTTCCTGCGGCTGCGCAAGGCGCACCGCAAGCACGGCCAGCGGACGTTCGCCCTCGCCACGCACGCCACCCGGGGCCTGGCGAAGGCGGGCGGCACGCTGCTGCCGGCCGCGCCCGGCACCGAGACCGAGTGGCTGGACGCACTCGCCTCGGAGACCGGGCTCGACGCGGACGGCACGGCCGCCGCGCGGGCGCTGCGCGAGCCCGGCGCCGTGATCGTCGTCGGGGAGCGGCTGGCGGCCGTGCCCGGCGGGCTCACCGCGGCGGCGCGCGCCGCCACCGTGACCGGCGCCCGGCTGGTGTGGATCCCGCGCCGGGCCGGCGAGCGCGGCGCGCTGGAGGCGGGCGCGCTCCCGTCGCTGCTGCCCGGCGGCCGGCCCGCCACCGATCCGCGGGCCCGCGAGGAGACCGCGGCGGTGTGGGGCGTACGCGAACTGCCGCCCCGTTACGGCCGCGACACCGACCAGATCGTCCGGGCCGCCACCACCGGCGAGCTGGGCGCGCTGCTGGTCGCGGGCGTCGAGATCGCGGATCTGCCGGACCCGGCGGCCGCGCGGACCGCGCTGGACGAGGTCGGCTTCCTGGTCTCGCTGGAGCTGCGGCCCAGCGAGGTCACCGATCGCGCCGATGTGGTCCTCCCGGTCGCGGCGGTCGCGGAGAAGCCCGGCACCTTCCTCAACTGGGAGGGCAGGGCGCGGCTGTTCGAGGCGGCGCTGAAGCCGGAGCAGATGACGCGGCGGCTCGCGCCGAGCGACGCGCGGGTGCTGCACATGCTCGCGGATGCTTTGGACGTCCACTTCGCGCTGCCGGACCTGCGGGCCGTACGCGCCGAACTCGACCGGCTCGGCGGCTGGGACGGGCCGCGCGCCACCGAACCGCTGGAATCGTCCCGTCCGGTGCCCAGGACCGGCGGCGGGGAGGCGGTCCTCGCGGGCCACCGGCTCCTGCTGGACCAGGGCAAGCTCCAGGAGGGCGACGACGCGCTGGCCGGTACGCGCCACGCGGCGGTGGCCAGGCTCTCCGCCGCGACGGCTGCCGAGACGGGGGTCAAGAACGGCGACGACCTGACCGTCACGGGCCCCGCGGGCACGGTCACGCTCCCGCTGGCGGTGACGGTGATGCCCGACCGGGTGGTCTGGCTGCCGCTGAACTCCACGGGCGGCGGCGTCCTCGCGGACACCGGCTCGCAGCCGGGCACGCTGGTCCGTATCGGCCCGGCGGATTCGGCCGGCGCCGCCCGGGACGGTTCCCCGGGGTCCGGTTCCTCCGGGTCCGGTTCCCCGCACGACGGCCCCGCCGACGAAGCACCGGAGGTGCGCGCATGACCGGCCTCGTCCCCCTCGCGGCGGCCCCGGGGTCCGTCCTCGCAGCCGAGGACCTGTCGATGTTCGGCCGCGACCCCTGGTGGCTCGTGGTCGTCAAGGCCGTGTTCTGCTTCGCGTTCCTGATGCTGACCGTGCTCTTCTCCATCGTGTGGGAGCGCAAGGTCGTCGCCTGGATGCAGCTGCGCATCGGCCCCAACCGGCACGGCCCCTGGGGCATGCTCCAGTCGCTCGCCGACGGTGCGAAGCTGATGTTCAAGGAAGACATCGTCGTCAAACGCGCCGACAAGGCCGTCTACATCCTCGCGCCGATCATCGCGGCGATCCCCGCGTTCATGGCGATCGCGGTGATCCCCTTCGGGCCCGCGGGCAACGAGATCTCGATCTTCGGCCAGCGCACCACGATGCAACTCACCGACCTGCCCATCGCGATGCTCTACATCCTCGCGGTCGCCTCGGTCGGCATCTACGGCATCGTCCTCGCGGGCTGGTCCTCGGGCTCGACGTATCCGCTCCTCGGCGGGTTGCGCTCGTGCGCCCAGATGATCTCGTACGAGATCGCCATGGGCGCCGCGTTCGCCTCGGTGTTCCTCTACTCCGGGTCGATGTCGACCTCGGCGATCGTCGAGGCGCAGGCGGACCGCTGGTACGTGCTGCTGCTGCCGGTCTCCTTCATCATCTACATCATCACGATGGTCGCGGAGACGAACCGCAACCCGTTCGACATGCCGGAGTCCGAGGGCGACCTGGTCGGCGGCTTCAACACCGAGTACTCGTCCATCAAGTTCGCGATGTTCATGCTCGCCGAGTACGTCAACATGGTGACCGTCTCGGCCGTCGCGACGACGCTCTTCCTCGGCGGCTGGCGCGCCCCGTGGCCGGTCTCCACCTTCTGGGAGGGCGCGAACCACGGCTGGTGGCCGATGCTCTGGTTCGTCCTCAAGGTCCAGCTGCTGCTCTTCTTCTTCATCTGGCTGCGCGGCACGCTGCCCCGCGTGCGCTACGACCAGCTGATGAAGCTGGGCTGGAAGGTCCTGATCCCGGTCTCGCTGGTCTGGCTGATGCTCGTCGCGACCGTGCGGGCGCTGCGCAACGAGAACTACTCCTTCCAGACGATCCTGCTGTACGTGGCCTCGGCGATCATCGCGCTCCTGCTGCTCTCCTTCGTCGCGGACATCTTCCGCGACCGGAAGGAACGGACCGCGGCGGCGAACGAACCGGAGCCACCGGCCTTCGACCCGATGGCGGGCGGTTTCCCCGTACCGCCGCTGCCCGGACAGACGCTGCCACCGGTCCCGCGCAGGCAGCCGCGACGCGAGCGGGAGCTGATTGTCAGTGGCGGGGTCAATACTGTGAGTGACGGTACCGAGAGTGACGGAAAGGAGGCCGGCAGTGTCTGACTCTTCGCAGGAGAACCTCCCGCAGCGGAGCGGACCGCGGGGGAGCGCCCCGGAGGGGGACGCCCCGGGGGGCGACATCCCGCGTCCGCCGCGGAATCCGGTGGCCGGCTTCGGGCTGACCTTCACGGCCATGTTCAAGAAGCGGCTGACGGAGCAGTATCCGGAGACGCCGAAGGTGACGGCGCCGCGCTTCCACGGCCGGCATCAGCTCAACCGCCATCCGGACGGCCTGGAGAAGTGCATCGGCTGCGAGCTGTGCGCGTGGGCCTGTCCCGCCGACGCGATCTATGTGGAAGGCGCGGACAACACGGAGGAGGAGCGCTACTCCCCGGGCGAGCGCTACGGCCGCGTCTATCAGATCAATTACGCGCGCTGCATCTTCTGCGGACTGTGCATCGAGGCGTGCCCGACCCGGGCGCTCACGATGACCAACGAGTTCGAGCTGGCCGACAGCTCCCGCGAGAACCTCATTTTTACGAAGGAGCAGCTGCTCGCCGGGCTGGAGGAGGGCATGGTCGAGTCGCCGCACTCGATCTTCCCCGGCATGGACGAGCAGGACTACTACCGCGGTCTGGTCACCGAGGCCGCGCCCGGCACGGTCCGGCAGGTGGCCGTCAGCAAGGGCGAGAAGCCGCAGGACGAGGGGGTCGACGCATGAGCCTCCTGGCAGCTTCCCTGGCGGGCCCCGTGAGCGGTCCGCTGCCCGAGGCGCTGACGCCGGCGCTCGCCGCCGGGTCCGTCACGTCGACCGGCGAGGCCGTCCAGTTCTGGATCCTCGGCACGGTCGCGGTGGTCGGCGCGCTCTGCACGATCCTGATGAAGAAGGCCGTGCACAGCGCGCTGTGCCTCGCCGCCACCATGATCATCCTGGCGGTCTTCTACCTCGCCAACGGCGCCTATTTCCTGGGCGTCGTCCAGATCGTCGTCTACACCGGCGCGATCATGATGCTGTTCCTCTTCGTGGTCATGCTGGTCGGTGTCACCGCGGCCGACTCCCTGAAGGAGACGCTGAGGGGCCAGCGCTGGTGGGCCGCCGCCTGCGGGCTCGGCTTCGGTGTGCTGCTCGTCGCCGGGATCGGCCAGGCCTCGCTGAGTTCGTTCACGGGGCTCGGGCAGGCCAACGCGGGCGGCAACATCGAGGGCCTGGCCGCCCTGATCTTCACGAAGTACGTCTTCGCCTTCGAGATCACCGGCGCGCTGCTGATCACCGCGGCGGTCGGCGCGATGGTGCTCACCCACCGGGAGCGCACCGAGCGGGCCAAGACCCAGCGGGAGCTGGCCGAGGCGCGGGTCCGCAGCGGCCAGTTGCCGCCGCTGCCCGCCCCCGGTGTGTACGCCCGGCACAACGCGGTGGACATCGCGGGCCTGCTGCCGGACGGCACCCCGTCCGATCTGACGGTCAGCAGGACGCTCAAGGACCGTGGCCAGATCCGCGACGTGTCGGACGAGGCCATCGCGGACCTGAAGGCGCTGGAGCAGCGCTCGTCGGAGCGGCTGGGCCGTACGGACTCCGGTCGGGGGGACTCCGGTCGCGCCGATCACGACCGCGCCGACAGTGACAAGGAGGTCAAGCGATGAACCCTGTCTACTACCTCTATCTCGCCTCGGTGCTGTTCACCATCGGCGCCGCCGGTGTGCTGATCCGGCGGAACGCGATCGTGGTCTTCATGTGCGTCGAGCTGATGCTCAACGCCTGCAACCTCGCGTTCGTCGCCTTCTCCCGGATGCACGGCAATCTCGACGGCCAGATCATCGCGTTCTTCACGATGGTCGTCGCCGCCGCGGAGGTCGTGGTCGGGCTCGCGATCATCGTGTCGCTCTTCCGTTCCCGCCACTCGGCCTCGGTCGACGACGCCAGCCTGATGAAGCTCTGAGGGGTCGCTGAATCGTGGAGAACTTGATTGCGCTGCTCATCGCGGCGCCCCTGCTCGGAGCGGCGGTCCTGCTGTGCGGCGGCCGCCGGCTCGACCGCGCGGGCCACTGGCTCGGTACGGTGCTGGCCGCCGCGTCCTTCGTGATCGGCCTGGTCCTCTTCGGCGACATGCTCGGCAGGAGCGCAGACGACCGCTCCCTGCACCAGTACCTGTTCTCCTGGATCCCCGTCGAGGGTTTCCAGGCGGATGTCGCCTTCCAGCTCGACCAGTTGTCGATGACCTTCGTCCTGCTGATCACCGGTGTGGGCACCCTGATCCACATCTACTCGATCGGGTACATGGAGCACGACGAGCGGCGGCGCCGCTTCTTCGGCTACCTGAACCTCTTCCTGGCGGCGATGCTGCTGCTGGTCCTCGCGGACAACTACCTGCTGCTGTACGTCGGCTGGGAGGGCGTGGGCCTCGCCTCGTACCTGCTCATCGGGTTCTGGCAGCACAAGCCGAGCGCGGCGACGGCGGCGAAGAAGGCGTTCCTCGTCAACCGGGTCGGCGACATGGGCCTGTCGATCGCGATCATGCTGATGTTCACGACGTTCGGCACGTTCGCCTTCGGCCCGGTCTTCGCCGCCACGGGTGACGCGACCGAGGGCAAGCTGACGGCGATCGCCCTGATGCTGCTGCTGGCCGCCTGCGGCAAGTCGGCCCAGGTGCCGCTCCAGTCCTGGCTGGGCGACGCGATGGAGGGCCCGACCCCGGTCTCGGCCCTGATCCACGCGGCGACGATGGTCACCGCGGGCGTTTATCTGATCACCCGCTCCTCCGCCATCTTCAACCTGGCCCCGGACGCCCAGCTGACGGTCGTGGTGGTCGGCGCGGTGACGCTCCTCTTCGGTGCGATCGTCGGTTGCGCGAAGGACGACATCAAGAAGGCCCTCGCGGGTTCGACGATGTCGCAGATCGGCTACATGATCCTGGCGGCGGGCCTCGGCCCGATCGGCTACGTCTTCGCGATCATGCACCTGGTGACGCACGGCTTCTTCAAGGCGGGGCTCTTCCTCGGCGCCGGTTCGGTCATGCACGGCATGAACGACGAGGTCGACATGAGGAAGTACGGCGGCCTGCGGAAGTACATGCCGGTCACCTTCGTCACCTTCGGCCTCGGCTATCTCGCCATCATCGGCTTCCCCGGGCTCTCCGGTTTCTTCTCCAAGGACAGGATCATCGAGGCGGCCTTCGCCAAGGGCGGCACGGAGGGCTGGATCCTCGGCGCCGTCACCCTGCTGGGCGCCGCGATCACCGCGTTCTACATGACGCGCGTGATGCTGATGACCTTCTTCGGCGAGAAGCGCTGGCAGCCGGACGCGGACGGGAACGAACCCCATCCGCACGAGTCCCCGAAGTCCATGACCATCCCCATGATCATCCTGGCGTTCGGCTCGGTCTTCGCCGGCGGGTTCTTCGCCATCGGCGACCGCTTCCTGAACTGGCTGGAGCCCGTCACCGGGTACGACCACGGACACGCGCCGATCAGCGCGGGCGCCGTCACCGCCGCCACGGTGGTCGTCCTGGTCATCGGTGTCGCCGTCGCCTGGTTCATGTACGGCCGCGCGCCCGTCCCGGTGGTCGCCCCGCGCGGCTCGCTCGCCACCCGCGCCGCCCGCCGCGACCTCCTCCAGGACGACTTCAACCACGTGGTCCTGGTCCGCGGCGGCGAACACCTCACCCGCTCCCTCGTGTACGTCGACCACACCCTGGTCGACGGGGTGGTCAACGGCACCGCGGCGTCGTTCGGCGGGCTCTCAGGACGGCTGCGCAAGCTGCAGAACGGCTATGCCCGCACCTATGCGGTCTCGATGTTCGGAGGTACGGCAGTGCTCATCGCCGCGACCCTGCTGATGAGGGCGGTGTAACCGGATATGTCGTTCCCCCTTCTGACGGCCACGGCGGTGCTGCCCGCGATCGGGGCGATCGCCACGGCGGCCGTCCCCGCGGCCCGGCGCACCGCCGCCAAGTGGCTGGCGCTGTTCTTCTCGCTCGGCACGCTCGCGCTGGCCGCCGTGGTGCTGGTCCGCTTCGAGCCCGGCGGCGCCCGCTACCAGCTCACCGAATCCCACGCCTGGATCGCGGACTTCGGGGTGCGGTACGAACTGGGCGTGGACGGCATCGGGGTGTCGCTCCTCGCGCTCACCGCGCTGCTCGTCCCGTTCGTGATCCTGGCGGGCTGGCACGACGCCGACCCGCTCGAAGACGCGAACCCGAACCGCCGCTGGCGGCCGACCCAGGGCTTCTTCGCGCTGATCCTGATGGTCGAGGCGATGGTGATCCTCTCCTTCGAGGCCACCGACGTCTTCCTCTTCTACATCCTCTTCGAAGCCATGCTCATCCCGATGTACTTCCTCATCGGCGGCTTCGGCGACCGCGCCCACGCCGGCGGCGACGACGCGGCGGCGACCCAGCGCTCGTACGCGGCCGTCAAGTTCCTCCTGTACAACCTGGTCGGCGGGCTGATCATGCTGGCCGCCGTCATCGGCCTCTATGTCGTCGCGGGCACCTTCTCGCTCTCCGAGATCGCGGCCGCCCGCGCCGACGGCAGCCTCACCATGGCGACCAACACGGAGCGCCTGCTCTTCCTCGGCTTCTTCTTCGCCTTCGCGGTGAAGGCCCCGCTGTGGCCGCTGCACACCTGGCTGCCCAACGCCATGGGGGAGGCCACCGCGCCCGTCGCCGTACTGATCACCGCGGTCGTCGACAAGGTCGGCACCTTCGCGATGCTCCGCTTCTGCCTCCAGCTCTTCCCGGAGGCCTCCAAGTGGGCCACCCCCGCGATCCTCGTGCTGGCGCTCATCAGCATCATCTACGGGGCGCTGCTCGCGGTCGGCCAGCGCGACATGAAGCGCCTGATCGCCTACGCGTCGATCTCGCACTTCGGCTTCATCATCATGGGCATCTTCGCCATGACCAGCCAGGGCCAGTCGGGCGCCACGCTCTACATGGTCAACCACGGGATCTCGACGGCCGCCCTGATGCTGGTGGCCGGCTTCCTGATCTCGCGGCGCGGCTCCCGGCTCATCGCGGACTACGGCGGGGTGCAGAAGGTCGCCCCGATCCTCGCCGGGACGTTCCTGATCGGCGGGCTCGCCACCCTCTCGCTGCCGGGGCTCTCCCCGTTCGTCAGTGAGTTCCTCGTCCTGGTCGGCACGTTCAGCCGTTATCCGGTGATCGGCATCATCGCCACCCTCGGCATCGTGCTCGCCGCGCTCTACGTCCTGGTCCTCTACCAGCGCACGATGACCGGCCCGGTGAAGGACGAGGTCAGGACCATGCCGGATCTGCGGTTGCGGGAGCTGGTGGTCGTCACCCCGCTGATCGCGCTCCTCCTCTTCCTGGGCGTCTACCCGAAGCCGCTGACCGAGATCGTCAACCCGGCGGTGGAGCACACGATGTCCGACGTACAGCAGACCGATCCCAAGCCCGAGGTGGAGGCCGCTCCATGAGCGCGAACGCCGTCCACAGCCTGTGGACAACGACGGCGGCCGACGGAATCGCCAAGATCCCGGCCCCGAAGATCGAGTACGCGCAGCTCTCACCCGTGCTGATCGTGGTGGCCGCCGCGGTCCTCGGCATCCTCGCGGAGGCGTTCGTCCCCCGCAAGGCGCGCTACCACACCCAGCTCTTCCTCTCCGTCGTAGCCCTGGCCGCGTCCTTCGCGGCGGTGGTCGGGCTCGCGGCGGGCGGGTACGGCACGACGAAGAAGCACATCGCGGCGATGGGCGCCATCGCCGTCGACGGCCCGACGCTCTTCCTCCAGGGCACGATCCTGCTGGCGTCGATCGTCGCCGTCTTCACCTTCGCCGAGCGCAGGCTCGACCCGGAGGCGCACGGCAACCGGGTCGACTCCTTCGTCGCGCAGGCCGCCGCCGTACCGGGGAGCGACAGCGAGAAGGCCGCGGTGAAGGCCGGGTTCACCACCACCGAGGTGTTCCCGCTGCTGATGTTCGCGGTCGCGGGCATGCTGGTCTTCCCGGCCGCCAACGACCTGCTGACGCTCTTCATCGCGCTGGAGGTCTTCTCCCTCCCGCTCTACCTCCTGTGCGCCCTGGCCCGCCGCAAGCGGCTGATGTCGCAGGAAGCCGCGGTCAAGTACTTCCTGCTGGGCGCCTTCTCGTCCGCGTTCCTGCTCTTCGGGGTGGCGCTGCTCTACGGGTACGCGGGCTCCGTCTCGTACGCGCGGATCGCGGAGGTCGTCGACGGCACGGTCCAGAGCGTGACCCCCGCCCTCGCGGACACCATGGGCAACGACGCGCTGCTGCTCATCGGCGGCGCGATGGTCCTGATGGGGCTGCTCTTCAAGGTCGGCGCCGTCCCGTTCCACATGTGGACCCCGGACGTCTACCAGGGCGCGCCCACCCCGGTCACCGGCTTCATGGCCGCCGCCACGAAGGTCGCCGCGTTCGGCGCCCTGCTGCGGCTGCTGTACGTGGTCCTGCCGGGCCTGAAGTGGGACTGGCGGCCGGTGATGTGGGGCGTCGTCATCATCACGATGCTGGGAGGCGCGATCGTCGCCATCACCCAGACCGACATCAAGCGGCTGCTCGCCTACTCCTCGATCGCGCACGCCGGGTTCATCCTGGCCGGTGTGATCGCGGGGAACAGCGAGGGGATCTCGTCCGTCCTCTTCTACCTGGCGGCGTACTCCTTCGTGACGATCGGCGCGTTCGCGGTCGTCACCCTGGTCCGCGACGCGGGCGGCGAGGCCACGCACCTCTCCAAGTGGGCGGGGCTCGGCCGGCGTTCGCCCCTGGTGGCGGCGGTCTTCGCGGTCTTCCTGCTCGCCTTCGCGGGTATCCCGCTGACCTCGGGCTTCTCCGGGAAGTTCGCGGTCTTCAAGGCGGCGGCCCAGGGCGGCGCGGGCACGCTGGTGGTGATCGGTGTGATCGCCTCGGCCATCGCGGCGTTCTTCTACATCCGGGTCATCGTGCTGATGTTCTTCAGCGAGCCGAAGCCGGAGGGCCCCACGGTCGCCGTGCCGTCGCCGCTCACGATGACGGCGATCGGGGTGGGCGTCCTGGTCACGGTGGTCCTGGGCGTCGCCCCGCAGTACTTCCTCGACCTGGCGAGCCAGGCGGGAGGCTTCGTGCGGTAGCACCGCACCGGGTGCCCGCGACGTACGTACGGCGGGGTCCGGCGCCTCCTCGGGGGAGGGGCCGGACCCGGCCGCGGTGCTTCTCGGGGGCCGCGGGGCTCCCTCAGGAGCCCCGCGGGCTCACCCGGCGGCGATCCTGCCCCGTACCTCGCCCAGGCCGACCTTCGTGCCGTCGGGGCCCGGGGCCCAGGCGGTCAGGGTCACCTCGTCGCCGTCCTCCAGGAAGGCGCGCTTGCCGCCGGGGAGCTCGACCGGCTCCGTACCGTTCCAGGTCAGCTCCAGCAGACAGCCGCGCTGCTCGCGGGCCGGCCCGCTGACCGTGCCGGACGCGAAGACGTCCCCGGTGCGCAGGGAGGCGCCGTTGACCGTGAGGTGGGCGAGCTGCTGGGCGGCGGTCCAGTACATCGTGGAGAACGGCGGCTCGGAGATCACCTCACCGTTGAGCGCCACCGAGATCCGCAGATCGAACCCGCCGGGCTCCTCGTCCTCCGCGTCGTCCAGATAGGGGAGTACGGGGACCGAGCGGGCCGGGGGCGCCACCCTGGCCGCGTCCAGGGCCTCCAGCGGCGTCACCCACGCCGATACGGACGTGGCGAAGGACTTGCCCAGGAACGGGCCGAGCGGCACGTACTCCCACGCCTGGAGGTCCCGCGCCGACCAGTCGTTGAGGAGCGAGAGCCCGAAGACATGGTCGCGGAAGGACGCCAGCTCCACCGGGGAGCCCTGCCGGGACGGCACCCCGACGACGAAGGCGACCTCCGCCTCGATGTCCAGCTTCACGGAGGGCCCGAAGACCGGCGCCGGGTCGGCGGGCGCCTTGCGCTGGCCCGCCGGGCGCGTCACCTCCGTACCGGAGACGACGATCGTGCCGGACCGGCCGTGGTAACCGATCGGGAGGTGCTTCCAGTTGGGGGTCAGCGCCTCGCCGTCGGGGCGGAAGATGCGGCCCACGTTCGTGGCGTGGTGCTCGCTCGCGTAGAAGTCGACGTAGTCCGCGATCTCGTACGGCAGATGCAGGGTGACGGCGCCCAGCGGGTGGAGCAGGGGCTCTATGTCGGGGCGGTGCGCGGGGACCGTCACCCACGCGGTCAGCGCCCGGCGGACATCGCGCCACGCCGTGCGCCCCGCCGCCATCAGCGGGTTGAGACTGGGCCTGGCCAGCAGCGCCGCGTACGGGGAGCCCAGCGCCAGCGCCGCCGCCCCCGCGTCGAGCACATGATCGCCGATGCGTACCCCGACCCGCCGGCGGTCGGGCTCGTCGGCGGTCGAGAAGACGCCGTACGGCAGGTTGTGCGGACCGAAGGGATCGCCCTCGGCCGTTTCGAGCGGGCTCTGCTCGGGCATCGGTGCTGCCTCGCTTTCCGGATCGATACGGGACACGTTACGTCGGTGTTGCCCGGCAGCGGCAGTAATAAAAAGCCCGCATTGACCTGAAAGGCCCGGGTAGGGGACGGGGTTGGGGGCGTGCCCCGGGGCTCAGCCCGCCGTACGCGGGATCCGCCGCTCCCAGGTCCGGTGGTGGACCACCTCGGCGCCCTCGCGGCAGATCAGCTCGTCGGTGGCGATGAAGTCGTCCGCGTCGCAGCGGATCTCCGAGCGCGTCTCGACCCGCGTGTCCCACGCGAGTTCCGGCCGGTGCAGCCGGATCGTCCACTGCGAGAGCGTGTGCGCCGACAGGGGGTCGCGCTCCTGGATCGTGTACGTCTCCCGGGCTTCCTCGGCGAACTCCAGCCCGTCCGGGTAGAAGCGGGAGCCGCCGTAGCGCGGGTCGACCTCCAGCCGCCAGACGCCTTTCGCGACGTCCCGTACCACCAGCCGCTCGGGGGGCTCCTCGTCGAGCGTGGCGGGGAAGGAGACGCCCAGCGGCTCGGCCTGCTCCGGCGGTTCGAAGGAGACCGTCGCCTCGCCCGCCCCGGCGGGCGCGCGGACGGGGAGTTCGAGCGAGCTGCCCGCCGGGTCGAGGGTGAAGCCCGCGGACCGGGCCTGCGGCCAGATCCACGGCCAGTACGCGGAGGAGACCGCGAGCCGGATGCGGTGGCCGGGCGGGAAGGCGTGACCGATGCCGTTCAGCTCGAAGGTGACGTCCTCGGTGGCGCCCTCGGGCCAGGGGTCGATCCGGTCGCGGCCGTTCCTGGCCGAGAGGTTGAGGACACCGCGCGTGACCAGCGTGGCGGAGCCGTCCGGCGCGACGTCGCACAACCGGGCGATTGCCTGGCCGGCCGGGGCGTCCATCCGGATCCGCAGCCGGACGCGGGGGCGGCCGAGGATCTCGATGCCGGCCCCGCCCCCGGCTCCGTCGTCCGCCACCCGGAAGTCGAAACAGGCCGACCGGGCGTCCTCCTCGCGCTGGTCGGGCGGCAGGTCCGCGTCATTGCCGAACGGGAAGAAGCGGCCCGCGTCCACCCCGGTGTGCTGGGGCGAGTCGACGACGACCGGTTCCCCCCGGAGGGCGTACGGCGTCGGCGTCACGTTCGGGGAGGGCCACGCGCCGTCGCCGACCCAGCGCCCCGGCAGCTCCGCGTAGACCGTCGCGGGCGGGTGCGAGCCGCTGATCCAGGAGCGCAGCAGCGGCTCGTCCATCACCCCCGTCTCCCGGCCCTTGAGGTGCTGGTCCCACCAGCGCAGGGTCTCCTGGAGGAAGCCCATGGCGGGCCCCGGCGGCAGCCCCCGGTCCGGGTACTGGTGCGACCAGGGCCCGATCAGCCCGCGGACCCGCCCGGGGTCGAGGTGTTCGACCAGCCGCAGCACGGTGTCCCGGTACGGGTCGTGCCAGCCGCCGACGGCCAGCACGGCGGCCCGGATCGCGCCGTACTCCTCGCAGACGCTGCCGTGCTTCCAGTACGCGTCGCGGGTCTGGTGGTCCAGCCAGGTGTGCAGGAACGGTTCGACGGCGTCCAGGCGCCGCAGCCACATCTCCCGCCACGCGCTCCCCGCGTACGCCGGGTCCGGCGGCCGGGCGGTGAAGGCGAGCATCGTCGCCGCCCAGGCGTGCATGTCGACGGCGAGGACCGAACCGCCCATGTAGTGGACGTCGTTGTCGTACCGGTCGTCGGAGGAGCAGACGGTGACGATCGCCCGCAGCGGTTCGGGGGCGAGGGCGGCGAGCTGGAGCGCGTTGAAGCCGCCCCAGGAGATGCCGAACATGCCCACTTTCCCGGTGCACCAGGGCTGCGCGGCGAGCCAGTGGATCACCTCGACGCCGTCAGCCAGCTCGGTCGCGTCGTACTCGTCGCCCGGCAGCCCCTCGCTGTTCCCGTGGCCGCGCACGTCGACGCGTACGGAGGCGTAGCCGTGGCCCGCGTACCAGGGGTGGCGCTGGTGGTCGCAGGGCGCCGTCCAGTCGGTGAGCCGGTACGGGAGGTATTCGAGCAGCGCGGGGACGGGCGGTCCGGAGACGGGGCGCCAGACGCGCGCGTAGAGCCGGGTGCCGTCGGTGAGGGGGATCCGTACGTCCTCGTGGGCCGTCTCGTACGGGAAGTGGGTGCGGATGGTGGGGGACATGCCGATCACCTCGGGGAGGTCGGGCGGGGGACGGGGAGTGCGGGTGCGTAGGGGACTCGGCGGACTCGGCGGATGCGGCGGATGCGGCGGACTCGACGGACTCGACGGATGCGGCGGACCGGGCCGGCTCAGTGAACGGGGTACATCGTGCGCCGCAGCCAGGGCGCGGCCGCGACGACGGCGAGACCGGCCAGCACCGCGATCGCCCCGTTGACGCCGAAGTACGCGGGCTGCGAGACCTGCCCGTACAGCTTCACCGTCTGGGCCTGGATGCCGTTGGCGAGCGCCAGGGAGAGGAACCAGAGCGCCATGGTCTGGCTCGCGAACGCCCGCGGCGCGAGCTTGGTGGAGGCGGAGAGCCCGGAGGTCTCCACGAGGATGTCGCCGAGGCCGAGCAGCAGGTACGAGGCGACGATCCACCACGCGGCCATCCGGTAGTCGGCGCCGCTGTGCCCGGACGTCGGCAGGACCATCAGCAGGAAGGAGAGGCCGCCGAGGATCACCCCGATCGCGATCTTGTTGGAGGCGTGCGGCTGGCGCGGGCCCATCCGTACCCAGACGGCGGCGACGACCGGCGCGAGCACGACCTCGAAGGCACCGAGGGCGGATGCGTACCAGCCCGCCGGGAAGTGGAAGCCGAGGATCGAGGTGTCCGCATTGGTCGAGGCCAGCAGGATCATCGTCGAGTACGCCTGGAAGAGGATGAAGTTGAAGAACACTGATGCCAGGAACAGCACGACATAGGGGCGGAGCCGGCCGCGTTCCTCCGCCGTCACGCGCGGGCTGCGGAACATCACCGCGAAGTAGACGACGGGGGAGATCACCGAGAGCACGGTGAGGATGTCGGCGAAGCGGGCGATGGTGAGCCAGCCGGCCAGCGCGAGCGCCACGGCCACCAGGGCCGTCACCACCGCGCCCACGATCATCAGCCGCCCGGCACGGCGCATCGCGGCAGGGGCCAGCGCGAACTCGGCGGCGTGTTTGCGCCCCGCGAGATGGCGTCTGCCCGCCACGTACTGGATCAGCCCGAGCGTCATCCCGACGGCGGCGGCGGAGAACGCCCAGTGCCAGCTCGCGTGGTCGCCGAGCCACCCGGTGACGAGCGGGCCGAGGAAGGCGCCGATGTTGATGGCCATGTAGTAGAGGGCGAAACCGGCGTCCCTGCGCTCGTCCTCCGTACGGTAGAGCTTGCCGACCATGGCGGAGACGTTCGGCTTGAGCAGCCCCGTACCCGCGCTGATCAGGCCGAGCCCCACCCAGGTCATGGCGGCCGTGGGGACCGCCATGGCGTAGTGGCCGACGGCGATCAGCACGCCGCCCCACAGGACCGCGCGGTACGAGCCCAGGATGCGGTCGGCGAGCCAGCCGCCGGCCACGGAGAGCAGGTAGACGAGGGTCCCGTACGCCGCGGAGACGGAGGCGGCGGCGCCGGGCGCCATCCCCAGGCCCCCGTCGTGGACGGTGGCGACGAAGTAGAGGACGAGGACCGCCTGCATGCCGAGGAACGAGAAGCGCTCCCAGACCTCCAGCCCCGAGAGGGTTCCCAGCCCGCGCGGGTGGCCGAGGAAGGCGCGGTCGTCGCGGGGCGGGGGTTGCTCGTCGTTCACTTCGGGGCCGGCCGCTGTTCCGGACAAAAGGTCCACTCCTGATCGAAAGGTCGATCCCGAACATACCGGCGAAGCCGGGAAGGCGCCCATGGTGATCGAAAGGCGACCGGATACGCTGACTTGAGTGATGGCAGCGACGCATCGACAATCCGTGTGATCGTCAGCAGACAGGAGTACCTCTCGTGACCGTCGTGGGGCCGTTCGGGCTGAGCGTGCGGGACCAGGCTCTTGAGGCCGATGTCCAGACCGGATTGGCGGCCGTCGAGGCCGGACTGCTCGAAGCCACCAAGAGCGAGGTGCCGTTCATCACGGAGGCCGCGCAGCACCTGGTGCGGGCCGGTGGCAAACGATTCCGGCCGTTGTTGGTCATGCTCGCGTCACAGTTCGGGGATCCGTACGCGCCCGGGGTCGTCCCGGCTGCCGTCGTCGTCGAGCTGACGCATCTGGCGACGCTCTACCACGACGACGTGATGGACGAGGCCGAGGTCCGCCGCGGTGTGGAGAGCGCGAACGCCCGGTGGGACAACTCGGTCGCCGTCCTCACGGGTGACTTCCTCTTCTCCCGCGCGTCACACATCCTGGCGGATCTGGGCCCCGAGGCCGTCCGTATCCAGGCGGAGGCGTTCGAACGGCTGGTGACGGGCCAGATCCTGGAGACCGCGGGCCCGCGCGAGGGCAGCGACCCGGTCAGTCACTACCTCGATGTCATCGGCGGCAAGACGGGCTCGCTGATCGCGGTGGCGGGGCGCTTCGGCGCGATGATGTCCGGCGCCGACGAGACGGTGGTCGACATCCTCACCCAGTACGGGGAGCGGCTCGGCATCGCCTTCCAGCTCGCCGACGACTTCCTCGACATCGCCAGCGACTCCCACGAGTCCGGCAAGACGCCCGGCACGGACCTGCGCGAGGGCATCCCGACGCTCCCGGTGCTGCTGCTGCGCGCCCAGGCGCAGGAGCACGGCAGGCCGGAGGACCTGGCCCTGGTCGAGCTGCTGGACGGCGATCTGGCGGACGACGAGCGCCTCGCCGAGGCCCTGCGGCTGCTGCGCGCCCATCCGGCACTGGAGCAGGCGCGACTGGACACGGTGCGGTACGCGGAGGACGCGCGCGGGACCCTGGCCCCGCTGCCGGAGTGCTACGCGAAGTCGGCGCTGCTGGAGCTCTGCGACGCGGTGGTCCACCGGGCCGGGTGACCGCCGGTCATCGGGCCGGGTGACCGCCGGTCACTCTTCCGGGGCCTGTGCGGGCCGGGTGACGGCCGGTCACTTCTCCGGGGCCTGTGCGGGCCGGGCGTGGTCACTCGCCCGGCTCAGCCGTCCCTCTTCCGTCGCACCGTCCCCTACGGGACAGGGCCAGGCATCTCATCCGTATGTCATCCCAGAGCAGTACGGGAAGTTGCGCCCCGGGTCTGACGCTTCGGCGGCCCCGATTTGGTCATATGGACAACACCACTCCTGACCAATTCGGGTGAGAATGGCGGCGAGGGGTGGACAAGTGCAACGGACGGATGGCCGCCGACCACGGAGGTAGGGCACACATGGCACCGAACGACAGCGCACCGGCGACCGAGGAGGACAGGGAGCCCGGCGCCCTCCGCCGCAAGGCGGCACGTTACGCGCTCCCCGTCGCGGTGGCGGGGGTGGCCGCGGCGACCATCGGACTCGTCCCGGCGCTCGCCGCGACCGGTGATCCGGAACTGCCGAAGATCAGCGCGCAGCAGCTCATCGAGAAGATCGCCGCGTCGGACACGGAGCAGCTCTCCGGCACGGTGAAGATCACCACGGACCTCGGGATCCCGGGCCTGGACAAGCTGGGCGACCTGGCGGGCTCGTTCGCCCCCGACGCCAAGGACCAGGGCGGCGGCTCGGAGACGGCGGACCCGGGCACCAGGCTGACGGAGCTGGCCACCGGCTCGCACACCCTGCGGGTGGCGACGGACGGCCCCGACAAGCAGCGGCTGTCGATCCTCGACGACACCGCCGAGTACAGCCTGATCCACAACGGCGGCGAGGTGTGGGCGTACGACAGCGGCTCCAACGCCGCCTACCACGCCACCGCGCCGAAGGACGCGCAGCACGGCGAGGGCGCCGCGAAGGGCGGCCACGGTTCCGCGGGCAAGGACAAGGGTGCGCCGGAGGGCGCACCGGCCACCCCCAAGGACTTCGCCGAGCAGGCGCTGAAGGCCGCCGGGGACACCACCTCGGTGACCGTCGGCGGGACCGCGCGGGTGGCCGACCGGGACGCGTACCAGCTGGTGATCAAGCCCAAGCAGAGCGGCTCCACGGTCGGCTCCATCACGATCGCCGTGGACGCGAAGACGGGCACGCCGCTCAAGTTCACGCTGGCGCCGAGCAGCGGCGGCAAGGCCGTGGTCGACGTCGGCTTCACGAAGGTCGACTTCGCCAAGCCCGCCGCCGGGACCTTCGACTTCACGCCGCCCAAGGGCGCGAAGGTGACGGAGCAGGGCGACGCCGGCAAGGCGGACGGCGCGGACGCCTCCCACGGGGCGGACAAGGGGCTGCCCGGTGCGCCCGGTGCCCTCGGCGAGCTGGGCGCGCTCGGCGGCGGCTCCGACGACGCCAAGGTCATCGGCAAGGGCTGGAACGCGGTGTACGTCCTGACGTCACCCGAGGGTGGCGCGGGCGCCGGCGAGGACGCGAAGGGCGGCTCCGCCGACTCCGGCTCGGAGGCGCAGGCGCAGCAGTTCATGGACGCGCTCGGCGACAAGGTCACCGGGAAGTTCGGCTCGGGGACGGTCTTCGAGACCCGTATCGTCAACGCCCTGATGACCGACGACGGCAAGGTGTACGTCGGCGCGGTCACCAAGGACGCGCTGGTCAAGGCGGCCGACCAGGCCAAGTGACGCCGTAGTGGACCGCCCCGCCGCGTGAACCGCGCGGCGGGGCGGAACGCTGACCGGGGCCGGTCCGTTCTCGGGAGGGCGCCACGGTGCGGGAGGGCGTCGCGGCGGTAGGGCCCGCCGGAGAAAGGGAGGGGGACGGGGATGACAGCGGTTCCGGTGCCCGCGACGGTCATCGAGACGCGCGGCCTGACCAAGCGTTACCGCGGCGGTCAGCTCGCCGTCGACCATCTCGACCTGACGGTGCCCGTCGGCAGCGTCTTCGGCTTCCTCGGGCCCAACGGCTCGGGCAAGACCACCACCATCCGGATGCTGATGGGCCTGATCGAGCCCACGGCCGGCTCGGCCACGCTCCTCGGCCACCGGATGCCCCGCGCCGCGCGCACGGTGCTGCCCCAGGTGGGGGCGTTGATCGAGGGGCCCGCGCTGTACGGGCACCTGAGCGGCCGGGACAATCTCGTCCGGTACGACTCCGCCGACCCGACGGCCGATCCCCGGACCCGCGCCGCGCGGGTCACCGCCGCGCTGGAGCGGGTCGGGCTGACGGCGGCGGCGGGCAAGAGGGCGAAGGCGTACTCCCTCGGGATGAAGCAGCGGCTCGGGCTGGCCTCGGCGCTGCTGCGGCCGCGCGCCCTGCTGGTGCTGGACGAGCCGACCAACGGGCTCGACCCGCAGGGCATGCGGGAGATCAGGACGCTGGTGCGGGAGCTGGCCGCGGACGGCACGACGGTCTTCCTCTCCTCGCACCTCCTCGACGAGATCGAACAGGTCTGCAGCCATGTCGCCGTGATGACCCAGGGGAAGCTGATCACCCAGGGGACGGTCGCCGAGCTGGCCGCCGGGACCCGGGGCAGACTCGCCGTCACGACCCCCGACCCGGGCGAGGCGGCCCGGGTGCTGAAGGAGCACGGGGTCACGGACGTGGTGGTGACGGGCGACCGGGTCACGGGTGAGCTTCCGGTGGGCGAGGCGGAGCCGGTGGACCCCGCGGATCTGAACGCCGCGCTGGTCGGCGCGGGGGTGCGGGTCCGCGCCTTCGGCCAGGAGCGCGTCTCGCTGGAGGACGCCTTTGTCGCGCTGACGGGGGAGGGCTTCGATGTCGCGGGCTGAAGTGGACGCGGGTGCGGGTGCGGCCTCGGGTGTCGGTACGGGGCCGGAGTCGGGTACGGGGCGGGGGAGCGGACCGGGCGGTGCGGCCGGGGCGCCGGGTGCCGAGGTCCGGGGGCGACGGCTGCTGTGGACGTTCGGGCTGCTCCGCTCCGAGCTGACGGTCACCTTCCGGCGCTGGCGGACCCTCGCCCTGCTCGGGGTGCTCGCCGCCGTCCCCGCCCTCATCGGCATCGCGGTGAAGATCGAGACGGGCGGCGGAGGGGGCGGGGGCGGCCACGGCCCCGCCTTCGTCGGGCAGGTCACCAACAACGGGCTCTTCCTGGTCTTCGCCGCGCTCGCCGCGACGCTGCCGGTCTTCCTCCCGATGGCGGTCGGCGTCATAGCCGGCGACGCGATCGCGGGCGAGGCCAACGGCGGGACGCTGCGCTATCTGCTCGTCGCGCCGGCGGGGCGTACCCGGCTGCTGCTGGTCAAGTACGCCTCCACCCTGGCGTTCTGCCTGGTCGCCACGGTGGTCGTGGCCGTCTCCGCGCTCGCCGTCGGCGCACTGCTCTTCCCGCTCGGTGACGTCACCACGATCTCCGGCGTCCGGATCTCCTTCGGCGACGGGGTGGCGCGGGCCGGGCTGATCGCCCTGGTCGTGGCCGCCTCGCTGATCGGGTTCGCGGCGCTCGGGCTCTTCATATCGACCCTGACCAACAGCGGGATCGCGGCGATGGCGGCGACGGTCGGGCTGCTGATCACGGTGCAGATCCTGGACGCGATCCCGCAGCTCCACGCCGTACAGCCGTATCTCTTCTCGCACCACTGGCTGTCCTTCGCGGACCTGCTGCGCGAGCCCGTCCTCTGGGACGGCATCACCGAGAACCTGGGGCTCCAGGCGCTGTACGCGGCGGTGTTCGGCTCGGCCGCGTGGGCGCGCCTCACGACGCGGGACATCACGACCTGAGGCCGCCGGGCGCCGGGCCCTGGGCCCCGGGCCCCGGAGCTCGCGAGGCCTCTCCCGTACGCGCGTACGGGAGAGGCGAGCCGCGACGTGGAAGGAGCGGCGGGGGCGCGGAGGTGGGGCGAAGGGCTACGCGGCGCCGGACAGCGTCCAGACCGCGTAGGCGACGGCGTCGCTGTTGCGGTCGAGCGCGGTGTCGTTGATGTTCGACAGGCTGTCGCACGAGCGGTGGTAGCAGGTGTCGAAGGCGCGGCCCGAGGTGCCGCCCCACTTCTGTGCCTGCGCGGCGGTCTTGATGTAGTCGGCGCCGCTGAAGAGGCCACCGACCGGTATGCCCACGTTCTTGAACGGGGCGTGGTCGGAGCGGCCGTCGCCCTCGGTCTCGATCTCCGTGGCGATGCCGAGGCCCGCGTAGTAGTTCTTGAACGTCTGCTCGATCGTCGGATCGTCGTCGTAGACGAAGTAGCCCGGGTTCGGGCTGCCGATCATGTCGAAGTTCAAGTAGCCGTTGATCTTCGCGCGCTCGGCGGTCGGCAGGTTGTTCACGTAGTACCGCGACCCGACGAGCCCCAGCTCCTCCGCGCCCCACCAGGCGAACCGGAGGTGCTTCGTCGGCTTCAGTTGCGCGCGGGAGACGGCGAGCGCGGTCTCCAGGATCGCGGCCGAGCCGGAGCCGTTGTCGTTCATCCCGGCGCCCGCGGTCACGGAGTCGAGGTGCGAGCCGGCCATGATCACCTGGTTGGCGTTGCCGCCCGGCCAGTCGGCGATCAGGTTGTAGCCGGTGGCGCCGCCGGACGTGAACTGCTGCACGGAGGTGGTGAACCCGGCGGCGTCCAGCTTGCCCTTCACGTAGTTCAGCGAGGCGAGATAGCCGGCGCGGCCATGGGCGCGGTTGCCGCCGTTGGCGGCGGCGATCGACGAGAGCTGGGTGAGGTGCGCCTTGACGTTGGCGAGGGGGATGTCGGGCGCGGCGAGCACGGCGGCCGAGGCGGCCGGTGCCTGCGCCGACTGGGCGGGCGCGGCGGCACCGAGCAGCCCGACGAGGGCCAGCCCGGTGGCCGCGGCCGTCGCCGCGGCGGTGGTTCTGCGGGCGGGTATTCGACCGGCCGTGGAGCTGGTCGAGCGGCGCATTCCAGGAACGGAGAGCTTCATGTGGGGGCTCCGGATTCCGAACGGGACGAGACGAGGACGGAACGTGCGGGACGCCCCACGGCGTCGGTGGCGTGGGGCGCTGAAGCTGCTGGAGCGTGCTGGAGCTGTGGAAGCTGTTGGTGCGCAGTGCGTGCTGAATGGTGGGGGAGAGCTTGACTCCCCGTCAAGAGCGAAGACCGGTCAGAAGTGTTCGCTGAACGGACACGTCCGTCGGGCTCATCCGGACGGACTCATCCGGCCGAACTCATGCGTGCGGCCCGGGCGTAACGGGCGGCGAGCTCCGCGCACGCCGCGGCCAGTTGGGGCGGGCCGATGACGTCGACATCGGTGTCGAAGCGGCCGATGGCGGCGGCGAGCCCGCTCCATGACCAGGAGCCGAGGGTGAGCCGGCAGCGCCGGGGGCCGAGTTCCTCGACGATCCCGTCCTGGGCGAAGGGCACGACCTCGGCGGCCGGCAGGTGGAGGATGACATCGCCCCGGCAGGGCCAGTCGGTGGTGGTGCCGTCGTTGCCGCGGAACCGGCTGGTGACGAAGGTGGAGACATCGCCGCCGGGAAGCTCGCGCGGGGTGAAGCGGGGGCCGGTGGGTGTCCGGGGCCGGATGCGGTCCACGCGGAAGGTACGCCAGTCCTCGCGGTGGAGGTCCCAGGCCACGAGATACCAGCGATGACGCCAGGTGACCAGGTGGTGGGGGTGTACGCGGCGCGCTGCGCCGGCCTCGGCGACGCTCGGCCCCGGGGCGTAGTCGAAGCGCAGCTCCTCGCGGGCGTGGATGACACGGCTCAGCTCCATCAGGACCTGGGCGTCGACCTGGGAGGCGTCGTCGGCGGCGGGCGGTCGCACGGCGGTCACCCGCAGCAGGTCGATGCGGTGACGCAGGCGGGGCGGCATGACCTGGCGGAGGGTGGTCAGGGCGCGGGCGGCGTCCTCGGCGACGGTGGTGCCGGCGGTGCCGGCGGCAGCAGTCTGCAGCGCGACGGCCAGGGCGACGGCCTGCCCGTCGTCGAACAGCATCGGCGGCAGATGCGTGCCGGCCTCCAGGCGGTAGCCACCGGCCGGTCCCTTGACGGTGGTGATCGGGTAGCCGAGATCGCGCAGCCGGTCGATGTCACGGCGCACGGTGCGCGAGGTGATGTCGAGACGCCCGGCGAGATCCTCGCCGGTCCAGTCACGGTGCGTCTGGAGCAGCGAGAGCAGCACGAGCAGCCGGGAGGACGTCTTGTTCATGGCGCCCATTCTTCCCGCAGTAGAGGACACAACCTGTCCGCTACCCCTGTCATCGTGGCGTACGTAGCCGCTCGGGAGGCATCGCTCCCGGTCGCGGCAGCCGCCGCCGGAGCTTTGGACGGTCGGCGGCGCATTCACCGCATCGAGGCAAGGAGCAGCTCATGTCCGTCACGACCACCACTCACCTGAACTTCCGGGGCGCCGCGCGTGAGGCACTGGACTTCTACCGGTCCGTCTTCGGCGGACGTACCGCCGCCATCACCTACAAGGACGCGGGCGCCGTCCGGAACGAGAGCGAGGCCGACTGGGTGATGTGGGGCGAGGTGGCCGGCGACAACGGCTTCCACGTCATGGCGTACGACGTGCCCTCGTCACTGCCCTGGAACCAGGGCGAGAACCCGTTCTTCGTCTCCGTGCGGGCCGACGACACCGAGGAGGTCAGCACCCTGTGGGGCAGGCTGGCCGAGGGCGCGACCGTCGTGCGTCCGCTGGAGCCCGCGCAGTGGTCGCCGCTGTACGGCATGCTCACCGACCGCTTCGGTGTCACCTGGGTCTTGGACGTCACCGCTCCGTACAACGGCTGACACCCGTGGACAACGGCTGACACCCCCTGGGCGCAGGCCCGCGCCCGTCCGGGCCGCCGTACGCCCCACGGGCGGGGGCCCGGACCGGCGCGGGCCCGGACACGTGACGAAGCGGAAGGAACGGAGCCACCATGCGGACGCGGAAAATGGGCCGGACCGGCATCGACGTCACCTCCGCCATCATCGGACCCGGACCGCGCCGACGGCCCTCCCACGCACGAACGGCGGCCTGATAACGCCATGCCTGAGCACGCCACGACCGTCCTCGACACCCGAGCCCTCAACCGCGCCACCCTCGCCCGCCAGCACCTGCTCACGCGCGCCGACTCCTCCGTGACGGAGGCGGTGGCCCACCTGTGCGGCCTCCAGGCGCAGGAGCCCCAGGAACCCTTCACCGGGCTGTGGTCCCGCCTGTCCGGCTTCGCACCCGGGCAACTGGACGACGCGCTGACCGGCCGCACCATGGTGCGCACCCACCTGATGCGCCGCACCGTCCACCTCGTCACCGCCGCCGACGCGCTCGCCTGGCGGGCCCGTCACGACACCATGCTGCGCGGGCGGGTCCTCGGCACCTACCGCCGCGAGCTGGCCGGCATCGACCTGGACGAGGTCGCCGCCGCCGGCCGCGCGGTCATGTCCGACCAGCAGCCCCGCACCATGAGCGAACTCGTACGGGCCCTCGAAGACCGCTGGCCCGGCCCACCACGCCGGGCCCTGGGCGAACTGCTCGTCGCGGCCCTCGTCCCGATGGTCCAACTCCCGCCCCGGGGCCTCTGGCAGCAGAGCGCCGGCGTACGCAACCTGCCGATGGCCACCTGGCTGGAACGGGACATCGACCCCCTGCCCGCCGACGCCGCCGATCCTGTCGGGCAGCAGTTGCTACGCCGCTACCTCACCGCCTACGGCCCCGCCGCCGGCGCGGACCTCCGCGCCTGGTGCGGCCTCGCCGGTCTTCCCGCCGCCGTCAAGGCCGCCCGGGCCCGGGACGAACTCGTCGTCTTCCGCGACGAACGCGGGCGCGAACTGCTCGACCTGCCCGACGCACCCCGCCCCGACCCGGACACCCCGGCGCCGGTCCGCTTCCTCCCGGCCTTCGACAACGCCATCCTCGGCTACCACGACCGCAGCCGCATCATCGACACCGCCCACCTCGGCCTCTCCGTGGCGGGGCACCGCACGGTCCTGGTCGACGGACGCGTCACCGCGACCTGGACCGTACGGGACCACCGACTCCACGTCAGCCCGCTGCGCCCCCTCACGGCCCCGGAAGAAGACGCCGTCCACGCCGAGGCCTGGGACCTGGCCGCTTTCCTGGACGGTGACATCGAGGGCGTCCAACTCGACGCCGGGAGCTGAGCGGGGACGGTTCAGACCGTGGGGAAGGCGTCCTGCTGAACACCGCCGACGAATGCCGCCCATGCGCCGGGGGCGAGGGTGAGGGTGGGGCCGTGGGGGGTCTTGGAGTCGCGGAGGGGGACGATGTTGTGCGGGGCGGCGAGGTTGGTGGCGACTTCCACGCAGGCGCCACCGTTCTCGCTGTACGAGGACTTGAACCAACGCGGGGATTCGGTGGTCACGGGGTGTCCTTTCGGAGCTGCTCAATCATGTCCACGGATGTTGCCTGGGAGAGCGCTTCGGCCTGCAATTGATGGTAGGCCGTCAACAGGGGGACCACGGAGCTGCTTTCCCGTTCGAGCCGCCCCCGTTGGGCCGACTCCGCATAGGAGACGAGTGAGCGGTTCTGCATCGTCAGGATGTAGAGAGGAAGGCTGAGCGGGCGGCGGTCACCCATGCTGAACGGGGCCACTTGGAGCACGGTGTTCGGCAGGGCGGCGAACTCGACGAGCCGGTCCAACTGCTGCCTCATTGTGGCGGAGTCACCGACCGGCCGCCTCAGGCAGCTTTCGTCGAGCACGACGAAGACGAGCGGTGACGGCGTGCGAAGAAGTGCCATCTGTCGCTCCGCCACGAGCGCGACTCGTTCTTCTCCCTGCTCAGGTGTGATCGAACCCCGCTCGACAGTACGCGTGGTGAGCGCCGAGGCGTACCCCGGTGTTTGGAGTATCCCTGGGATGACGCCGACTTCGTAGAGCCTGATCTCCGCCGCTCGCGCTTCATGCGTGACGTACTCCGGGAACCCCTCCAGAAGCGCCGTGTACCGAACAGCCCGGCTCTGACGTTCAAGCCGGTCTCCCGTGCCGAACACCCGGTCGGCGGTTGCCGCGAAGCGGGGAGTTGGAGGGCGGCGACCAGTTTCAACGGCTGAAATGTGCGTCCCGGAGCACCTCAGCCGTTCCGCCAACTCGTCCTGAGTCCAGCCGCGTTCGTCTCGTAACGTTCGCAGACGCTGGCCGAACGCCGCCGCCGGTGATTTTTCGGGATCCAGTTCCTTGCGGTTCACCATGCCTGCACCCAACTATCTGGACAATCCTCGCAAGTTGAAGACATCCTGACCCTACGCCACGCTGACCGCTCTGGGTAGTGGATTCGCTACGGAGAGGAACGGCCATGTCTGGTGAGCGCGTACCCGCCAAGCCGCAGAAGCCCTCAGAGGTCTCGTCGAACAGGTCACCGGTCGCTCCGTACCCGCCGGCCGATCTCGCCCCGGTGCCCGGTTGCGAGGTGTGCGACTGGTGGGACAGGCGACGGAGCAACGCCCGTCGCGGGATCGGTGCGGTCACCGTGATGGAGTGCGCCCGGCAGATCGCGGCGCACCCGCACCGCCGAGCGGGAGACGCGGCGTGATCCCGGGCGTCGAACTCCGTGTGGGAATGGCGGTGTTCGACCGGAGGGCGGACATGCCGGGGGTCATCCGCTCCTTCGCCGGGCCGGTGGTCTGGCTGGTCCGGCCTTCGGGGCACACCTGGCCGGCCACGCTGATCGCGGTCCGGCCGGCGACCGTACGGGAACGGGCTCAGCTCCGTGCCCTGGCCAAGCTGCACCGGATGCAGCGGCCTCCGGCCCGGCGGCGGGCATGAGTGCCGCGCGTCTCTACAACGTGACCGTGGTCTGCGAGGGCCCGGTCAACGGGACGTGGGTACGCGTCGTCCTCGCCGCCCGGCAGGCAACGTCCCCCGACTTCGCCCTGACCTTCCTGCGCCGTCAGGCCCGGCGTATCGCGGACGGCCTCGACCCCGACCCGCGTTCCGGATGGATCCCTGCGGGCACGCTCGAACCGGCGGGAACCCGGGTTCCGGACGCGCCCGCCGAACTCCGCTCGTGGTGCCGCGACCCCGGAGCGCAGAGAGCGGCCCGGGACCAGCTCGTCGCGGGCGGGGAGTTCGCTCTCAGCGCCGTTGATCACAGCGGGCACTACCTGTTCAAGGTGCTGCCCATGCCCGCCTACGCACCAGGCCCGGCGCCGCGCCCCGACCACCGGAGGCACGGGAAGCCCCGGTGGCTCGACTGTCTTCGGCTCCGGTTCCGCCGATGGAGGGTGCGGGTTCGGACCGAGGGGTGACGGTGGGTCCGGTCGGGTGGGGCGGAATGTCGGGTCCGGGCCTAGTGCACGCAGAACTCCCCGCCCTCCGGGTCGGCCATGACGATCCACTCCCCGCCCGGCTCCCGCACCCGGCGCAGCACCGTCGCACCCAGCCCCGTCAGGCGCTCGGCCTCCGCGTCGCGCTCGCCGGGCGCGGCGTGCACGTCGAGGTGGAGGCGGTTCTTGCCGGTCTTGGGTTCCGGCACGCGCTGGAAGAGGATGCGGCGGCCGAGCCCCGTGCCGGTGCGCTCGTCGTAGGGGTCGTCCGGGTGGCGTACGGCGATCAGGTCCCGCCAGGCGCGCCGCCCGTGCGCGGTCAGGACGTCAGCCTCCGAAGCATGGCCGAGGGCCAGCAACTCCTCGATCAACGCGCTGTTGTCCTCGACGAGATACCCGAGGGTGGCCGCCCAGAAGTCCGCCTGCGCGTGCGGATCGGCCGCGTCGGCGACAAGTTTCCAGTGCAGAGTCATGCGGCCACTTATATACGCGGGGTCTGACAACGCCCCCGCCCCGCACGCGCCTCAGGGCCGGCGTTCCGCCTCGCCTGCCGCCGGCTCCGGGGTGAGCGACGGGGTGGTGGTCAGGGGCATGACCGGAGGGGTGACCGACGGCGCCGGTGCCTGCGCCTTCTCCCGGGCGAGCGCGGCCAGCCGGACCGCCTCCGCCCGCGTCCTGCGGGCCGTCCGCAGCGCGTCCCAGGTCAGGATCGTCAGCGCCAGCCACACCAGGGAGAAGCCCGCCCAGCGCTCGGCCGGCATCGCCTCGTGGAAGTAGAAGATGCCCAGCAGGAACTGGAAGACCGGCGCCAGGTACTGGAGCAGCCCCAGCGTCGACAGCGGTACGCGGATCGCCGCCGCGCCGAAGCAGATCAGCGGGATCGCGGTGACGAGCCCGGTGGACGCCAGCAGCGCGAAATGACCGGGCCCCTCCGAGCCGGCGGTGGCCGAGCCGGCCGCGCTCAGCCACACCAGATAGCCGAGGGCGGGCAGGAACAGCACCGCGGTCTCCGCCGCCAGCGACTCCAGGCCGCCGATGTTGATCTTCTTCTTGGCCAGGCCGTACGTCGCGAACGAGAAGGCGAGGATCAGCGAGATCCACGGCGGCCGCCCGGATCCCACGGCGAGCACCACCACCGCCGCGAAGCCGATGGAGACCGCCGTCCACTGGGCCGGGCGCAGCCGCTCCTTGAGCAGCAGGACGCCCATGGCGATGGTCACCAGCGGGTTGATGAAGTACCCCAGGGACGCCTCGACCACCTGGCCCGCGTTGACCGCCCAGATGTAGACACCCCAGTTGACGGTGATCGTCGCGGCGGCCACGGTGATCAGCCCCAGCTTGCGGGGCTGCCGCAGCAGTCCGGGTATCCAGGCCCAGCGGCGCAGCGCCAGCAGGGCAACGGCCACGACGGCCAGCGACCAGACCATCCGGTGGGCGAGGATCTCCATCGCCCCGGCCGGCTGGAGGAGCGGCCAGAACAACGGGACCAGCCCCCACATCCCGTAGGCGCCGATCCCGTACAGCAGTCCCGCCCGCTGTTCGCTCTCCGACTTCACTGGCCCCTCCCCGCCCCACACCTGCCCCGCGCCCGCCCCGCGCACGTCCCTGAAGAAGGTAGCGGGCAGCGGGCGCGGTGTCATGTCCGTATTGGCATACGGTCATGACGCTCCGAGGGGGAGAGGGCGGCGGGGCGTCAGGCCTTGAGCGCCTCGGCGACCGCGTCGGCGAGCGGCGTGGTCGGCCGGCCCGCGAGCCGGGCCAGCTCGCCCGACGTGCCGGCGAGGAGCCCGCGCCCGATCGCGCCGTCCACGTCGACGAGGATCGCGGCGAACGGCTCGGGCAGCCCGGCGCCGGTCAGGATCCCCAGCATGACGTCGGCGGGCACGTTGTTGTACGCGATGGTCCGGCCGGTCTGGCGCGACAGCTCGGCCGCGTACTCGGCGAAGGACCACGTCGTGTCGCCGCTCAGCTCGTACACCTTGTTCAGGTGACCGTCGCCGGTCAGTACGGCGGCGTCGGCGGCGGCGTAGTCCGCGCGGGTCGCGGCGGAGAGCCGGCCCTCGCCCGCGGCGGCGACGACGGCGTTGTGCTCCAGCACGGGCGCCAGGTTCTCGGTGTAGTTCTCCGTGTACCAGCCGTGGCGCAGGAAGGTGTACGGCAGCCCCGAGTCGAGGATCAGCTGCTCGGTCACCTTGTGCTCGGCGGCCAGGTCGAAGTCGGCGTCGGGCCCGCCGAGGACACCGGTGTACGCGAGCTGGGCCACGCCCGCCGCCTTCGCGGCCTCGATGACGGCGGTGTGCTGGGCCACGCGCTTGCCGACCTCGCTGCCGGAGATCAGCAGCACCCGGTCGCCGGCCCGGAAGGCGCCCTTCAGGGTCTCGGGGTCGTCGTAGTCGGCGACCCGCAGCTCGACCCCGCTCGCCACCAGGCCCGCGGCCTTCTCCTTGTTCCGTACGACGGCGGCGATCCCGTCGGCCGGGACGTCCGCGGCCAGCAGGGCCTCGACGACCAGACGGCCGAGGTGTCCGGTGGCTCCGGTGACAACGATGCTCATGGGGGGTCTCCAGTTCGTGCGGGTCACTGTGCGGTGTTGCGCGTGTTCCGTGCTCTGGCACTCACCCTACGGACTGCACTAACTCTGAGAAAGTACCCACTTTGAAGTAAGGTACTGGTGTGGAAGTAAGTGAAGGGCCCGACGTCAATCAGCAGATGTGCCCCTCCCGGCTGATCCTTGAGCACGTGACCAGCCGCTGGGGCGTACTCGTCCTCGCCGCCCTGCTGGAGCGCTCGTACCGCTTCAGCGAACTGCGGCGCGAGATCGGCGGTGTCAGCGAGAAGATGCTCGCGCAGACCCTCCAGACCCTGGAGCGCGACGGCTTCGTCCACCGCGACGCCAAGCCCGTCATCCCGCCCCGCGTCGACTACACGCTGACCGCGCTCGGGCAGGAGGCCGCCGAGCAGGTGTGGGGGCTGGCGCGCTGGACGGAGCGGCGCGCCGAGCAGGTGCTCAAGGCGCGCCAGGTGTACGACGAGGCCCGGCTCCCCTAGTCCGTACAGGTCGTACCAGGAGATCCGGGCCTCGTGACGAGGGCGTCCGCGGCGTCAGCCGACGACCGTCCAGGTGTCGCCGCCTGCGAGCATGGCGCCGAGGTCGCCCTTGCCGTGTTGTTCGACGGCTGTGTCGAGTTGGTCGGTCATGAGGGTGTCGTAGACGGGGCGTTCGATGCTGCGGAGGACTCCGATGGGGGTGTGGTGGAGTGTGTCGGCGTCGGCGAGGCGGGAGAGTGCGAAGGCGGTGGTGGGGCTGGTGGCGTGGGCGTCGTGGACGAGGATCTGTGACTCGTTGTCCGGGGTGACGGGCACGACCTGGAGGTCGCCGGTGGCCTGGTCGCGGATGACGCCCTTCGCGCCGTCGGTGCCGAAGCGGATGGGCTGCCCGTGTTCCAGCCGGATCACCGCTTCTGCGGCCTGGTCTTTGTCCTTGAGGACTTCGAAGGCGCCGTCGTTGAAGATGTTGCAGTTCTGGTAGATCTCCACCAGTGCCGTGCCGGGGTGGTCGGCGGCTTGTCTCAGCACCTGGGTGAGGTGCTTGCGGTCCGAGTCGACGGTGCGGGCCACGAACGACGCCTCCGCGCCGATGGCCAGCGACACCGGGTTGAAGGGTGCGTCGAGGGAGCCCATCGGGGTCGACTTGGTGATTTTGCCGACTTCGGAGGTGGGGGAGTACTGGCCTTTGGTCAGTCCGTAGATCCGGTTGTTGAACAGCAGGATTTTGAGGTTGACGTTGCGGCGCAGGGCGTGGATGAGGTGGTTGCCGCCGATGGAGAGGGCGTCGCCGTCGCCGGTGACGACCCAGACGGAGAGGTCGCGGCGGGAGGTGGCCAGGCCGGTGGCGATGGCGGGGGCGCGGCCGTGGATGGAGTGCATCCCGTAGGTGTTCATGTAGTAGGGGAAGCGGGAGGAGCAGCCGATGCCGGAGACGAAGACGATGTTCTCCTTGGCCAGGCCGAGTTCGGGCATGAAGCCCTGGACGGCGGCCAGGACGGCGTAGTCGCCGCAGCCGGGGCACCAGCGCACTTCCTGGTCGGACTTGAAGTCCTTCATGGACTGCTTGGCCGTGGCTTTGGGGACCAGGTTCAGCAGTTCGCCGGCGCCGGCGAGCGTCGTGTCAGGCATCGATGGCCTCCTTGAGGGCCGTGGCGAGCTGCTCCGCTTTGAAGGGCATGCCGTTGACCTGGTTGTAGGAGTGGGCGTCGACCAGGTATTTCGCCCTGAGCAGGGTGGCGAGCTGGCCGAGGTTCATCTCCGGGACCACGACTTTGTCGTACCGGGCGAGGATCTCGCCGAGGTTGCGGGGGAAGGGGTTGAGGTGACGCAGGTGGGCCTGGGCGATCGGCGCGCCTGTCTTGCGCAGGCGGCGGACGGCGGCGGTGATCGGCCCGTAGGTGGAGCCCCATCCCAGGACGAGGGTGCGGGCGTTGTCGGGGTCGTCGACGTCGAGGTCGGGGACGTGGATGCCGTCGATCTTGGCCTGGCGGGTGCGGACCATGAAGTCGTGGTTGGCGGGGTCGTAGGAGATGTTGCCGGTGCCGTCCTGTTTCTCGATGCCGCCGATGCGGTGTTCGAGGCCGGGGGTGCCGGGCACGGCCCAGGGGCGGGCCAGGGTCTGCGGGTCGCGCTTGTAGGGCCAGAACACTTCGGTGCCGTCGGCAAGTTCGTGGTTGGGGCCGGTCGCGAACCGCACCCGCAGATCAGGCAGCTCATCGGGTTCGGGGATGCGCCAGGGTTCGGAGCCGTTGGCGAGGTAGCCGTCCGAGAGGAGGAAGACCGGTGTGCGGTAGACCAGCGCGATGCGTGCCGCCTCCAGGGCGGCGTCGAAGCAGTCGGCGGGGGTGCGGGGCGCGACGACGGGGACGGGGGCCTCGCCGTTGCGCCCGTACATCGCCTGCAGCAGATCCGCCTGCTCCGTCTTGGTGGGCAGGCCGGTGGAAGGGCCGCCGCGCTGGATGGCCACGACCAGCAGCGGCAGCTCCAGGGAGACCGCCAGGCCGATCGTCTCCGACTTCAATGCCACACCGGGGCCCGAGGTGGTGGTCACGGCGAGTGATCCGCCGAAGGCCGCGCCGAGGGCCGCGCCGATGGCGGCGATCTCGTCCTCGGCCTGGAAGGTGCGGACGCCGAAGTTCTTGTGGCGGGACAGTTCGTGGAGGATGTCGGAGGCGGGGGTGATGGGGTAGGAGCCGAGGTAGAGGGGGAGTTCGGCCTGGTGGCCTGCGGCGATGAGGCCGTAGGACAGGGCGAGGTTTCCGGAGATGTTGCGGTAGGTGCCGGGTGGGAACGCAGAGCTGGCGGGGGCGACTTCGTAGCTGACGGCGAAGTCCTCGGTGGTCTCGCCGAAGTTCCAGCCGGCGCGGAACGCGGCCACGTTGGCTTCGGCGATCTGGGGCTTCTTCGCGAATTTGGCGCGAAGGAATCGCTCGGTGCCCTCGGTCGGCCGGTGGTACATCCAGGACAGGAGGCCGAGCGCGAACATGTTCTTCGAACGCTCCGCTTCCTTGCGGGAGAGTCCGAACTCTTTGAGGGCCTCGATCGTCAGCGTTGTCAGCGGTACCGGGTGGACGTGGTAGCCGTCGAGGGAGCCGTCCTCCAGGGGGGAGGTGTGGTAGCCGACCTTGGCCATGGGGCGTTTGGTGAACTCGTCGGTGTTGACGATGATTTCCGCGCCGCGTGGTACGTCGCCGATGTTGGCCTTCAACGCCGCCGGGTTCATGGCGACGAGGACGTTGGGTGCGTCGCCGGGGGTGAGGATGTCGTGGTCGGCGAAGTGGAGCTGGAAGGAGGAGACGCCGGGGAGGGTTCCGGCGGGTGCTCTGATCTCGGCGGGGAAGTTCGGCAGGGTCGACAGGTCGTTGCCGAAGGACGCGGTCTCGGAGGTGAACCGGTCACCCGTGAGCTGCATCCCGTCACCGGAGTCACCCGCGAAACGAATGATCACCCGCTCCAGACGACGGACTTCCTTGTCGCCGGTGCTCTCTCCCGTGCTCTCCACGGCGCCTGCGTCGGCGTTCTCCCCGGCGTTCCCGCCGGTGCGCTCTTCGGCCTGGGAGCCGGCATCCGGGACGGCCGGGCTGTTGCCCGGCCGTCCCGGAGAGCCCGAAGGGCCTGAAGAAGCTGAATCGCTCGGATCGCTCGCGTCGTTGGCCTCATCGGCGTGCTCGGCTGGGCTACTGACCTGGCTGGTCACTGAACTGGACCTCCCTCGAGGCGGCGGCTCGGGACTGACCGGCCGCCCGGCAGTCCCGGATAACCACCCTACGTCGGTAAGGGTCGCCTTCCTTGGACCGGCCATATGGTGGACGCTCTTTTGAGACGCCACGGCATACCAATTTGTCGCTTTTGTTGTAGTTCTGCGGCTCCGGAATCCTTCGGAGGGAGCCGTTCCGCTCTCGTTCTTTGGGTGTAGGGCTTCCGACCTAAGGCCCGTCCCCGAACGCCGGATTCAAGCCACGATCGGCTCGGCTCCGTACCCGTTCAGTTCCGTACCCGTTCGGCTCCGCCCGTTCCGTCAGTTGCGCAGATACGTCAGCACGGCCAGAACCCGGCGGTGATCCCCGTCACTCGGGGAGAGCCCCAGCTTCAGGAAGATGTTGCTCACATGCTTCTCGACCGCGCCGTCGCTCACGACGAGCTGCTTGGCGACCGCCGAGTTCGTCCGCCCCTCGGCCATCAGCCCGAGCACCTCGCGCTCCCGCGGGGTCAGCCCGGCCAGCACGTCCTGCTTCCGGCTCCGGCCCAGCAGCTGTGCCACCACCTCGGGGTCGAGGGCGGTGCCGCCCCTGGCGACCCGCACCACGGCGTCCACGAACTCCCGGACCTCGGCCACCCGGTCCTTGAGCAGATAGCCGACGCCCGAGCTGCTGCCGGCCAGCAGCTCGGTGGCGTACTGCTCCTCGACGTACTGCGACAGCACCAGCACGCCCACCCCCGGATGGTCCCGGCGCAGCCGCACGGCCGCCCGTACCCCCTCGTCCGTGTGGGTCGGCGGCATCCGTACGTCCGCCACCACCACGTCCGGCAGCTCGTTCCCGTCCGCCAGCTCGCGGATGGTTTTGAGCAGCGCTTCCGCGTCCCCGACGCCCGCGACCACGTCGTGCCCGCGGTCGGTCAGCAGTCGGGTCAGCCCCTCCCGGAGCAGCACCGAGTCCTCGGCGATGACCACCCGCACCCTGTCCTCCACGACCTTCAGCCCCCATGTCGAAGTGTGTCCGCCCCTGTGCCCTCCAGCATCCCAGTATTCGGATGGCGCCGCCCCCACCTGCCCCGAATTCCGCCCGGCAGGGGGCACGGCGCGCGTATGCCCCCGGAAGCCGGAGCCTCCCGGGGGGCGTACGCACCCGTGCTGTGCCGGGTACGGCCCGTGCTGTGACGGGGACGAGTAGGGGTACGGGTACGAGTGGGGCGGGCCGGGTCAGCCGCGCCAGGGCAGTTCCGCCGTGATCGTGGTCGGCCCGCCGGCCGGGGAGTCGACGACCAGGACGCCGTCGACCGCGTCCAGCCGCTCCGTCAGCCCGGCGAGCCCGCTGCCCGATGTCGCGTCCGCCCCGCCCACGCCGTCGTCCCGTACCTGGAGCATCAGCCGGTCCTGCGTCTGCCAGACGTCCACGGCGGCCCGCCGGGCCCGGGAGTGCTTGCTGATGTTCTGGAGCAGTTCGGAGACGGTGAAGTACGCGATGCCCTCGATCGCCGGCGCGGGCCTGGCCGACAGGTCGACCTCCACGGTCACCGGGACCGTGCAGCGGGACGCGACGGCGGAGAGCGCCGCGTCGAGACCCCGGTCGGTGAGGACGGCCGGATGGATGCCGCGCGCCAGGTCCCGCAGCTCCTGAAGGGCCGTCTTCACCTCGCCGTGCGCCTCGTCCACCATGCGGGCCGCGGCCTTCGGGTCCTCCGCCAGCTTCTCCTTCGCCAGCCCCAGATCCATCGCGAGGGCGACGAGGCGGGCCTGCGCGCCGTCGTGCAGGTCGCGTTCGATACGGCGCAGGTCGGCGGCGGCGGTGTCCACGACCACCCCGCGGTCCGACTCCAGCTCGGAGACCCGGCTGGCCAGCAGTGACGGGCCGAGCAGACCGATGACCAGGATCCGGTCCACGAAGGTCAGCCCGCGGACCAGCCAGGGGGAGATCAGCACCAGCAGGAACCCGAGCACGCTGGTGACGGCTATTTCGAACGGGGTGTCGAGGTAGAAGCCGTTGCCGTCGCCGTCGCTGTAGAGGGCGATGCCCGGCTGGTTCGTGTTGTCGGCGAGCGTCCACTGCCACAGCGGATAGAGGAAGAGCGCCCAGCTCACGCACCAGAACGTCACGGAGACGATGAACGCGAACAGCGCCCACGGCATGTGCAGCAGCGCGTAGAGCAGATGGCGCCAGGACACCCCGCTCTTCAGGACCGCGCCGACCCAGGACAGCAGCCCGCTCTTGCGGCCCCTGGCCGGCGCGGGCTCCGCCACGTCGAGGCCCAGCAGCGCCCGCGCGCGGGCCCGCTCCAGCATGCCGAAGGCGCGGCAGCCGGCCAGCGAGGCGGCCAGCACGGGGATGCCGAGGAAGGTGACGAGCAGCCCGGCACCGGCGGCGGTCATGGTCACCGCGTAGCAGAAGAGCGCGAGGCTGATCGGCAGGCTCAGCAGCAGATAACCGAACTCGCGCCACATGCGGCCCTCGACGGGGGCACGCAGAGTGTGGGGGAGAACGTGGGAGCGTGACCGCGATCCGTAGTCGATGGCCATCTGAGGTGTCCGTTCTGCGAGTCGGTGGGCCGGTGGGTGGTCGGTGAGCCGGTGAGCCGGGTGAGCCGGTGTGAGCTGATGAGCGGGTGTGTCCGCGAGGCGGTGCGGCGGTGGGTCTACGGGGCGGTGAGTGTGCGGGGCGGTGGGGCCCCGGGTCGGGCAGGTACTCCATGCTCCCGGCGCTCCGGCCGCCCCACCATGAGGCCGGTATCCCTCTTCGCTCTGGGGTTTTCCCCACCCCGGCGGTGACCCCGGCATCCCGGGCGGGAGTCCGGGTGGGATGCCGGGCAAGGGGCCGCGGGGGCCCGGGCGGCGAGTTCGCGCGTATCGGCGGAGGCCCCTGCTAGGCGCGGAGGCCCCTGCTACTCCCGGTCCCGCCACGGCAGTTCCGCGGTGACGACCGTCGGGCCGCCCACCGGGGAGTCGAGCACGAAGACCCCGTCGACCGCGCCGAGCCGCTCGGCCAGCCCGGACATCCCCGTACCGCCGTCCAGCCGGGCGCCGCCGCGTCCGTCGTCCCGTACCTGGAGCAGCAGCCATTCGTCCGTGCGCCACACGTCGACCGAGGCCGAGCGCGCCCCGCTGTGCTTGCTGATGTTCTGGAGCAGCTCGGAGACGGTGAAGTACGCGATGCCCTCGATCGCCTCGGCGGGCCGTTCGCGCAGATCGACGGTGACCTTCACCGGGACCGTGCAGCGCGACGCGACGGACGACAGCGCCGCGTCGAGGCCCCGGTCGGTGAGGACGGCGGGGTGGATGCCGCGCGCCAGGTCCCGTAGCTCCTGGAGGGCGAGCTTCACCTCGCCGTGCGCCTCGTCCACCATGCCGGCCGCCGCCTCCGGGTCCTCCAGCAGCTTCTCCTTGGCGAGGCCGAGCCCCATCGCGAGGGCGACGAGGCGGGCCTGCGCGCCGTCGTGCAGGTCGCGTTCGATACGGCGCAGGTCGGCGGCGGCGGTGTCCACGACCACCCCGCGGTCCGACTCCAGCTCCGCGATCCGCCGCTCCAGCTCGTCGGAGGGCGAGAGCAGCCCCCGCACCATGGCCCGGTCGGCGTTGGCGAGCCCGCGCACGACGAAGGGCAGGACCGGCCAGAGCACGAGGAGCCCCACCAGCGTGACGCCGAACGTCAGCACCCCCCAGGGCAGCCGGATGAACCCGTACAGCAGGGTCCGCCAGGCCACCGGGTCCTTCAGCCGGTCCCACACCCACCCGAACCAGGAATCGGGAGCGCCGCGCCCCGCGCCGCGCCCCTGCCCCTTCCTGCGGCGCTTGCGGGCCCGCGAGCCGTGCAGGGGGCTCGGCTCGTCGACCCGCACGCCCAGCAGCGCGCGCGCCCGCGCCCGCTCCGCCCGGCCGAGCAGCCGCGCCCCGGTCAGCCCGGCGACCAGCCACGGCAGCCCGATGACGGTCACCGAGAGGCCCACACCGGTGGCCATCGTGAACGTGGCGTAGAGAAAACCGGCCAGGGCCAGCGGCAGATTGCTCAGGAGATGGGCGATCTCCTTCCAGGTGTGCCGGTCGTACGCGAAGCGGACCGGTGGCGGCCGGTCGTCGTCGGGGAGGCCGCCGTGGGCGGTCGGGCTCGCGGTCATGAGCACCAAGCGTGCCCGGGGCGGAGGCGGGGCGCCATGGGGTGGCTGGGTGGGCTCCGGGTAGGGATAACCCCACTAGGTGAGACGCGGCTGCTTACCAGTTCTTTAACAGGGCCTAGACTCCCGTGCGTACAGATCACGGATCGTCGAAGACATCGGCGATCGAGTCGATGAGTCGTTACAAGGCCAGGGATACGAGGCCGGGGAGAAGGGGCGGACGTGTCGCAACCGACCGTTCTCGCGTCGGACTACTTCCAGAGCTATTCGGTCGTCGGGCTGCTCGCGGTCGTCGGTGTGGTGTTCGTCGCCGTCGCCTTCGGAGCGGGCCGGTTGCTGCGGCCGGTGGTGCCGACGCCGGAGAAACTGCTCACGTACGAATGCGGAGTGGACCCGGTGGGCGAGGGCTGGGCCCACACGCAGGTCCGCTACTACGTGTACGCGTTCCTCTATGTGATCTTCGCGGTCGACTCGATCTTCCTGTTCCCGTGGGCGACGGTGTTCGCCGCGCCCGGGTACGGCGCCACGACACTGGTCGAGATGTTCGTCTTCCTCGGCTTCCTGGCCGTGGGACTGCTCTACGCATGGAAGAAGGGCGTCCTGGAATGGACGTGACCCGTCCCGGAACGGACGTGACCCCCTCCGCGGCTGCCGCAGCCTCCGGTTCGGCCTCCGCGCCCGTACCGCTGCCGGAGCCCAAGCGCCTCGGGGTGCTCTCCCGGCTGGCGCCCGAGCCGATGAAGGTCGTCCTCAACTGGGGCCGCCGCTACAGCCTCTGGGTCTTCAACTTCGGGCTCGCCTGCTGCGCGATCGAGTTCATCGCCGCTTCCATGGCCCGGCACGACTTCATCCGGCTCGGCGTGATCCCCTTCGCGCCGGGGCCGCGCCAGGCGGATCTGATGGTGGTCTCCGGCACGGTCACGGACAAGATGGCCCCCGCCGTCAAGCGGCTGTACGAGCAGATGCCCGAGCCCAAGTACGTGATCTCCTTCGGCGCCTGCTCCAACTGCGGCGGCCCCTACTGGGACTCCTACTCCGTGACCAAGGGCGTCGACCAGATCATCCCGGTCGACGTCTACGTACCGGGCTGCCCGCCGCGCCCGGAGGCGCTGCTCCAGGGCATTCTGAAGCTCCAGGAGAAGATCGCCCGCGAATCGCTCCGGGAGCGGTACGCGACGGGCGGCAGCCCCTCCACCGCCGCACTGCGCAGCGGCCTGGTGCCGCCCCCGCCACTCCCCGGCACGGACACGAGTACGGGGACGGATACGGGCACGGGCACGGATTCGGGCACGGGCACGGATTCGGGCAGGGGCACGGATTCGGGCAGGGCGGGGGAGTCCGCGTCGTGACCGCCTCCGACCAGACGTCCGCCGCCGCCGCGTACGACCGGCTGCCCGACGCCGCCGCCGAGATCTTCGGCGAGGGGGCCACGGCCGAGCTGACGTACGACCTGCTCACGGTCGACGTGCCCGCCGCGTCCTGGCTCGACGCCCTCGAAACCGCCCGGTCCACCCTCGGGTGCACTTACTTCGACTGGCTGAGCGCCGTCGACGAACCGGGCACCGGCTTCCGGGTCTGCGCGCATGTCGCCGCCGTCGGCCCCGGCAGGGTCCGCCGCCTGCTCGTCCGTACGACCGTTCCGCACGAGGCGGCCGTCCTGCCCACCGCCGTCGGGGTCTACGCGGGCGCGGGCTGGCACGAACGGGAGACGCACGAGATGTTCGGCGTCACCTTCACCGGCCACCCGAACCTCGCGCCGCTCCTGCTCCCCGAGGAGTTCGAGGGGCACCCGCTGCGCAAGGACTTCGTCCTCGCGTCCCGCGTCGCGAAGGCGTGGCCGGGCGCCAAAGAGCCGGGCGAGTCCGAGCACGGTGGCCCCAAGCGCCGCCAGATGCTCCCGCCGGGTGTTCCCGACCCGAACGAATGGGGCCCCCTGAAGGGCCAGCTCCCGCCGGCCCCGGCCCGCCCCGCGCGCGGCGCCCGTGCCGGAGGGGGGCCCGGAGCCCGCGCCGGAGCCGGGGCCGCCGGCGGTGACCGCCCGGCCCGCCGGGCGCGGAGCGTCTCCGAGGGCTCCACCTCCCAGCGCCCCGAACCCACTGCCCCGGCCGGCCCGGACGCGCCCTGGCGTCGCCCGGCCCCGGCCACGGACGAACCGAATCCCGAGCCGGAAACGAAACCCCAGCCGGAGCCCCGGCCACAACCGCAGCCGGAACAGCCCGAGCCCGCCCCCAAACCCGAGCGTCAGGACCAGGAACCGGAAGGAGACGCGTGAACGACGTACTCGACGTCGCCCTCCGACTGCTCGTCGTCTTCGCCGTGTTCATGGTCGTCCCCCTCGTGGTCGGCCAGACCGAACACAAGGTGATGGCCCATATGCAGGGCCGCCTCGGCCCCATGCACGCGGGTGGCTTCCACGGCTGGGCCCAGCTCGTCGCGGACGGGGTGAAGTTCGCGCAGAAGGAGGACGTCGTCCCGGCCGACGCCGACCGCCGGGTCTTCCAGCTCGCCCCGGCCGTCGCGCTCCTCCCGTACCTCCTCGTCGTCCTCGTGATCCCGGTCGGTCCCGGCGAGGGCGCGGTCGGCCAGGTCGTCGACGCGGGCATCTTCTTCGTGCTCGCCGTGATGGGCATCGGCGTGCTCGGCTCGCTCATGGCGGGCTGGGCCTCGGCCAACAAGTTCTCCCTCCTCGGGGGGCTGCGCACCGCCGCCCAGCTCCTCGCGTACGAACTGCCGATGCTGCTCGCCGCCGCGTCCGTCGCGATGGCCGCCGGCACCGTCTCCCTGCCCGGCATCCTCGACGCCTTCGAGTGGTGGTGGCTGCCCTGGCAGATCGTCGGCGCGCTGGTCTTCTTCACCGCGGGCCTCGCGGAACTCCAGCGGCCTCCGTTCGACATGCCGGTCGCCGACTCCGAGATCATCTTCGGCGCCTACACCGAGTACACCGGGCTGCGCTTCGCTCTCTTCCTGCTCGCCGAGTACGCGGGCATCGTCGTCCTGTGCGGGCTGACCACCGTCCTCTTCCTCGGCGGCTGGCACGGTCCGCTCGGCGCCGACGGACTCGGCTGGGTCTGGACGCTCCTCAAGACCGCCGTCCTCGCCTTCGTCGTGATCTGGCTGCGGGTCAGCTACCCGCGGCTGCGCGAGGACCAGCTCCAGAAACTCGCCTGGACCGTCCTCATCCCGCTCGCTCTCGCGCAGATCGCGCTCACCGGCATCGTGAAGGTGGCGATCAGCTAACCATGTCCCCGATCCCCGGATCCGGCCTGGCCAAGGGCCTCGCCGTCACCCTGCGGACGATGACGAAGAAGACCGTCACCGCGCAGTACCCCGAGACACAGCCCGAACTCCCGCCCCGTACCCGGGGCGTGATCGGCCTGTTCGAGGAGAACTGCACGGTCTGCATGCTCTGCGCCCGTGAGTGCCCCGACTGGTGCATCTACATCGACTCCCACAAGGAGACGGTCCCCGCCGCGGCCCCCGGGGGCCGCGAGCGCAGCCGTAACGTCCTCGACCGCTTCGCCATCGACTTCGCGCTCTGCATGTACTGCGGAATCTGTATCGAGGTCTGTCCTTTCGACGCGCTGTTCTGGTCACCGGAGTTCGAGTACGCGGAGACGGACATCCGCGAACTCACCCACGAACGGGACAAGCTCCGCGAGTGGATGTGGACGGTGCCGGCGCCCCCCGCGCTCGACCCCGCCGCCGAGGAGCCCAAGGAACTCGGCGCCGCCCGCAAGACCGCGGAGAAGCTCGCCGCGGCGGCCCAGCAGGAGCGGGAGGCAGGGGAGTGAGCCCCGCCCTGACCGCCGCGGCCGGCGGCCACGCGTTCCTGTCACCGTCCGGCGTCGAGATCGCCTTCGTCCTCGTCGGCCTGGTCACCCTCGGCGCGGCCCTGATCACCGTCACCACCAAGCAGCTGGTGCACGCCGCCCTCTGGCTGGTCGTCGCGCTCGGCGGCCTGGCCGTCGAGTACCTCCTGCTGACGGCGGAGTTCATCGCCTGGGTGCAGGTCCTGATCTATCTCGGTTCCGTGGTGGTCCTCCTTCTCTTCGGGCTGATGCTCACCAAGGCGCCCATCGGCCGCTCCCCGGACGCCGATTCGGGCAACCGCCCGCTCGCGCTCGCGGTGGCCTCCGTCGCCGCCGTCTGTCTGGTCTGGGTCGTCGTCGACGCGTTCCGTACGACCTGGATCGACCTGCGGGGCCCCGCCCAGGGCTCCACCGAGGTCACGGGAGCGTTCCTGTTCCGGAACTGGGTGCTGCCCTTCGAGGCGCTCTCCGTGCTCCTGCTGGCCGCCCTCGTCGGTGCGATCGTCCTGTCCCGCAAGGAGCGGCGCTGATGCATCTCGCCTATCCCGCCGTGCTCGCGGCCCTCCTGTTCTGTGTCGGCCTGTACGGGGTGCTCGCGCGCCGCAACGCGATCCTCGTCCTGATGTCCGTCGAGCTGATGCTCAACGCCGTCAACCTCAACCTCGTGGCCTTCGACGTCTGGCTCCGCGACGCCCTGCACACCGGTCAGGCGCTCACCCTCTTCGTCATCGCCATCGCCGCCGCGGAGATCGGCATCGGCCTGGCCATCGTGCTGATGGTGTACCGCAACCGCGGCACCTCGGACATCGACCGGCTCCGCGACACCGCCGAGGGCCCCGACGGGACCACCACCCCGGCGCAGCAGGCTCCGACGCAGAAGACTGAGGCCACCGCGTGACCACCACGACCCTCGCCGTCCTCGTCCCCGTCCTGCCGTTCCTGGGCGCCGTCGCCGGGCTGCTGCTCGGCCGTACCGCACCCGGGTTCGTCCGCCCCCTGGCCGTCCTGCCGACCCTGGCCGCCGCCGCGCTCGCGGTGGCCGTGGCCGTACACCAGGGCGGTGGCGCGGGCAGCGGCAAGGCGCCCCTGGAAGCCGCGACGCAGCTCACCCCCACCGGCTCGGTCCCCATCGACCTCGCCCTGTACATCGACGGCTTCGCGGCCCTGGTCGCCGTCCTCGTCGGCGTCGTCGCGTCGTGCGTGCAGATCTACTCGACGGGCTATCTGCGCGGTGACGCGCGCTACCCCTCGTACGCCGCTCTGGTCTCACTCTTCACCTCCGCGATGCTGCTCGTCGTATACTCGGGCGACCTGATGGTGCTGCTGGTCGGCTGGGAGATCATGGGCATCTGCTCGTACTTCCTCGTCGGCCACTACTGGGAGACGCCCGAGGCACGCGCCGCCTCCCTCAAGGCGTTCCTGGTCACCAAGCTCGGCGACGTCCCCTTCCTGATCGGTCTGTTCGCGCTCGCCACCGACGCCGGCACGTTCCGCATCACCGGCATCCTGCGGACCGTCGCCGACGGCGGCCTCGACCACCCCACCCTCGTCGCACTGCTCCTGCTCGCCGGGGTGGCGGGCAAGTCCGCGCAGTTCCCCCTGCACACCTGGCTGCCCGACGCGATGGCGGGCCCCACGCCCGTCTCCGCGCTGATCCACGCCGCCACCATGGTCGCGGCCGGCATCTACTTCATCGCCCGGCTCCTCCCGGTCTTCGCCGCCTCGGAGGCGGCGCTCGTCGTCCTGGCCGTGATGGCCGCGGTCACCATGGTCGGCTCGGCGCTCGCCGCCCTCGCCCAGGACGACATCAAGCGGGTCCTCGCCTACTCGACCATCGGTCAGCTCGGCTACATGTCGGGCGCCCTGGCCGTGGGCGACCGGAGCGCGGCCGTCTTCCACCTCGTCTCGCACGGCGCGTTCAAGGCCCTCCTCTTCCTCGGCGCCGGCGTCGTCATCCACGCCGCCGGCACCAACTCGCTGGCCACCATGTCCCGGATGCGCGGCCTGCCCCGGCGCATCCCCGACGCGTACTGGACGATGACCGTCGCCCTGCTCGCGCTCGCCGCGATCCCTCCCTTCGCCGGTTTCTTCTCCAAGGAATCCGTCCTGGTCGCCGCCGAGCACGCCGCCC
Organism: Streptomyces sp. NPDC059255; assembly: GCF_042752355.1. Taxonomy (NCBI): domain Bacteria; kingdom Bacillati; phylum Actinomycetota; class Actinomycetes; order Kitasatosporales; family Streptomycetaceae; genus Streptomyces; species Streptomyces sp. NPDC059255. The sequence goes on from NZ_JBHYZP010000006.1 coordinate 101,554, forward strand.
TCGACGAGTCCGCCGCCCCCGGCGCCGCGGGCTGGACGGTGCTCGCCGCCGGGCTCCTCACCGCCCTCCTCACCGCCGCGTACGCCACCCGCCTCTGGCTGCTCACCTTCCGCGGCCACGGTGCCGAGGCGCCCGACCACGGCAGGCAGCCCGTGTCCATGAGCGCGGTCCTGTGGGTGCTGGCCCTGCCCTCCCTCGGATTCGGTCTGACCGTCGGTTATCTCGCCGAGTGGTTCGACGGCCACAGCCTCGCCCCGAACCTCACCACCTCCGTCCTGGGCACCGGCGCCGGGCTCGTCGGCGGACTGATCACCTACGGCTGCTGGCGCCACACCACGGCGCTCGCCGCCCGTACACCGATGGGTGCCGTCACCGCGCACCCCCACACCGAGCCCGCGCTCACCGAGGCGGAAGCCATCGAGACCCACACCGCCACCTACGGCTCGATCTCGGCGGCCGACGACCCGGCCGACCCCGGACGGCTGCTGCTGGGCCCGCTCCACCGCCACGCCGCCTCCGGCTTCCACCTCGACGCCGTCTACCACCACCTGTTCGTACGCCCCGTCCTGGCCGCCGCCGAGCTGGTCCGCTTCCTCGACCGCGAGGTCGTCGACACCTACGTGCGCGGTGCGGGCACCGGCACGCGGTGGCTGGGTACCGCCGTGCGCCGCGCGCAGACCGGCAATGTGCAGACCTACCTCGGCGCCCTGCTGGCCGGGTCCGTCGTCCTGGCGATCGCCGCCGTACTCGTCGCCGCCGGAGCGTGAGCCGTGATCGATATCAGTGAGTCCGTGATGCAGTTCCTTCTCGCGTTGATCATCGTCGGACCGCTCGTCGGCGCTGTCGCGGCCCTGCTCCCGGCGCCGCCCGGGCTCCGGGGCACCAGCCCCGACCAGGCCGTCCTGCGCCACGGCGTGACCGTCACCGGCGCGGTCCTCATCGCCGCGATCGTCCTCGCGCTCGGCTTCGACCACGACCAGCCGTCGAGGATGCAGGCCACCACGGACATCAGCTGGATCGCGGCACTGGACGTGCGGATCCACCTCGGCGTCGACGGCATCTCACTCCCCCTTCTGGTCCTGACCGCGCTGCTGACCTTCCTCTGCGCGCTCTACAGCTACTTCAAGATGCCTCAGGGCCCCTCGCCCAAGGCATTCGTCGCCCTGCTGCTCGTGCTCGAATCCGGCACGCTGGCGACCTTCGCCGTCCTCGATCTGATCCTGTTCTTCCTGGCCTTCGAGATGGTGCTCATCCCGATGTACTTCCTCATCGCCCGCTGGGGCGGCTCGGAAGGCGTCACCGGCGGCCGGCAGGCCGCCGCCTGGAAGTTCATCCTCTACACACTGCTCGGATCCGTCGTCATGCTGCTCGGGCTGCTCCTGATCGGGCTCAGCGCGGGCACATTCGACATGATGGCACTCGCCACTGACAACGGGTCAGGACTCAGCACATCCGTGCAGGTCACCGCCGTTCTGGCGATCGGTCTCGGGCTCGCCGTGAAGACGCCGATGTGGCCACTGCACAGCTGGCTGCCGGACGCCCACACCGCCGCGCCGACCGTCGGCTCCGTACTCCTCGCCGGCGTACTGCTCAAGATGGGTACGTACGGATTCGTCCGGATCGTCCTGCCGATCGCCCCCGAGGGCATGCGGGTCTTCGCCCCCTACCTCGCGGCCCTGGCGGTCGTCGGCATCATCTACGGCTCCCTCGCCTGCCTCGCCCTGGCCAAGGAAGGCGCGGGCGGCGACCTCAAACGCCTGATCGCCTACTCCTCCGTCGGCCACATGGGCTTCGTCCTGCTCGGCATCGCCACGATGACGCCGACCGGCGTGAACGGCGCACTCTTCGCCAACATCGCCCACGGCCTCGTCACCGGCCTGCTCTTCTTCCTGGTCGGCGCCCTCAAGGACCGGTACGGCACCGCCGACCTCGACACCCTCGCCGGGGCGACCGGCGCCGCGCTGTACGGCCGCGCCCCCCGCCTCGGCGGCCTGTTCGCCTTCGCCGCGGTCGCCTCCCTCGGGCTGCCGGGCCTCGCCGGGTTCTGGGGCGAGATGCTCGCCCTGTTCGGCGCGTTCGACCCCGCGGAGGGGCTGAGCCGCCCCGCCTTCCTCACCTTCATGGCCGTCGCCGGGTTCGGCACCCTGCTGACCGCCGCGTATCTGCTGATCGTCGTACGCCGCGTCTGCATGGGCGTGCCCCCCGACGGCCATGGCCACGGACCGGGCACGCACGGAGCCCCGGGCACCCCGGGCGGACCGGGCGTGCCCGCGGTGCCCGGGGGCGCGCCGGGCTTCGCCGACGTACAGACCTACGAGATCGCCGCCTGGACCCCGCTCGTCGCGCTGACCGTGCTCGCCGGTCTCTGGCCCGCGGTCCTCCTCGGCCTCACCGACCCCGCCGTGCAGCAGCTCCTCGCAGGAGGCAAGTCGTGACCGTGGCCGCCGAGAGTGCCGGGGCCGCCGGCCTCGTCCAGTCCATCGACTGGCTCGCGATCGCGCCGCCCACCCTCACGGCGGTGGTCGCCCTGATCATCCTGGTCGCCGACCTCTTCGTACCGGAGCACCGCAAGCCGCTCCTCGGCGGCCTCGCGATCGCCGGTCTCGCCGCCGCGCTCGGCACCCTCCTGCCGCTGCGCTCCGGTGACCGCGCCACGTTCTGCCTCACCACCGCCCCGGACGTGTGCAGCTACACCGCGGACCACTTCGCGCTCGTCATCCAGCTCCTGGTGCTCGGCGGGGCGCTGCTCACCGCGCTGCTCTCGTACCACGACACACGCCGGCTGCCCGCGGGCGAGTTCTGGTTCCTGCTGCTCGCCTCGGCGGCCGGTGCGGCCCTGCTGCCCGCCGCCCGCGACCTGGCCACCCTCGTCGTCGCGCTCGAAGTCGCCTCCCTGCCGGCCTTCGCGCTGGTCGGGCTCCGCCGCGGCGACCGGCTCTCCTCCGAGGCCGCGCTGAAGTTCTTCCTCTCCTCGGTCACCGCGACCGCCGTGATGCTGCTCGGCGTCAGCTTCGTGTACGCGGCCACCGGCACCCTGCACCTCACCGAGATCGCCACGAGGCTGGACGACGTGCCGGGACAGCTCGGCACCCTCGCCGAGGCAGGTGTCGCCCTCACCCTCGTCGGCTTCGCCTTCAAGACGGCCGCGGCGCCATTCCACTTCTGGGTGCCCGACACGTATGTGGGCGCGCCGCTGCCCATCGCCGCCTATCTGTCGGTCGTCGGCAAGGCCGTCGGGTTCTCCGGCCTCATCCTGGTGACGGTCGTCGCGTTCCCCTCGTACCACGCCGTCTGGGGGCCGGCCCTCGCCGTCCTCGCCGCGTTGACGATGACGCTCGGCAATGTGGCCGCTCTCCGGCAGTCCGCCACGCGCGCGTGGAGCGCCGTACGGCTGCTGGCCTGGTCGTCCGTGGCCCAGGCGGGCTACCTCCTGGTGCCGATCGCCGCCGCCGCGTACGGCGGGGACGGCGGAAGCGGTACGGACGGCGGCGCGGACCGGATCGGGTCCACCGTCGCGTACGCCCTGATGTACGCGGTCGTCAACCTCGGCGCGTTCGCCGTCGTCGCGCTCGTCGCCCGTACGAAGCCGCTGAACCGTCTCTCCGACTACCAGGGCCTCTACGCCCACCGGCCACTCGCCGCGCTCGCGATGGGCTTCTTCCTGCTCTGCCTGGCCGGGCTGCCGCCGGGCATCATCGGCCTCTTCGCCAAGGTCACCGTCTTCTCCACGGCGGTCGACGCCGGACTCGGCTGGCTCGCGGTCGTCATGGCCCTCAACGTGGTCGTGGCGCTCTACTACTACCTCCAGTGGACCGCGGTTCTCTTCCGCTCCCCGGAGGAGCGCGCGGAAAGCGCCGACACCCCTCCCGGAGCGGTGACCGCCGACGCCGAGTCGGCGGCCCTGACCCCGGCGCCCGCCCTCACGGTGGCCATCGTGCTGACGGCCGTCGCCGGCATCGCCCTTTCGGGCGCACCACAACTGGTGCTGCGTTTCGCCGGAGTCAGCCTCTTCTGAAGGCGGCGCCTCCGCGCGACCCCACCGGCCCGAGGCCGCGACCACACCGGCCCGCAGGGCGGGGCCGGTGCGCGTGCCACGACCACCCGGACGGCGTACGCCCCCGTCCGGGCGCTCAGGGAACCCCGACCGCCCGCCTGGCGTTGACCAGTACGGAAGGGTCCACTGGAGAGGTGGGCAGCACCAGGCAAAAGGGTTCCCCTGCCACATGACTTGGAGGGCGTACCGTGCACCGCCGGCACAACGGGCTCAGGACCGCCGTACTCCTCGGGGGACTGTCCGCACTCATCATCGCGATCGGCAGTTTCTTCGGCAGTACGGGTCTGATCGTCGCGCTCGTCGTGGCGGTCGGCACCAACGCGTACGCGTACTGGAACAGCGACAAGCTGGCTCTACGCGCGATGCGGGCCCGCCCCGTCAGCGAATTCGAGGCGCCGCAGCTCTACCGCATCGTCCGCGAGCTGTCGACGGCCGCACGCCAGCCCATGCCGCGCCTGTACATCTCGCCCACCCAGGCACCCAACGCGTTCGCCACCGGCCGCAACCCGCGCAACGCCGCGGTCTGCTGCACCGACGGGATCCTGCAGATCCTGGACGAGCGGGAGCTGCGCGGCGTCCTCGGCCACGAGCTGAGCCATGTCTACAACCGCGACATCCTGATCTCGTCGGTCGCCGGGGCACTCGCGTCCGTCGTGATGTTCCTTGTGAACTTCGCCTGGCTCATCCCCGTAGGGCGCTCGGACGACGACGACGGCCCGGGCATCTTCGGCATGCTCCTGATCATGATCCTGGGGCCGCTCGCGGCCTCGGTCATCCAGCTCGCGGTGAGCCGTTCACGGGAGTACGAGGCGGACGCGTCCGGCGCCCAGCTCACGGGCGACCCGCTCGCTCTGGCGAGCGCGCTGCGTAAGCTGGAAAGCGGAACGAAACAACTACCGCTGCCGGCCGAGCCGCGCATCGAGACAGCCAGCCACATGATGATCGCGAACCCCTTCCGTCCTGGCCAGGGATTCTCGAAACTGTTCTCCACGCACCCGCCGATGGCGGAACGCATCGCCCGACTAGAACAGATGGCAGGTCCTCGAGCATGAAGACAATCCTGAACATTATCTGGCTCGTACTGAGCGGATTCTGGCTCTTCCTCGGGTACATGCTGGCCGGTGTCCTGCTGTGCATCACGATCATCGGCATACCCTTCGGAGTGGCCGCCTTCCGTATCGGTGTCTACGCCCTGTGGCCCTTCGGCTACACCGCGGTCGACCGCCACGACGCGGGCGCGCCCTCGTGCGTCGGCAACGTCCTGTGGCTGGTCCTCGCGGGCTGGTGGCTCGCCCTCGGTCACATCGTCACCGGCATCGCACAGTGCGTCACGATCATCGGCATCCCACTGGGCCTGGCCAACTTCAAGCTGATCCCGCTCTCCCTGATGCCGCTCGGCAAGGAGATCGTCTCGACGGACCAGCCCTTCGTCTCCCGCTGACGGAGCCACCACGGCCACAAAGGCCATCACAGCCGAGACAGCCACCACAGCCGCGATCCCGGGAGCCTTCGGGGCTCCCGGGACACACGTGTGCGCCGGGCGCACTCCCCGGCGCTGTTACCGAACGCGGACGTATGCCCTGGTGAACGCGGGGTAGTTGATCATTCAGCATCAGGGCCCGGCCGGTTGTGTCGTCTGCCGCAGGCCCCTGATCAACGCAACCACGCCCCGCCCCAGCGGCGTCATTGAGGGCGATACCGCAAGAAAGGCAGGTTCAGGGCATGGGTGTCATCAGCTGGATCATTCTCGGACTACTGGCCGGCGCCGCCGCCAAGATTCTGCTTCCCGGACGGGACCCGGGCGGACTCATCGGCACGACCCTCATCGGGATCGCGGGAGCCTTCACCGGCGGCTGGATCTCGGCGACCTGGCTCGACCGGCCGATCAGCAACGACTTCTACGACGGAGCCACCTGGATCGCCGCCATCGGTGGCGCGCTCGTCCTGCTGATCGTGTACCGGATCCTCTTCGGCCACTCACGCTCCCGCTGACCCCGCCGGCGCCGTCAGGCCCGTCTCGCGCAGGGTGATGTTGAGCCGGCCACCGCTCATCCCCGTCCCGGGACCGGCCGTCCCCGGATACACCTTGGGCACGCCGTGGTACGCGAAGCGGGACTCTCCTCCGAAGACGAAGAGGTCACCGGAGGAGAGCCGCACATCCGTGTACGGGCGGCCCCGCCCCTCCGGATTACCGAAGCGGAAGACGCAACTGTCCCCGATGCTCAGGGAGACCACCGGCGCGGCGGACCTCTCGTCCTTGTCCTGGTGCATCCCCATCCGCGCGTCGCCGTCGTAGAAGTTGATCAGCGCCGTGTCCGGGGCGTACGCCGTGGCGGCCGCCGGATCGCCGTACGCCTCCACAAGCGCCGCGCGCCCCAACTCGGCCAGCCACCCGGGGAACTCCGCGACCCGGGCGCCGTTCACATCACCCGCGTTCCGCGTGTACCGGTACGGCTGCCAGTGCCAGCCCACACACACCGTCTGTACGGACATCACCCCGCCGTTCGGCAGCACCGTGTGCCGGATCGGCACCGGCCCCCGCGCCCAGCCCCGGCAGACCTCCACCAGCTCCCGCTGGCGCCCGGCCGGCAACCACCCCGGCACATGCACGGCCCCGGGCGCCACCACGGCTCGCCCCTCGCCCGCCGCGACCGGCTCCGGGAACAACGCGTCGCCGTCTCCCGCCGCGCCGCGTCCCCCCGCCGGGCCGGCGCTCATGACGCCAGCGCGCCCTCCAGCCGGAGGAGCCGCTCCTTGCGCTCCAGTCCGGCCGCGTACCCCCGCAGCGCCCCGTCCGCGCCGATCACGCGGTGACACGGCCGTACGACGAGCAGCGGGTTGCGCCCGATCGCCGTCCCCACGGCCCGCACCCCCGCGCCGGACGCGCCGACCCGCGCCGCGATCTGCCCGTACGTCACCGTCACGCCGTACGGGATGGTGTCCACCGCCGCCCAGACCCGGCGCTGGAACTCCGTGCCCCCGGCCGCGTACTCGATGTCGAACTCCGTCAGCGCGCCCTCGAAATACGCCCCGAGCCGCTCCGCGATCCCGGCGAACGCCCCCGGCGCCCGGACCCAGCCTTCCCGCACGACCGCCGCGCCCTTCTGGCCCGGCAGGGAGAGCGAGGAGAGTGCCACACCGTCCCGCGCCGTGGCGGACTCCGCGCCGGCCAGGAGCACTTCACCCAGCGGGCTGTCCACGGTGGCGTACAAGGTGGTCCTCAAGGTGACTGTCATCACTCGCTCCTCTCCGAGCGGTGCGTTCCCCACCCGCCCGCCCGTGCTCAGTGACCAGTCTGCGTCCCTGGGAACCGCGAAGCTGGCGGAATTCGGACACCGCACCCACCGCCCGGGCGCGGTCCCCGAACCGCCTTCCTCAGCGGTAGTTCACGAACTGGAGGGCGAAGTCGAAGTCCTGCCCCTTCAGCAGCGCGATCACGGTCTGGAGGTCGTCCCGGCTCTTCGAGCTGACCCGCAGCTCGTCGCCCTGCACCTGGGCCTTGATGCCCTTGGGACCCTCATCACGGATGATCTTCGCGACCTTCTTGGCGTTGTCCTGGGAGATGCCCTCCTCGATCGACGCGAAGATCTTGTACTCCTTGCCGGACAACTGCGGCTCGCCCGCGTCCAGCGCCTTCAGCGAGATGCCACGCTTGATCAGCTTGGACTGGAAGACGTCGAGGATCGCGCTGACCCGCTCCTCCGAGTTGGCCTGCATCAGGATCTTCTCGCCGGACCAGCCGATCGAGGCCCCCACGTTCTTGAAGTCGTAGCGCTGCGAGATCTCCTTCGCGGCCTGGTTGAGGGCGTTGTCGATCTCCTGCCGCTCGACCTTCGAGACGATGTCGAAACTGGAGTCGGCCATGTCCTGTGGCTCCTTGTATCGGTCTGCCTGTATGGATGCTTGGGCCGTGCCGGACGCCCCGGACGCCGACGGCCGTTCGCCGTAAAGCCTAGTCACCCGGGAACGCTCCGAGCGCGGAACAATCCGGTGGCGGAGCACCCCCGGGCATCGGGTATCGTTTACGTCGTTGCCAAGGAGCACCGGCCCGAAAAGGCCAGCTCGGACGGTAATGACATCCCATGGCGGTGTGCCCGAGTGGCCAATGGGAGCGGACTGTAAATCCGCCGGCTTAGCCTTCCCAGGTTCGAATCCTGGCGCCGCCACGCGATCGAGATGGCCCCTTCCGCACGGAGACGTGCGGAAGGGGCCATTCGCATGAGGACGGCCGCCCGTTCGCGGCCGCCCCCCACTGGTGGTCAGCCGTCGTTCGTGGCTGCCGCCCCGCCCGTGGTCAGCCGCCGTTCGCCGCCGCGTCCACCGCGTCCGCCACCGGGACCGCCCCGCCGATCAGCTCCAGGGTCAGACCCGCCGTGCCCGGCGTCTCCAGCAGCGCCGCCAGCACCGCCGCCACGTCGTCGCGCGGCACCGCGCCCCGCCCCGTCGACTCCGCCAGCGCGACCAGCCCCGTACCGGCGTCGTCCGTCAGCGCGCCCGGCCGCAGGATCGTCCAGTCAAGGCCCGGCCTCGACCGTACGGAGACGTCCGCCGCGCCCTTGGCGCGCTGGTACGCGTCGAAGACCTCGTCGCCCGCGTGGTCGGGGTCCGCGCCCATCGACGAGACGACCAGGTGGCGGCGGACGCCCGCGCGCTCCGCCGCGTCCGCGAAGAGCACCGCCGCGCCGAGATCCACCGTCTTCTTGCGGGCCGCGCCGCTGCCGCCGCCCGCGCCCGCCGCGAACACCGCCGCGTCCGCGCCCGTCAGCACCGCCGCCACCGCCTCCACCGAGGCCGACTCCAGGTCCAGTACGACCGGTTCGGCGCCCGCGTCCCGCAACTCCGCCGCCTGACCCGGGTCGCGGATGATGCCCGCCACCCCGTGTCCGCGCGCGGCGAGCAGACGCTCCAGCCGCAACGCGATCTGACCATGTCCTCCGGCAATCACGATTCGCATGGTCACGACCGTACGCCGGGACGCCGCGTCCCGCGCAGGGGTGCGGCCGCCGGCCGGCCGCCGTGCCTCACGGGCCCGCGCCCGACCGTCCCTGGCGCGGCAGCTCCGGCAGCTCGGACAGCGCCCCCGCGGCCGAGTCGCAGTACTCCCGTACCGCACTGGTCCGCGCCACCACCCGCCCCCGGTGGATCACGATCCTGCTGTACGCGAGCGACAGCACCCCCTCGATCCGCTCCCCGCGCACCGCCAGCAGCTCCGCCGGGAAGCCCGCCTCCACCCGCACCTCCGGCAGCCCCATCGCGGCCCGCGCCACCCGGCTCACCGCGCCGTACGCGTCCGCCGCCCGTACCCCGCCCTGCGAGGCCAGCAGATACGCGGCCTCCAGTGGATCGCCGCGCCCCACCGGGTTCGACACGTCCCGCAGCGCCCCGCCGCCCGCCGCCAGCCGTACGCCCGCCGCCCGCAGCAGCCGTACGGGGGCCACCCCGCGCGCCCCGCCCACGGGCTCCGTACCGCGCCGCTCCACGCCCCCGCAGCCGCCCTGCGGCAGGCAGACCACGGTCACTCCGGCCGCCGCCAGCTGGTCCGCCGCCCGCGCCGCCACCTCGGCGGGCAGCGTGGCCAGCCCCGCGCACGGCCCGAGCGTCACCCCGGCCGGCACGCCGCCCGCCAGCGCCGCGAGCCGCGCGATCCTGGCCGGCTCCGTGCCCTGCGTGTGCAGATCGACGGGGCAGCCGTGCTCCGCCGCGATCTCCAGCACCGCCTCCACGTACCCGGCCGGATCGGGGTCGAGGTCAGGGCAGCCGCCCACCACCCCCGCGCCCATCTTCACCGCGTCGCGCAGCATGGCGAGCCCGTCGGCGCCCGCGAGCCCGGTCAGCAGCCGGGGCACCGCGACGGCGGTCAGATCGGCGAGCCCGCGCAGCGAGCGGCGCGCCTGGAGCACCGCGGCGAGCCGGCCCAGCTCCTGCGCGTCCCCGATCCGTACATGGGAACGCAGCGCGGTCGCCCCGTGCCCGAGCTGGAGGAGCGTGGCCTCGGTGGCCCGGCGCTGCACATCCTCGGAGGTGTACGGGACGGGCCCCTCGGCGGCGAGGTCGGCGCTGAGCGCGGTGTCGCTGTGGGCGTGCGGCTCGGCCGGGGCCGGGAGCAGCAGATAGCCGCCGAGGTCCACGCGCGCGGCGCCGGTGCCCGGCGGGAGGCTGCCCGCGGTGCCCACGGCCTCGATCCGGCCCGCGCCGATCCGTACGTCGACGGTCCGGCCGTCGGCGAGCCGGGCGCCGCAGAGCACGAGCGCGGTGGTGTCGGCCGTGGCCCCGTCGGGCGGCTGCGGCGGGCTGTCGGGCATCGGGCTCCTGGGGGAGGTGTTCCGCGCGGTGTGCAAGGTCACGGAGCGTGTGCCGAGCCTAGGGGCGCCCGGGCCGGGCTTCACGGAGGAGCGGAATAGTCGTACCGGCGAGCCCGTGGCAGGACGCAGGGCCCGCGCCGGAACCGTGCCGGGGCGGTGCCGGAAGTGGCGTGTGACACGGGGCGCGACAGCTGGGGCGACGGGCCACGAAACGGATTTGGGCGATCGGCGGGCGACCGTGTAATGTCTTCATCGCTCGCCCCAATAGCTCAGTCGGTAGAGCGTCTCCATGGTAAGGAGAAGGTCTACGGTTCGATTCCGTATTGGGGCTCAGATGTTCGGTGATCCTCGCCTCCGGGCGAGGAGATCCAGCATCGAAGCGGTGTAGCTCAGTCGGTAGAGCAAGCGGCTCATAATCGCTGTGTCACCGGTTCAAGTCCGGTCACCGCTACACAAAAGTAGCCGATTGTGGGGTCGGTCCTTCGATCGGCTACTCTTTTATGCGTTCATCCTTTCATCCGTTGTCCGTCCAAGGAGCACTCACGTGGCTGCCACCGACGTCCGCCCGAAGATCACGCTGGCCTGCGTGGAGTGCAAGGAGCGGAACTACATCACCAAGAAGAACCGGCGTAACAACCCGGACCGTCTTGAGATGAAGAAGCACTGCCCGCGCTGCAACTCGCACACCGCGCACCGCGAAACGCGCTGAATCAGGCTCGTATGCGAGGCCGTCCCCGGTTGGGGACGGCCTCGCGTCGTTTGCTGTGGTCACTTACATCGGTCACTTACATCAGGGAGGGAGCGAGTCAGTGGCGCTCGATCAGTCCTTCGTGGGGCGGAGCTATCCGCCCACCGCGCCGTACGAGGTCGGCCGGGAGAAGATCCGTGAGTTCGCCGAGGCGGTGGGCGACACCAATCCGGCGTACACCGACCCGGAGGCCGCCAAGGCGCTGGGGCACACCGATCTGATCGCGCCGCCGACCTTCGTGTTCGCGATCACGTTCAAGGCCGCGGGCGAGGTCATCGCCGATCCGCAGCTCGGTCTCGACTACAGCCGCGTGGTCCACGGCGACCAGAAGTTCACGTACTCCCGCCCGGTGCGCGCGGGGGACCGGCTGACGGTCACCTCCACCATCGAGGCGATCAAGTCGCTCGCCGGGAACGACATCATCGACGTGCGCGGCGACGTGCACGACGAGGCCGGCGAGCATGTCGTGACCGCCTGGACCAAGCTGGTGGCACGCGCCGCCGAGGGGGCGTGAGACCGATGACCGCGAAGATCGGTTACGACGACGTCGAGGTCGGTACGGAGCTGCCGCCGCTGAGCATGCCCGTCACCCGGGCGACGCTGGTGCGGTACGCGGGCGCCTCCGGGGACTTCAACCCGATCCACTGGAACGAGAAGTTCGCGAAGGAGGTCGGCCTCCCCGACGTCATCGCCCACGGCATGTTCACCATGGCCGAGGCGATCCGCGTGGTGACCGACTGGGCGGGCGACCCGGGTGCCGTCGTCGAGTACGGCGTCCGCTTCACCCGGCCCGTCGTCGTCCCCAACGACGACACGGGCGCGCTGGTCGAGGTCAGCGCGAAGGTCGCCGCGAAGCTGGAGGACGGCCGGGTCCGGGTGGATCTGACGGCGACGAGCGCGGGACAGAAGGTGCTGGGCATGGCCCGCGCCGTCGTCCGCCTCGCCTGATCCGACGCACCACCGGGCCTCCCGGCCCCGCCGGTAAGGGGCGCCCGCAATGGCGGGCGCCCCTTACGCATGCCCGCCCAGGGCTCCGGCTCGCGCCCGCCCGTGCCGGTTCACGCCCCCGGCTCCTGCCCGTTCACGGCCCGCCCCGGGCTCCGGTCCGGTGCGGGGCCACGGCCGTACTCTTGTCCCCGTGCACGAACTCCGCGATGCTCCCCTCGCCCCCCTGACCACCTTCCGCCTCGGCGGCCCCGCCACCCGCCTCGTGACGGCGGTCACCGACGACGAGGTGATCGCCGCCGTGCGGGAGGCGGACGACGCGGGCACCCCGCTCCTGATCATCGGCGGCGGCAGCAATCTGGTCATCGGCGACCGGGGTTTCGACGGCACCGCCCTGCGCATCGCGACCAAGGGCTTCACGCTCGACGGCACGGCGTTGGAACTGGCCGCCGGCGAGGTGTGGACCGACGCCGTCGCCCGGACCGTCGAGGCGGGCCTCGCGGGCGTCGAATGCCTCGCCGGCATCCCGGGCTCGGCCGGCGCCACCCCGATCCAGAACGTCGGCGCGTACGGCCAGGAGGTCTCCACGACCATCACGGAGGTCGTCGCGTACGACCGCGCCGCCCGCGGGACCGTGACGCTCACCGGCGCCGAGTGCGGCTTCTCGTACCGCCACAGCCGCTTCAAGCAGCACCCCGGGCGCTGGGTCGTGCTGCGGGTCCGCTTCGGGCTGGAGGACGCGGGCGGGCTCTCCGCCCCCCTCAAGTACGCCGAGACCGCCCGCGCCCTCGGCGTCGAACCCGGCGACCGGGTCCCCGCCACCACCGCCCGGGACACCGTCCTCAAGCTGCGGGCCGGAAAGGGCATGGTGCTCGACCCGGAGGACCACGACACCTGGTCCGCGGGGTCCTTCTTCACCAACCCGATCCTCACCGACGCGCAGTACGCGGAGTTCGTGGCGCGCGTCCGGGCCCGGCTCGGCGACGACGTGACACCCCCCGGCTTCCCGGAGGGGGAGGGGCGCACGAAGACCTCGGCGGCCTGGCTGATCGACCGCGCCGGCTTCACCAAGGGGTACGGCACGGGCCCGGCCCGCATCTCCACCAAGCACACCCTCGCCCTCACCAACCGGGGCGCCGCGCGCACGGAGGACCTGCTCGCCCTCGCGCGCGAGGTGGTCGCGGGGGTGCAGGACACCTTCGGGATCACCCTGGTCAACGAGCCGGTGACGGTGGGCGTCAGCCTCTGAGGTCCCCGAAACCGCGGAGCCTCAGAGTCTCCGAGGCTTCCTGAGTCTCCGAAGCCTCCGCGGACCGGTCAGGCGGCCAGCCAGGCGTCGATCCCGGCCAGCAGCTTCTCCCGCACCGCGGGCGGCGCCGCGGACCCCCGTACCGACTGGCGGGCCAGCTCGGCCAGCTCCGCGTCGGTGAAGCTCTGGTGCAGCCGCGCCAGTTCGTACTGCGCCGCCAGCCGGGAACCGAAGAGCAGCGGGTCGTCCGCGCCGAGCGCCATCGGGACCCCGGCGTCGAAGAGCGCCCGCAGGGGGACGTCCTCGGGCTTCTCGTAGACGCCCAGCGCGACGTTCGAGGCGGGGCAGACCTCGCAGGTCACGCCCCGCTCCGCGAGCTTGCGCAGCAGCCGGGGGTCCTCCGCGGCGCGGACGCCGTGCCCGATCCTGGAGGCCCGCAGATCGTCCAGGCAGTCCCGTACGGACGCGGGCCCCGTCAGCTCGCCGCCGTGCGGCGCGGCCAGCAGCCCGCCGTCCCTGGCGATCGCGAACGCCCGGTCGAAGTCCCTGGCCATGCCGCGCCGCTCGTCGTTGGAGAGCCCGAACCCGACGACGCCCCGGTCCGCGTACCGCACCGCGAGCCGGGCCAGCGTCCGTGCCTCCAGCGGGTGCTTCATGCGGTTCGCCGCGACCAGCACGCGCATCCCGAGCCCGGTCTCCCGCGACGCGGAGTCCACGGCGTCCAGGATGACCTCCAGCGCCGGGATCAGCCCGCCGAGGTGCGGGGCGTACGAGGTGGGGTCGACCTGGATCTCCAGCCAGCCGGAGCCGTCCCGCACGTCCTCCTCGGCGGCCTCGCGCACCAGCCGCTGGATGTCCTCGGGCGTCCGCAGACAGGACCGGGCGATGTCGTACAGCCGCTGGAAGCGGAACCAGCCGCGTTCGTCGGTGGCGCGCAGTTTCGGGGGTTCGCCGCCGGTCAGCGCGTCGGGGAGATGGACGCCGTACTTGTCGGCGAGCTCCAGCAGCGTCGAGGGCCGCATCGAGCCGGTGAAGTGCAGGTGCAGATGAGCCTTGGGCAGCAGGCTGAGGTCCCTGGGGCGGGGGGTGGTGCTCTCCATCCATAGATCCTGCCGTACGGAAAGAGGACCGGCAGCCACTTTCGCCGATCGAGATCTTGCCCGAACACAGATCCGGAATCGGGAACGGGTCCCCGGCCGGTGGCCGGGGACCCGTCGAGTCGCTGGTGGGAGCGGGTGGGGCGAGCGGGCGAGCCGTCAGTCCCTGGCCTCGGCCAGCAGCTTCTGGACGCGCCCGATGCCCTCGGCGAGATCCTCGTCACCGAGCGCGTAGGAGAGCCGCAGATACCCGGGCGTGCCGAACGCCTCGCCCGGGACGACCGCGACCTCGACCTCGTCCAGGATCAGCGCGGCCAGCTCGACGGAGGACTGCGGGCGGGTGCCGCGGATCTCCTTGCCGAGCAGGGCCTTCACCGACGGGTAGACGTAGAACGCGCCCTCGGGCTCCGGGCAGACCACGCCGTCGATCTCGTTGAGCATCCGGACGATCGTCCGGCGGCGCCGGTCGAAGGCGGTCCGCATCTCGGCGACCGCCTCCAGGTCGCCGGAGACGGCGGCCAGGGCGGCGGCCTGCGCGACGTTGGAGACGTTGGACGTGGCGTGCGACTGGAGGTTGGTCGCGGCCTTGACGACGTCCTTGGGGCCGATGAGCCAGCCGACCCGCCAGCCGGTCATGGCGTACGTCTTGGCCACGCCGTTGACCACGATGCACTTGTCGCGCAGCTCGGGGACGACGGCCGGCAGCGAGGTGAAGACGGCGTCCCCGTAGACGAGGTGCTCGTAGATCTCGTCGGTCAGCACCCACAGGCCGTGCTCGACGGCCCAGCGGCCGATGGCCTCGGTGTCCGCGGCGCTGTAGACGGCGCCCGTCGGGTTGGACGGCGAGACGAAGAGCACGACCTTCGTACGCTCCGTGCGGGCGGCCTCCAACTGCTCGACGGAGACGCGGTAGCCCGTGGTCTCGTCGGCCACGACCTCTACCGGGACACCGCCGGCCAGCCGGATCGACTCGGGGTACGTCGTCCAGTACGGCGCGGGGACGATGACCTCGTCGCCCGGGTCCAGGATGGCGGCGAAGGCCTCGTAGATCGCCTGCTTGCCGCCGTTGGTCACGAGGATCTGCGACGCGTCGATCTCGTAACCGGAGTCACGCAGCGTCTTCGCGGCGATGGCGGCCTTCAGCTCGGGGAGCCCGCCCGCCGGCGTGTAGCGGTGGAACCGGGGGTTGCGGCAGGCCTCGACCGCGGCGTCGACGATGTAGCCGGGGGTCGGGAAGTCGGGCTCGCCGGCGCCGAAGCCGATCACCGGACGCCCGGCGGCCTTCAGGGCCTTGGCCTTGGCGTCCACGGCGAGGGTCGCGGACTCGGAGATCGCGCCGATACGGGTGGAGACCCGGCGCTCGGTGGGAGGGGTTGCAGCGCTCATGCGGCCCATGGTCCCAGACCGGATACCTCCACGACACATACGTTTCGCTCTGCGAACAAACGGAGGATGGCTCTGCGAACAAGAAGGAGGATGGCTCTGCGAACAGGAAGGGGATGGCTCCGCGAACAAACGGAGGATGGCTCTGCGAACCAACAGTGGACGGCCGGGTCCCGGGGAAGCTGTTCGACGCATGGCTCATCACCACGTACACTCACTCGTCGTTGGCCTTCATCACCGAAGCCGCACCGGGCACTCCGTGCATCCGGTCGGATGCGGTAGGTTGAGGGAGAACGCAAAGGGTCGTAGCTCAATTGGTAGAGCACTGGTCTCCAAAACCAGCGGTTGGGGGTTCAAGTCCCTCCGGCCCTGCTACACACACCTTCGCCAGGATGTGTGCGCATGTACGTTCATTCAACGCATCGCCGTGCGGCTCCCCCGGGCGCGGCACGGTCACGACCCGGAATCAGGTGAGAGAGAGTGGCGGACGCCGTGGGCTCCATCGACAAGCCTGATGCCGACGATGAGTCCGCCGAGTCGAAGAAGCCCCGCAAGGGCGGAAAGCGCGGCAAGAAGGGCCCCCTGGGCCGTCTCGCGCTCTTCTACCGACAGATCGTCGCCGAGCTGCGCAAGGTCGTCTGGCCGACTCGTAACCAGCTGACGACGTACACCACCGTGGTGATTGTCTTCGTGGTCGTCATGATCGGTCTGGTGACCGTGGTTGACTATGGCTTCCAGCAAGCAATCAAGTACGTCTTCGGCTGATCCCGCGAAGGGCGCCCGGTGCGGCGCCCCTTTCGCGTGTTCCAGCCATTGAGCCAGGAAGAAGCAGCCACCGTGTCTGACCCGAAACTGAACGACGCCAGCGAGTCGGTGGAGTCCCGGAAGGACCAGACCGACATCGTCGAGGCGGCGGACGCTGTCGAGGCGGACCAGGCCGAAGCAGCTGACATCGCCGCCGGCGAGCCGGCCGAAAAGGCCGCGCTGCACGTCGAGGACGAGAGCGAAGGGTCCGCCGAGGACGCCGCGGACGCGGCCGCCGACGATGCCGAGGACGAGGACGAGACGGAAGCTGTGGCGGAAGCCCCGGCCGACCCGGTCGCCGCCCTGCGTGACGAACTCCGCGGGCTGCCCGGCGAGTGGTACGTGATCCACACCTACGCGGGCTACGAGAAGCGCGTGAAGGCCAACCTGGAGCAGCGCGCCGTCTCGCTCAACGTCGAGGAATTCATCTACCAGGCTGAAGTCCCCGAGGAAGAGATCGTCCAGATCAAGAACGGCGAGCGCAAGAACGTTCGCCAGAACAAGCTTCCCGGGTACGTCCTGGTCCGCATGGACCTGACCAACGAGTCCTGGGGTGTCGTCCGCAACACCCCCGGCGTCACCGGCTTCGTGGGCAACGCCTACGACCCGTACCCGCTGACCCTCGACGAGATCGTCAAGATGCTCGCCCCGGAGGCCGAGGAGAAGGCCGCCCGCGAGGCCGCCGAGGCCGAGGGCAAGCCCGCGCCGTCCCGCAGGGTCGAGGTCCAGGTGCTGGACTTCGAGGTCGGCGACTCCGTCACCGTCACGGACGGCCCCTTCGCCACCCTCCAGGCGACGATCAACGAGATCAACGCCGACTCGAAGAAGGTCAAGGGCCTGGTGGAGATCTTCGGCCGCGAGACCCCGGTCGAGCTGAGCTTCGACCAGATCCAGAAGAACTGACCCTTCTTCCGGAACACCTGCTTCCGACAGGTCAGACAGGTTTCGTACCTGTCTGACCTGTCGGTTTTTGGCCGTACGGCTATACCCGTTATCGTTGTGCGGTATGCCTCCATCCGGATGACCGGACGGCGGGCTGAAAACTCTCAACTGGACCCGGAGAGAGCAATGCCTCCCAAGAAGAAGAAGGTCACGGGGCTCATCAAGCTCCAGATCAGTGCCGGCGCGGCCAACCCGGCTCCGCCGGTCGGCCCCGCGCTGGGCCAGCACGGCGTCAACATCATGGAGTTCTGCAAGGCCTACAACGCCGCGACCGAGTCGCAGCGTGGGATGGTCGTGCCGGTGGAGATCACGGTCTACGAGGACCGCTCCTTCACCTTCATCACCAAGACTCCGCCGGCCGCCAAGCTGATCCTCAAGGCCGCTGGTGTGGACAAGGGCTCCGGCGAGCCGCACGTCAAGAAGGTCGCGAAGCTCACCCGCGACCAGGTGCGCGAGATCGCCACGACCAAGATGCCCGACCTGAACGCCAACGACCTGGACGCCGCCGAGAAGATCATCGCCGGCACCGCCCGCTCCATGGGCGTCACGGTCGAGGGCTGACCCAGCCGGGCACATCCCCAGTGGAAGGGCCGAGCGCGGCCCGCACCACGAACTCCACACCTGAAGAAACACCAGGAGAAGAAGTGAAGCGCAGCAAGGCTCTCCGCGGCGCGGACGCGAAGGTCGACCGGGAGCGTCTGTACGCCCCGCTCGAAGCCGTCCGTATCGCCAAGGACACCACCGCCACCAAGTTCGACGGCACCGTCGAGGTGGCCATGCGGCTGGGCGTCGACCCGCGCAAGGCCGACCAGATGGTCCGTGGCACCGTGAACCTTCCGCACGGCACCGGCAAGACCGCCCGGGTCCTGGTCTTCGCGACCGGTGACCGTGCCGAGGCCGCGCGTGCCGCGGGCGCCGACATCGTCGGCGCCGACGAACTGATCGACGAGGTCTCGAAGGGCCGTCTGGACTTCGACGCCGTCGTCGCCACCCCGGACCTCATGGGCAAGGTCGGCCGCCTCGGCCGCGTCCTCGGCCCGCGTGGTCTGATGCCGAACCCGAAGACCGGCACGGTCACCCCCGATGTCACCAAGGCTGTGAACGACATCAAGGGCGGAAAGATCGAGTTCCGCGTCGACAAGCACTCGAACCTGCACTTCATCATCGGCAAGGTCTCCTTCGACGAGACGAAGCTGGTCGAGAACTACGCCGCGGCGCTGGAGGAGATCCTCCGTCTCAAGCCGTCCGCCGCCAAGGGCCGCTACATCAAGAAGGCCACCCTGGCCACCACGATGGGCCCCGGCATCCCGCTGGACGCCAACCGCACCCGTAACCTCCTCGTCGAGGAGGACCCGGCCGCCGTCTGATCCGACGGTGGCCACGGGCCGCACCGCACACGCGAAAGCCGGGCCCCGCACCTCTCCGGAGGTGCGGGGCCCGGCTTTCGGGGTACGAGGGTGTGTCAGACCTGTGCGCTACGGTTCGGGACAGTTGTACGTACGAAACAGGGGTGGGGATCATGAACATATCCGTATGGAGGCGCGGGGGCGTCTGCCTGACCGCGGTGGCCGTCATGGCCGGTGTCGCGGGGTGTCAGGGCGGCGATACGGAGAAGAAGAGCGCCCCGGCGGCCGAGAAGGCGCCGGCGAAGTCGAGCGCCACCGAGGTCATCACCGCGGCCTACCAGAAGACCTCCGAGGCGAAGTCCGCCAAGGTCCGCATGACGATGACGATGCCGGAGTCCGCGGGCATGGTCGAGGGCGACATGGAGATGTCCGGGGTCATGGGCTGGGGCCCGACCGTGATGGACATGACCGTGAAGGGCGCCGCGCTGAGCGCCGAGAACGCGGGTCTCGAGAACACCCGGATGATCTGGGTCGACAACGTCCTGTACGTGGACGCGGGCGCCGAGGCGGCCAAGGAGATGGACGGCAAGCGCTGGATGAAGCTCGACATGGCCGCCGCGGCCGAAGCGTCGGGGGACAAGGCGCTGGAGAAGCAGATGACGAGCGGCCTGGAGAACATGAACCAGGACCCGGCGCAGCAGCTCGCCCTGCTGCTGGACTCGCCGCAGCTCAAGCACGTCGGCTCCGAGAAGGTGGACGGGGTCCCGGCCGAGCACTACAAGGGCACGCTGACCCTCGACGAGATGATGAAGTCCGACGGCGCGCTCGGTGTGCTGGACGAGAAGGAACGCCAGGACATGATCGACTCGATGAAGAAGTCGGGCATGGAGGGGTACGACACCGAGGTCTGGGTCAACGAGGACGACTACCCGGTCCAGATGAACATCGGCATGAAGACCTCCCAGGGCCTGGTGAAGGTTTCCGCGCACTACTCGGACTACGGGGCGAAGACGCAGGTCGAGGCCCCGTCGGCCGGTGAGACCTTCGACCTCGCCGAGATGATGGCGGGACTGGCGGACGAGGGCGCCGGCGGCGCCGCAAGCTGATTTGCCGTACCGCACAAAACTCACGTACTCTTCCCCAGAAGCCAAAGACCGCTGGTCGTTGCCGTGTCCTCGTAAGAGGGTGCGGCGGCCGAAGGATCCGCTAGCTGCGGACGACCCGCGCAGGTGACTGTGGAGAGCTCCCGGATCCCATTCGGTCGAGCTACGCCCCGTGCGCCTGCGCCGGGGCGTTTCGTTTTGCCCAGCCCCTTCTGAGCGGTCCTCATCACCCGGAAGGAGGCCGACGCTCATGGCAAGGCCCGACAAGGCTGCCGCGGTAGCCGAGCTGGCGGATCAGTTCCGCAGCTCGAACGCCGCTGTGCTGACCGAGTACCGGGGTCTCACCGTGGCGCAGCTCAAGGAGCTGCGCCGTTCTCTCGGTGAGAACGCCCAGTACGCCGTGGTGAAGAACACGCTGACCAAGATCGCGGCCAACGAGGCCGGGATCAACGCGCTGGACGACCTCTTCGCGGGTCCGACAGCGGTTGCCTTCGTCACCGGTGACCCGGTGGAGTCGGCGAAGGGTCTTCGTGACTTCGCCAAGGACAACCCGAATCTCGTCATCAAGGGCGGCGTCCTTGACGGCAAGGCGCTCAGCGCCGACGAGATCAAGAAGCTCGCGGACCTCGAGTCCCGTGAGGTTCTGCTTTCCAAGCTGGCCGGTGCCATGAAGGGCAAGCAGTCGCAGGCTGCCGCTCTCTTCCAGGCGCTCCCGTCGAAGTTCGTCCGCACCGCGGAGGCTCTTCGTGCCCAGAAGGAAGAGCAGGACGGTGCCGGTACGCCGGCCCCCGTCGAGGCCGACTCCGAGTAATCACGCTCGGTCCCGGGTGATCACACCCGGTCGGTCACAGCGGGCCGGTACGCCCGCGGAACTGTACATACGGCACCAGCCGAATTAGTGGAAGGACCGCCATCATGGCGAAGCTCACCCAGGACGAGCTGCTCGCGCAGTTCGAGGACATGACCCTCATCGAGCTCTCCGGCTTCGTGAAGGCCTTCGAGGAGAAGTTCGACGTCACGGCCGCCGCCCCGGTCGCCGCTGCCGCCGCCGGTGGCGCCGCTGTCGCCGCCGCGGAGGAAGAGGTCCAGGACGAGTTCGACGTCATCCTCACGGGTGCCGGCGAGAAGAAGATCCAGGTCATCAAGGTCGTGCGCGAGCTGACCTCCCTGGGCCTCAAGGAGGCCAAGGACCTCGTGGACGGCGCCCCCAAGCCCGTCGTCGAGAAGGTCGCCAAGGAGGCCGCCGAGAAGGCTGCCGAGTCCCTCAAGGCCGCCGGCGCCTCCGTCGAGGTCAAGTGACCCCGTACGGGTCCGTCACCGGCCGCTGAGAGGCCCGCGAGGGCTTTCGGGGGCACGGGGACAGTCCCGGCGCCGTAGGGCACCCCGTTGGTGGGGGCCCACCGCGCGGCGTTGGCAATAATGGCGTTCAACCACTAGGGTGGTATCCCGTAGCCGGT